>JACQTZ010000005.1 GCA_016210515.1 Chloroflexota bacterium
AACCTGGACATCCTCAAGGCCATTCGGGAGAGGTTGGGGATCAAGGCGTGATTCTATGTAACGGTTAGGAATCGGACGAGAAGAGGAGGCACCATGAACCCAGAGTTGGAACCCCTGTGGATCAAGTACGAGGCTCTGTATAAGGATACCCTGGCGGCGCTGAAAGACCTGCCGCCGGAGGCCGTTAACTGGAGGCCATTTCCTTCACCCGATGAGGTGAACTCTCTTGCGGGCATTGTTTGTCATGCCTATTCGGTGGAGGAGTGGTGGATCCACGGCGAGCTGGGGAGAAGGCCGGTGCGCCGAAGCCGGGAGCGGGAGTTTGGGGCTATGGCCCAGGACGCTCAGGAGTTGATGGAGTACGTGGAGAGGGTACGCCAGATCACAAAAGAGGTGCTGGAGTCCATGTCTTCCGGGGGTTTGCTGAAGCCTGCGCCTCCCCTGATTCAGGAGATGCTGGAATCGCCAGGGGCAGCTTACAGCCAACGGGTGCTGGAGAGCCACGTGACGGTGCTGGGGATAGCGATATACCCCTTGTATCACTCCGGGATACACCTGGGCCATATGCAACTCACACGGCAGCTCTGGGAGGAGCAAGCCAGGGGCTAGGGGATGGAGGTCAGACAAGGCGACGGCGCAATGCTACTGGCGAAGCAGAAGACTAACGGCGTATCTTACAGAGCCATGCATCGCGAGCTAAACATTTTCAGCGGTCAGGCTGGACTGGTGGGTGTCATTCTGAGCCCTTCCCTGCAAGGGCGAAGAATCTGCGGGGTTGGGGACAGCCTCACCCAGATTCTTCGACGCTGCGCTCCTCAGAATGACAGGGCATATGTTTAGCTCACCGTTCAAGGCTCTGTAAGACGGCTGCCTGCCCAGGGGCTATTGCATGGGAGAGAACGACGCAGGCAGCAGTAGCTTGTTTTCCATCCTGACAGGGCTCACGCCAGCCCTGGGGGGCCAGATTCCTCTTTTTTGTGTCTCCTCCCTGACTCGGCCCCGTTCCTCAAAGCTTTTGTAGGCCCACAGATGTACGAATCTGTTCAGTCCACCTATGTCTGAATGCCAGCATCCTGCCAGAGGCGACAGCTTCTCTCGCTCTGCGATGGCCTTACTCCATGCCTCCAGGACCAGCGGTATAGCCCTCAGGGGGTAGGTATAGCTCCTCATCTCGTACAGGGGGCCAATGTTCCTCTCTCCCATGGAGGTCATAAAAGGGGCTGGAAGAAATATCTCGGACTGCATGTTTACCACGAACTCGGCGATGTCGGGAGGCCAGCCCGCGGAAGAGGCTGCCTGCCTTCTGATACCATCCCGCTGGTTCAGGTCGTCGTAGGGCCATATGTGGACAATCTGGTTCAGCGGGCCTATCTCGCTGTGCCAGAAGCCAGCCAAAGGGGAGTAGTTGAGACGACCAGGGAGGCTTTCGGCAAACCGTTTCTCAACCTCGGCAACGCTTCCGGGTCTGAGATCGTAGGTGCGTATCTCGTAGATCATGGCTGAACTCCTCCTCTTGCTGGACTAGGTCTCAAGACTGCCGCTAGTATAGCACCAATGGGTCGCTCTGGGCGTGTACAGTGTGTTGACTGCGCAGGCTCACCCCACTAAGATACCAGCGTATCTCACGCCCTGCCATAAACATGAAAACTCTCTGGTCCGAAAAAGACGCCCTGGGAATGTCCGACCTTGACCTGCTGGTCTACCAGAGCCGTCTTGTCGGCGCCGAGCCATCCCTGGTGTTATGGGGTGGTGGCAACACCTCCCTCAAGACCACCGAAAGGGACTTCCGGGGCCAGGAGTGTCGCGTCCTGAGAGTCAAGGGCAGCGGCACGGATATGAAGTCCATCCAACGCCAGGGATTCCCAGGGGTGCTCCTGGAGCATGTCCTGCCTCTGCTTGAGAGGGAGGACATGTCCGACGAGGAGATGGTGGACTACCTGAACCACTGCCTGGTAGAACCCAACGCGCCGCGCCCGTCCATAGAGACCCTGCTTCATGCCTTTCTGCCCCAGGCGAGCATAGTCCATAGCCACGCCGATGCCATCCTGTCCATAACCAACACCCACCGGCCGGCAGCCATCCTCGCCGAGGCATTTGATGACGCCGTGGTCGCTGTCCCTTATCGCCGCCCGGGATTCCTACTGTCCAAAGAGGTGGCCCTGGCTGCGCGAAGCAACCCCCACGCTAGGGGAGTGGTCCTTCTCAACCACGGCCTCGTCACCTGGGGAGACACACCCAGAGATGCCTATGAGAGCCACATAGAGCTGGTGTCCCGGGCCGAGGCCCTTATAGAACGACATGGCCAGGGCAGGCGAATATTCGCTCAGAGTAAAGGCGTGCGCCTGGAGCCTTCCCTGCGGCGTCGGGTGGCCGCTTCCATTGCCCCCACCATTCGGGGGCTGGTCAGCCCGCGTCAGCGAGCCTTGTTGAGGTTTGGGGACGGGGACGAGGTAATGGAGTTCGTCAACTCGTCAGAGGCAGAGGGCATGACCGCTCTGGGAGCGGCTACCCCCGACCACCTGCTGAGCACCAAGCGGGTGCCCCTGCTCATAGATGCCAAAGACCCCCAGGAGCTGGACGTGGTGAAGGAAAATCTGCGAGACGGAATTGCCGGATACGCCGTCGCCTATGAAGAGTGGTTCTCCCAGCATTCCGACGGCCATCACCCGATGCTAGACCCCTTTCCCAGAGTAGTCCTGGTGCGAGGCTTGGGGATGTGGACGACAGGCAAGGACGCCCGTGCGGCCAGGATTGCCGCGGACATCTACTGCCATACCATAGGGATTCTGGAGGGCTCCCAAGCGCTAGATAGCTATACCTCCCTCTCTCCTCGTGAGGCCTATGACGCAGAGTACTGGCCCTTGGAGCTGTACAAGCAGTCCCTGGCCCCGCCGGAGAAGGAGCTGGCCAGGCGAGTTGTCCTGGTCACCGGCGCCGGCAGCGGCATAGGCAGGGCCATTGCCCTGCGTTTCGCTCAGGAGGGTGCTCATGTGGTAGTCACGGATGTCCAGCTTGCAGGGGCGAGGAGGGTGGCCCAGGAGATAGCCACCAAGTATGGGGAAGAGCGTGTTCTGTGCTGCAAACTGGACGTTTCCAGGGAGAAGGATGTTCAAGCCGCCTTCCAGGCGACCCGCCTGGCCTTTGGAGGGCTGGACATCCTGGTCTCCAACGCGGGTGTTGCCCATACCAGTCCCGTGGACAGGCTCAGCCTCTCCGACTGGCAAGCGAGTCTGGCGGTGAACGCTACGGGGCACTTCCTGGTGGCCAGGGAGGCGGTGGGTCTTCTGAAAGAGCAGGGACTGGGAGGCAGCCTGGTCTTCATTGCCACCAAGAACGTCACTGCGCCGGGGGGAGAGTTCGGGGCCTACAGCGCGGCCAAAGCGGCGGAGGCCCAGCTTGCCCGCGTGCTGGCCATAGAGAACGGCCCGTATGGAATTCGCTCCAACATGATCAACCCCGACGCCATCTTCCAGGGCTCCAGGCTGTGGTCGTCCCGCATACGAGAGGAGCGAGCCCAGGCCCACGGCATACCTGTAGAGCAGGTGGAGGAGTTCTACCAGCAGCGCACGCTGCTCAAGACCGCCGTGACCGCGGAGGACGTGGCCGAGGCGGCTCTCTTCCTGGCCGGAGACCGCTCCCTCAAGACCACGGGTGCCATGCTCCCTGTGGATGGCGGCGTGCGGGAAGCCTTCCCTCGATGACCGCACCTTTCTCCTCTGGTGCTAACGTCTGGACTTGTTCTGGCGTATACTAATGTGTAACGTCCGCTTGGGGAGTCCAGAGGGTCGGAGCCCCTCTGGCGGGGGCACTGGGGGTGCCCCCCAGAAACTTCTTTTTCCCCCTTCCAGGAAAGGGCCTGTCCTGAGCGGAGCCGAAGGAAAGGGGGATAAAGGGGGATGGTTCGGTGGGTAGAGAACGCGTCTGCAATGGTTTGTGAGAACGCTGATTTACGCAAACAAGTACAGCGCTGGTGGCGTTTACATAACAAAAGGAGGATTTCCATGGCAACCTATGAGTACGACCATATCCATCTGAGGAGCCCGAACCCACTGAAGACGGCCCAGTGGTACCACCGGATGTTCGGTGCCAGGATTATCGAGACCCCCCAGCCGTCCGGCGTCAACAGGGTGGAGCTCGACCTCAACGGCTTGGTAATCCTCGTTGCGGGTGCTCTGGCTCCAGGAGAGGAGCTGCAAGGGCTAAAGAGTCCCCACTACGGGCTGGACCACTTTGGCTTCAAGGTCGAGAATTTGGAGGCGGCGGCGGCAGACCTCAAGTCCAAGGGCGCAGAGTTTTCCATGGAGCCCAGGACAACGCCCTCAGGCCTTAAAATCGCCTTTGTCAGAGGGCCGGAGGACATTCGCATCGAGATAGTGCAGAATCCTGTCTAGAACTCATCATCACCCAGGAAAGGGGCGCGGATGCAGGATAAAGGAACGGCTGTCCGGGAACCCCAGGGGATAACTCAAAGACAGCGACTGACTCTGCTGGTTGTGGCAGTAGCTGGACATGCCCTGAAGCACATGTTCAACGCTGCCTTCTTCATTCTGCTTCCGCAGATAAAGTCGGGTCTTGCCCTCAACAACACCCAGGTGGGCATCCTGTCCACCTTTCGCGGTATCGCAGGTGGACTTGCCAACGTCCCGGCGGGTTTCGTGGGTGACCGGTTTGCCAAACAGCGCGCCGGGATTCTTGGCGGCTCCATCATTATGATTTCGGTTTTCGCTCTGGCCATTGGAGTGGCGACAGATTTCTGGATGGCGGCGGTGGCAGCCGCTCTACTCAGCGTCGCCATTTCATTCTGGCATCCCGCGGCTATCTCGTCCCTTTCCAAGGAGTTCGCTTCCCGCAGGGGATTTGTCATTTCCCTTCACGGCACGGGTGGCAGCATAGGTGAAACCCTGGGGCCGATACTGGTGGGCTCCCTTTTGGGAGTCATTAGCTGGCGTCTGGTTCTTCAAGGGAGCGTGATACCCGGTCTGGTGTTTGGACTGATGATCTGGGCTTTTCTCCGGACCATACCAGCCGGCAGCTCCTCCGAGTCAATCACGTCGGGATACCTCCAGTCCGTGTTTGCCCTTTTTCGGAATCGTAGGCTTCTACTGGTGCTCCTCTTCGCGGCGGGGTTTTCCGGCGGGCAGAGCACAGTTCTGACCTTTCTGCCCATCCATCTGAAGGAAGACCTTGGGGCCTCCAGCGTCACCATTGGCCTCTACCTGTCCCTGGCCCAGGTGGGAGGGATTGTGTCACAGCCCCTAATGGGCTTTGCCTCAGACCGCCTGGGGCGCAAGCTAATCCTGGCCCCGAGCATGGCGATACTGGGGCTCTCCTTCATCGGGCTCACCTTAGCGCCTGCTGGCTGGATGTTTGGGTTGGTGGTGCTGGTTATGGGAGCCTTCCTGTTCCCACTGATGTCCGTTCTCCTGGCCTCGGCCATGGACCTGGTTGCGTCGGGGACCCAGGCCATCACCATCTCCCTGGTATTCGGGTCAGCGTTTGTGGTCTCGGCCTTTGCGCCTGTTGCAGGAGGGGTGCTGGCCGACTCAATCAACACAGAGGCAGCATTTTTCTTTGCTGCAGGGCTGGTGCTGGCAGCATCTGTGCTGGCAGCGGTCACCCGCTGGCGACCCCAGGCCCAGGGCAGCGGCCGGTCATAAGGCCGTGGTTAGCCGTAGATTGGCGCTGCACCCCCTGCCAGCGGACGTAGCCCCAGGGTTGCCGCCCTCGTTCCACCCACCGCTTGACCGTACGGCGGCCTATACCTAACTGACGGGCTGCTAAGGAGTTGTTCTGACCACATGCTTTCCACGTTTCTATGATAGTCCGTATCTCTACTCTTGGCATTGCTCATTGTACACACCCTGTACTATATGTTGTGAGAGAGTAAGTTTTGCCGCCGAGTGCAGGGGCAGGGGCAAGATTGTACCACCGATGGCCGTAAGCTATCATAGCAAGGCAGGGAGGGGTGGCCGAGCGGTCTATGGCGACGGTCTTGAAAACCGCTAACCCGCAAGGGTTCGTGGGTTCGAATCCCACCCCCTCCGCCAGTTGGGAAATGTCTTCGTTGGCTCGCCCTGCTCAAGCGGCTGGGCAGGAAGGGGTAGTGGGGCAATGCCAGTACACCAAAGAATCGGTCAGCCTCGTACCTGATTCGAATCCCCTACGGTGGAGCATGGAGACCGGATGTGGATACCAAACGGCTTGCTGAGGCGCTTAGTGGAGACGCTAGCAGCCTGTCTGAATAATTCCGGCGCCGTATCTGGGCAAGCCGTTTTTTGAGGCCCCGTCAGCTTTGGTTGAGCTATCACTCGGACACACTACAAGTAGCCTGACCTTAGAATCAGCCTAACCATCCTGGGCCATAACCCCTTCGTCGGGGAGCGCTCTCAGGCGTTGGACATGGTTGGACATGGAGAGAGGAGGCCAGAGGCGATGGCTGATAGGCAAAGTGGTGATGTAGATACCGTGGCGAGCCATATGAACCAGAGGCACAAGGATCCCCACATTGCTCAGATGATGGATCGCTTCATCGCTGGGGTGAGCCGGGTGGCCGACGACGAGGGCTGGAAGAAATCTGACCCTTGGGTGGCCCAACTCGTCCTCTGGGGTGACGAGGGAAAGCAGACCTACGCGTGCGAGCTGAGGGAGCCATCTATCTCGGGAAGGTGCTCCCGGTCAACCTGTACACCCACTCTGTCAGCACCATGTAGTTCCCTGTAATAAGCAAAACGGCGAAGCCCACCATAACCAGGCTGCTGGCAAGGCCTATCCAACGGATCGCTTGCTCGAAGCGTGACAGCACAGGCAGGACCTTGGACATGGCGATGGCGGCGACTACCAGGGGAATGCCCATTCCCATGGAGAAGAGAAAGAGGGTGAACGCTCCGATGAGAGCCGAACCAGAGAGACCTACGTACACTACCATGGCCACCACGATGGCAGCCCCGAAGCAGGTCATACAT
>JACQTZ010000006.1 GCA_016210515.1 Chloroflexota bacterium
GGATAAGGACTGTGGGGACTTCCCAACTTACAAAGCTTGCATTGATGGCTAGACCCTCACCCCCATCCTCACCTTACCCCGTCGAGGGGGAAGGGACTTGTTATCTCCCCCTTGATGGGGGAGAGTGTGAGAGGGGGGGAGTTAAGCTGTCCACTCATGGCTCTGTAGCTCAGGCAAGGGCTTCAGATTCTTCGTCCCGATTTCATCGGGACTCAGAATGGCATAGAATGACTGCCCATAACACCGCTTGCGCAAAGCTCCCAACATCCTGCAATACTACCCTCCATCAGCTCACGATGGTATAATATCAAATCGATCCCGTTTTTTGTCTGGGAAGCCTGCAAAGCAAAGGAGGAGTCGCAAGATGGCAGAAGGAAAAGTTAACCTGGAGATCAAGTACTGCGTAGGCTGAGGGTATCTACCTCAGGCCGCTTGGATAGCGACCGAGTTCTTCAGCGAGTTTCATGGCGACATCGCCGTGACCATTACGCCGGTGGGCGACGGACGGCTGGAGGTGTACCTGGACGGTAAGACCCTCTTCGACCGCAAGGCCGAAGGAGGCCACTACCCCGGCCTGGATAAAATCAGGGAGTTGAAGAAGGTCGTTCGGGAGAAGATAAAGGTAGCGGTAGCCGCCTAGCATACCCGGACCGTAACCCAGGATAATAAGGGCGGGACTTTTTAGTGAGTCCCGCCTTTTCTTTTCGTCCCCGCTCATGGCTCTCCGCCCTCACCGAGATAACATAACGTCATTCTGAACGAAGTGAAGAATCTAGGGCGAATGCCTTAGACAAGCTCGCCAGTGTGACAGATAGATTCTAAGCGAAGCCAACCCGTTCACCCTAGCGCGTGTGAGTTTGTGTCCCTTCCCCCGCTTGGGGGAAGGTTAGAGCCTGCACTGAGCTTGCCGAAGTGATGGGGAAACCCAGCCGCAGCAACTGGTAGATGCTCCAGGCAAAGGGAACATACCCGCCGTAGCCCAGGATTGGCATCTCAAACACGTGCCCAAAACCCAGCAAAGGCACGTGGTAAATCCACTTGGGCGCAGACCAGAAGTTCCAGAACTCCCACAGGAACCCGCACAGCAGCCCCCCCGCAGCCACGCCCAGCACCAGCCGCCACTGTCGCCCCATCATGTCGTCCACCAGGCTCCGCCCGACCCGATAACCCACCAGGCCATCAAGCACGAGGAAGGGTGCTACCCACACCAGGGGATAAAACACCGTGGGCCAGACAAAAACCACCACCTGGAACAGTATGCCCAGGCCGATTTGAATGCCGTACCGCCGAGCGTCCCTGTGCCTCCCCACCCATGCTCCTGACCGCCCTCCCCTCACCGTAAGGCCCCAGGCGGAGTCCAGCGCGGGGACAACGGTGGAGAAGGCTGCCGTGGCCAAAAGGATATTCTCCCATCGGCTATAGCGCCCGGCCGCCCCCAGGTACTCCCAGTTCCCGACCCGGGCGTTCACCACCTCGAACCACCACCACAGGGGAATAGACAGCCCAAGAAGCGCCAGGTGACGCCGCAGACCCGGATACCCCCGCTCGCCGAGGCCATACATCAGCAGCGTCGCTCCAGACCACATGCCCATGAAGAACAGTGGGTTCCAGAAGGTGTCCTGGGTCCACAGGAGCGCCCAGCAGACAACCATCAGTGGCAGCCCTATGCTTACAGGTGCTCCCCTCTTCACTCCCAGAGACCCTATTTGCAGAGGTCCCCCACCGTCCGGCGCACCAGCTCCTCGTCCACGTCCGAGTGAACGGCGGCCCGGCCAATACCCTCCAGCATCACCCACTTTATCACCCTGGATGCCACCTTCTTGTCCATCTCCATGGCCCTCAGCACCTTGTCGGGGTCTACCCCATGACAGGAGATGGGGAGTCCAAAGCGTCTGAGCACCTCGGTGTACCTCTCCACCGTCTCGCGTGACAGGAGGCCCATCTGCTGGCCGATTCTCCCCGCCCCCACCATGCCCACGGACACCGCCTCGCCATGAAGGAGCGCCGTGTACTCGGTGGCGGCCTCCAGCCCGTGCCCGATGGTATGGCCGTAGTTGAGGAGAATCCGCCTCCCCAACGTCTCCCTTTCGTCCTCCTCCACCACCCTGGCTTTGATAGCCATACTCCGTCGCACCACCTCTGCGGTTATCTCTGGTTCCAGCTTCACCAGAGACCCCGCCTCCTCTTCGAAAAGCCGGAAGAGAGAGGCATCCAGGATAAGCCCGTGTTTGATGGCCTCAGCCCAGCCCGAAGCCAGCTCCCTGGGAGGAAGACTCCTCAGGGCGTTCAGGTCCGCCAGCACCATTCGCGGCTGATAGAAAGCCCCCACCAGGTTCTTCCCCGCGGTCAGGTTGACCGCCGTCTTCCCACCTATGGACGCGTCCACCATCGCCACCAGGGACGTGGGCACCTGTACCACCGAAACTCCTCTAAGGAAGGTGGCCGCCACAAACCCCGCCAGGTCCCCCACCATTCCACCCCCCAGCGCGATGATGGCGTGGCCTCGCTCGCAGTGCCTCTCCGCCAGCCAGGCGTAGATGTCCCCAGCCGTGGCCAGGCTCTTGCTGGCCTCGCCTGCTGGGACGGTAAAGCTGTGCGCCTCAATCCCTGCACCTTCGAGGGCCGTCTGGACCTGCTGCCCGTAGAGCCGGGAGACGTTGGAGTCGGCAACAACATACACGGGGCCACCAATGCCAGCGTCCAGCAAGCACCGCCCAATGTCGTCCAGGACACCCCAGCTCACAAACACCGGGTACGTTGCCGAAGGAGCCCTCACCACAAAGGCTGGGGTAGCTCCACTCTGTGAGCTTTGCTTCGTAGCTCTCGGAGCCATCTGGAGCCAGCGCTCAAGGGCCTCACGAGCTACCTCCTCCACCGTCAGGCCATCGGTATGCACCGTCAACTCCGCCAGAGCGTAGCAGGCCTGCCGCCGGGCTTTGAGCTCCTTGATGCGACGGATTGGCTCCGGGCCTGCCAGAAGGGGTCGAACATCCGCCCCCTCCACATCATCCTGGGCCAGTCGTAGCCTGCTATTGATGGTCTCAGGCGTGGCCTCCAGGCAAACGATGGTCCCAGAAGCCGCCATGACACGATAGTTGTCCGGGTCCGCAATGGCTCCCCCTCCCGTGGATACCACCACATCCGGGGCCGCGCACGCCAGGGCCACCGCCTGCCTCTCCAGTTGGCGGAAGTGGGCCTCCCCCTCCTGCTCAAAGATATCAGCAATGGACTTGCCGGCGGCCAGGGCTATCTCCTCGTCGGTGTCGATAAAGTCCCACCCCAGAAGCCGAGCTATCATGCGCCCCACCTGGGACTTTCCCGTGCCAGAGAAACCAGTGAGAATCAGATTATCGCTCATCTCGCTGCCATAGAATACCTGAAGTGTGTCGAAAGTGTACCGCAAAAGCGGCCCGCCGAAAAGGGCGCAGGAGACAACAGCCATGCGTTTTCCTCGTGTAACCCACAAGACCACCACGGCATCGGCCACGCCTTCACCTGGGACGAGTACAGGAGGTTGTTATTTGCCACGCGAAATGGTATACTCCCGTTGGAATACTCGCGGTGGAAAGTGGGTCACGGCCCACTTTTTTGCTTGATAGCCGGTAGCCCGCGCAGCCCGGACTCAGCGAGTAAAGGGAGCGAAGAGAAGATGAAAAGCGATTTTCTCATAGCGGTGACCCAACTGGCCGCCGAGCGCCACCTCCCCAGGGAGGCGGTTATCTCGGCTATTGAGGCAGCTCTGGCCTCAGCCTACAAGAAGGACAGCGTTCTTGCCGGCCAGGAAATCTCCGTAACGCTGAACCCAGCCAACGGCGAGCTCAAACTATTTACCCACAAGACCGCCGTAGCAAAAGTCGAAGACCCCCAGAAAGAGATTAGCCTGGCCGAAGCCAGGAAAATCCAGAAAAGCGCCGCCCTGGGAGACGTCATCGCCATCGAAAGCGACATCCAGACCACCGGGCGCATTGCCGCACAGACGGCCAAACAGGTGGTACTCCAACGCCTGAGAGAAGCCGAGCGGGAGCTGCTGTACGAGGAGTACGCCGATAAAGAGGGAGACATAGTTACAGGCACCGTCCAGCGCGTCGACTCCAGACAGATAACCCTGGACCTGGGACGCGCCGAGGCCATCCTGCCTGTGGCAGAGCAGGTGTCCACAGAGCGGTACCGGCCAAGCCAAAAGGTCAAGGTCGTGGTAGCAGAGGTACGCCGCAGCGCCCGCGGCCCGGAGATTGTAGTCTCCCGTGCCAGCAAAGACCTCCTGCGTCGCCTCTTCGAGATGGAAGTCCCGGAAATCTTCAACGGCATCGTGGAGATAAAGGCCATCGCCCGTGAGGCCGGCTCCCGCAGCAAGGTCGCCGTCCACTCCCGCCAGGAGAACGTAGACCCCGTCGGCTCCTGCGTCGGATTGAGGGGCATCCGAATACAGAACATCGTCAACGAGCTTCAGGGAGAGAAAATCGATGTCATCCAGTGGCATCCAGACCCCGCGGTCTTCCTCGCCAACGCCCTCAGCCCATGCCCTGTCAACAGGGTAGACCTGGACCCCAAGGGCAATGCAGCCGTCGTAGTAGTGCCTGACCGCCAGCTATCCCTGGCCATCGGCAGAGAAGGCCAGAACGCCAGGCTGTGTGCCAAGCTCTCGGGACTCATGGTCAACATCAAAAGCGTTACCGAGGCCGAAGAAGAGAGGGTACAGCGAGCCGCCGATGTGGCCCAGCACATCAAAGAAGCCGCCGAGATAGCCGAAACATCCGCCAAGGCCGCAGCACAGGCGGAGGCTCCACAAGCCCAGCCCTCAGAAACCGAGCGGTCCGCCGAGCCCGCCCTGGAGCCAGCAAGAGTCCTCTCCATAGAAGAGCAGCTCGCAGAGGCCGACCTGGAAGCAGAGAGAGCCGCCCAAGAGCCAGCAGTGGTAGAGGCAGAAACCGAACCCACAGAGATTCCTGACAACGTATGGAAAGTGCCTCTGGTAGCTCAGCAACCCCAGCGTGTGCGGTTCGCCGAAGACATTATGTCACCCAGGGCGGAAGTCCCCCCTGCGGGCCGAAGAAGAGCAAGGCCGCCCCGTCGCGCAGCAGAAGAAGAGGTGCCAGCCAAGTCCTCCAGGCGCTCTCGCCGCAGCGACTACCCCATAGACGATGACGAGGATTCAGAGGATTCAGAGGAGTTGGCTCTTTAATGGAGGATGCGTTAATTGAGTTCAGGCCATACTCCCCTGAGGAGTTGCGTGGTGTGCAGCACCAAGATAGACAAACGAGACCTGATACGCCTCGTGCGCACCCAATCCGGAAGGGTGGAGGTTGACGCCACCAGCAAGATGCCCGGAAGAGGCGCTTATCTGTGCCATCGCCGGGCCTGCTGGGACACCGCCCTCAAAAAGAGCCGCCTGGATCACAAGCTGAAAGGCCCCATATCCCCGGAGGACCGGCTGGCCTTGCGGGAGTTCGCTCAGCAGATCCCAGAAGCCCCACCGTCGGGATAGCCTTGGCCCCTGGCCTGGAGAAAACAGCACATCATGCAGAGATACGGCAGCAGAAGAAGAGGCAGACGTCCTCCCAGAACCCCAGAGCCCGTGAATGGGGGACGGCCCAGAGAGCTGGACTCAACGCCCGAGGCCAGAGAGTTGGAGCTGCCCAAAACCCTGACGGTGAAGCAGCTCGCTGACCAGATGAGGCGTGACCCCATCGACATCATCAAAGAGCTCATACGCGGCGGCGTCATGGCCAACATAAACCAGGTCATAGACTTCGACACCGCCTCCACCGTCGCCACAGAGCTCGGCTTCACCACCACCCAGCTGCCCGAAGCCGTGGAAGAGGTCGCCGCCTACTCACAGCTAGGCCGGGAAGAGAACCCAGCCAGGCTGGTGACGCGTCCCCCCGTAGTCACCATCCTGGGACACGTCGACCACGGCAAAACTACCCTCCTGGACGCCATCAGAAAGAGCCACATCACCGAAGGAGAAGTGGGAGGCATAACCCAGCACATCGGGGCCTACCAGGTAGAGTACAAGGGTCAAAAGATAACCTTCCTGGACACCCCAGGTCACGAGGCCTTCACCGCCATGAGGGCGCGAGGTGCCAAGGCAACCGACATAGCAATCCTCGTGGTAGCCGCCAACGACGGCGTCATGCCCCAGACCATAGAAGCCATTGACCATGCCAAGGCCGCGGGCGTCCCAATAGTCGTCGCCATCAACAAGGTGGACGTGCCCGATGCAGACCCGGAACGAGTCAAACGCCAGCTGGTAGAGCATGGCCTGGTCATAGAGGAGTGGGGAGGAGAGGTAATCGCCGTCCCCATATCCGCCAAGCAGCAACAGGGCATAGACGACCTCCTGGAGAATATCCTGGTGGTAGCCGAGGTAGCGGAGCTGAAGGCCGACCCTGAGCGGCCAGCCGTCGGGGTCATAGTAGAAGCCCAGGTGGACAAAAGCAAAGGCCCGGTGGCCACCGTCCTGGTACAGACGGGTACCCTCAAGGTAGGACAGACCGTGGTAGTGGGCAACTCCTGGGGGAAGGTCAAGGCCCTCATCAACGAGGTCGGGCAAAGAGTACGGGCCGCGGGACCCTCCACCCCCGCAGAGATCCTGGGCCTTGGACAGCTACCCCAGGCAGGAGAGACCCTGTGGGCAGTGCCCAGCGAAAAGGTTGCCAAGGACCTGATACGTGAGCGTCAGCGGCGCCTGGAAGCGGAGCATCAGACGCTAACGGGCACCACCCTGGAAGACGCCTCCGCCAGAATCGGCACCGGTGAAGCCACAGACCTCAACCTCATCATCAAGACCGATGTCCAGGGCAGCATAGACGCCGTGCGGGGCACCCTGGAAAAACTCTCCTCAGACAAAGGAAAGGTAAACATCATCCATGCCGCCACAGGGACCATCAACGAAAGCGATGTCCTTCTGGCTGCTGCCTCCAGGGCCATCATCGTCGGATTCACCACCAGGGTAGAGCCAGGGGCCAAACGCATGGCCGACGCAGCCAGAATCGATATCCGCCTCTACGACATCATCTACCGCCTCTCGGAAGACGTGCAGAGCGCACTGGAGGGCCTCTTCAAACCAGTCCAGAAAGAAGTAATCGAGGGTCATGCAGAGGTCAGGGCCGTCTTCCCCTTGGGCAGGCAGACCAAAATCGCCGGTGCCTATGTCACCGACGGACGCATCACCAGGAACGCCACCGCACGGGTCCTCAGAAACAAGAAACCCCTGCACCAGGGCACCATCTCCAGCCTGAAACACTTCAAAGACGACGTGCGGGAGATGGCCGCCGGATTCGAATGCGGCGTTGGAGTGGATGGCTTCAACGACTTCCAGGTGGGCGACATTATAGAGACCCTCCACCTGGAGTAGACCCTTCAGGCCGGAGCCTCCTCCTCAAAATCACCCATGCAAGACCGCGCCAAGTCCCGAAGAGCAGAGCGGGTTAACGTCCTCTTGCGACAGCAGCTGAGCGAGATTATAGCCCGCGAGATGAAAGACCCACGGCTGACTCCCATCATCACCCTGGTCCGCGTAGAAGTATCCAGGGACCTCAAGTACGCCAAGGTATTTACCAGCGTCCTGGGCACCCCCCAGGAAAGCAAAGCCGCGGTGGAAGCCCTCAACGCAGCATCCGGATTCCTGAGACGAGAGCTCACCCCACGCCTGTCCATCAAAACCGTCCCCTTCCTGACCTTCGTGCCAGACGACTCCATCGAAAAAGGCACCCAACTCCTGAAAAAGATTACCGAGGTGCGCGCCCAAGACTCCTCCCAGGAGACCTCCACCAATGGATGAGGCCAACGGCATCATCAGCGTCATCAAGCCCCTCCAGTGGACCTCCATGGAGGTGGTGCGAAGGATAAAACGCCTTACCCAGCAGAAAAAGGTGGGACACGCAGGCACTCTGGACCCTCAGGCCACCGGTGTGCTGCCCATCTGCCTCGGCCAGGCCACCAAGGTGATGGAGTACCTGGTAGACAGCCCCAAGATATACTCTGCCCTCATTCACCTGGGAGTTTCCACCGACAGCTACGATGCCCTGGGACATATTACGGACACCAGCGACCCCTCCCACATCACCGAGCAGGACGTCAGCGCGGAGCTGGAGAAGTACCAGGGCGTCTTCCATCAGGTCCCTCCCATGTTCAGCGCCCTGAAAAAAGACGGAGAGCGACTCTACAACCTGGCCCGGGCGGGGAAAGAGGTCACCAGGTCTCCCAGAGAGGTGGAAATCTACCGGCTGAAAATCACCCAGTGGAACCCCCCAGAGGTGAGGCTGGAACTGGAGTGCGGGCGAGGCATGTACGTGCGCTCCCTTGCCCACGACCTGGGCACCGACCTGGGATGCGGCGCTCACCTGAAGGAGCTCACCCGCCTCCGCTCCGGCCCCTTCCACATCTCCGCCGCAGCCTCCATGGAGCAGATAGAGAGAGCGTGCCAGGACGGCTCCTGGCGGTCCCTCCTGTTCCCAGTGGACTTCCCACTCCACAAGTTCAAAGCCGCCATCGTCCAGAAAGACAAGGAGAACGCCATAAGGCAGGGACAGGGAATCTACCTGGGACTTCCCTCCAGGAGCGCCGCTACCAACGACCTGTACCGCCTGTACTCCGTGGACGGCGACTTCCTGGCCCTCCTTCACCCCGGCAAGGTGCGCGGCCTGTGGCAGGCCCAAAAGATTTTCAAGCTTCGTCCTCAGCCTCCCTAAAAGGGTGCCTGCAAAGTCTTAGAGAGAGTTTTCCAAACAGCGGAAGGCCCCCATCCCTTCGGCTTCGCTCAGGGCAAGCTCTAACCTTCCCCCGCGATCGGGGGAAGGGAATACTCTCCCCCGTGGCACGGGGGAGAGTAAGAGAGGGGGTTGAGCGTTCGCAACGTGGTGCATCCCTTTGGGAACACGCTCTAAGAGCCTGTAAATGAATTGCCATTGCGAGTCCGCCGAAGCCATTGACCGTGTTGGTTGTCACCAGCACCACAAAGAATGAAATGGTGTCCCTCCTTACCCCTCTAGGGGGAAGGTTGGGATGGGGGTGAGACCCCCACCTCAATCCTCCCCCGTAAACGGGGGAGGAAGCCAGATTGCCACGGCCCTCCGGAGCCTGTGGTGAAGGCCTCGAACCATCGGGCCTCGCAATGACGGTCGCGACAGACTTCGGGGATACCCCACTACCCGATTGACATGGATTTTAGGGCTATCTACCCAATTACCCCATTTCCCTGTCCAAAGGATTGACAATTCCTTCAAGGAACGTATATCGTCTAACGCAAGCTACTTGGAACCCGGGGAGGTGAACTCATGGAAGCCTACTGCTTCAAGTGCAGAACCAAGAGAGAGATTAGAGGCCCGCGGCAAGTCACCCTCAAGAACGGCCGTCCCGCCACCCAGGGCACCTGCCCCGTGTGTGGCACCCGGGTCTTCCGCATCGGCAGGGGATAAGAAGCCTCTGGCGGCCTACCATAGCTGAGTGAAACAGATAACAGGCCCTCACCGATGACGGCCCGTTATCTTGACCGCTCTCTGAGTTTGCTACCCCAGAGAGATGTTAGGGGGTTTGTCCCACAGAGCCTTGAAAGGTGTGCTAAACTATGCCCTGTCATTCTGAGGAGCCCGTTCGCAGTGCTCAGGGTGAACTCCTCGACGAAGAATCTAGGATGAGGCTGTCCCCAACCCCGCCAGATTCTTCGTCCCGATTGCATCGGGACTCAGAATGACACCCACCAGTCCAAGCTGACTGAAGGAAACGTTTAGACCGCTATGCATGGCTCTGTAAACCCCCCAGCATGAATTCCCGGGTTCCCAGACTAGGCGTTCCCTTTTGAACGCACCCAGGCTCAGAGAGACGTTGATCGCCAGCGCAACAGAAGCCCCTGCCTAGCCAGCCTGCGCCGTCAGCCCAGAGCGTCGGAGCAGCCCCAGGGGATTGCCCTCCAGCAACGTGGACGTCTCCCCTGCCGACAGGCCCGCACCCAGAGCTATCCTCCTCACCAGCCCCGCGGTAAGCAAGTCCTCTGGCTCGTGGGCATCTGAGTCCAGCAAAAGCTTCGCTCCACTTCTCAGCCCCACCCGGGCCACATGACCGTTGGTAAGCGAGTGCCCTCTGCGCGCCGAGAGCTCCAGAAATATACCCCTCTCCGCCGCCAGAAGGGCCTCCCCTTCCGTGACAAGCCCTGGATGGGCCAGAATGTCCACATGAGGAGAGCTGAGGGCAGCCAGGTTGCTCCCCGGCTCTACCGGCTCCACTATGGTCTCTCCGTGAACCAGGACTATCTGCGCCCCCAACTCCTTGGCCCGCTGGGCCGCCTCGCCTATGAGACCCTTGGGCACGTGGGTGATCTCCACCCCTGCCAACGCCAGAATGTCCCACGCCTCCCTTGCCCTGCGGCACTCCTCCAGCAGCGTCTTGATGACTCTTTCCTGGTCCTCCAGCCCCACGTGGTCGGTAACGGCGATGACCCTGTACTCCTGGACATGCGCCCTCCGAATGAGCTCCATGGGGGATAGCACACCATCGCTCAGATAAGTATGAGTATGGAAGTCGTAGATCATCGCCGGCCTATCCTGTTCTCGATACCAGAGAATAGCATGGCAAAAGGCCTTCCAACAATAGGTTGGCGGGACGACCGTCCCCTCGCGCACTCACTGGTTGCAGCCCCTCCACTACCCAAGATATAATCCCCATGTAGCAAAAAAGAAGAAAGGGAGTCCAGAGGGGCAGAGCCCCTTTGACGGGGTCTGGGGCGTCCCCAGACCAATCTCTCCTTCCCCCTTCCTGGCCAGAGCCTGTCCTGAGCTTGCCGAAGGAAAGGGGGCCAGGGGGATGGTCGAAGGAGTTTTTCAGCACCCTGTTTAGTGACCCCTCGCCCTGCCGTCACCAAGGAGCGCCACAAATGAAGGTCTACTGGAGAGAGCACAGGACCGGGCAGCGGTTGATTCTCGACAACAGCATGGGCCAGCAAGAAGAGGTGGGCAGCGTCCGTCGCACCCCTCGCGGCTTCGACGCCATTGCCATCACCTCAGGGTACGACCCCGGACGCGCCCGCAGGGGGTTCACCACCCTGGACGATGCCAAGGCCTTCGTGGAGTCCTTCCACCCCTGGGACGTCATCGTGGGCAGCACGAAGGTGGAGTTCGACACCACCGTCCACCCCATGACGGAAGAGAGCCAGTAGCCAACGACTCTGGAGATACCCATGCCCCTCTTTTACGACAACGAAATTCGGGTATACAAGACCTCCTGCGGCCCCTTCGACAACAACGCCTACCTCATCGTATCCCCTCAGACCGGTGAGAGCATCATCATCGATGCCCCCCGGGGGCCAGAGAAGCTCCTGGAGGAGGCCAGGGGCACCCAGGTCAGGTTCATCCTCATCACCCATAACCACTCCGACCACCTGGCAGGGCTGAAGGAGATGGTAACCGCCACAGGAGCACTGGTGGCGGCCCACAGCCAGGATGCCGCCGTCCTGCCGGTATCCCCAGCCCTGCTGGTCAACGACGGCGACACCCTTCGGGCAGGCACCATAGAGATGAAGGTAATCCACACCCCCGGCCACACCCCGGGATCGGTGTGCTACCTGGCCGGCCAACTCCTCTTCTCCGGGGACACCCTGTTTCCAGGTGGCCCGGGGAACAGTCGTTCCCCGGAGTCATTGCAGCAGATAATCAAAAGCATCACCCAGAAGCTCTACACCCTCCCCGACGACACCTTCCTACTGCCCGGCCACGGCCAGCACTCCACCCTGGGCATATCCAAGAATGAGTATCGGGCCTTCGCTGGGAAGAGTCACCCCGCGAACCTGAGCGGCGATGTCCTCTGGCTCATAAGCTGAGGCTACACCACCACCAGCGGCGCATCCTCAGTGATGACCCGCGTCTCCTCAGCCAGGGCCTTGCGAAGGTGCTTCGGCAGCAAGAAAAGGCCACCCTGGGCCTCGCCGTCGTAGAACCGCAGCGAGCTGCACCCCCTCTCCTCCAGACGGCGGTCCACCTCTCGCGCACTCAACCTTCGAGGGCTTGGGCCTAGAGAGGCCACGTTGAAACCCCAGTCCAGAGAAAAAGAGGGCACCATGACGTGATAGGGGAAAACCCGTGGGAAGACACTCTTGAGGGTATTCGTAATAGCAGTGAACGCCTGCATGCTGCCGGCCATGCACGGCTCCGACTGTACCCCCACCACACCTCCGGGATTCAATCGCCGACGAAGAACAGAATAAAAGCTCTTGGTGTATAGCAAAGAGGCCGGCCCACCCTCCTGGGGGTCAGGCAAGTCTACGAGAATCACGTCGTAGGTGTCGGGTGTGGTCTCCAGGTACTCTCTCGCATCCCTGAAGTGAAGCTCCACCCGAGGATCATCGAAGGCGCCCCGATGATGATTGGGAAGAAACCGTCGGCATACATCCACCACCTCACCATCCAGGTCCACCATCACCGCCCTCTTCACCGTGTTGTGGGCCAGCGCCTCTCGCAGAGTGGCCCCCTCACCGCCGCCAGCTATGAACACCGACACAGGGTTGGGATGAACGACCATCGCGGGCTGAACCAGTGCTTCGTGGTAGATGAACTCGTCCAGCTCTGCCGACTGTAGCTTGCCATCCAGCACCAGGCAGCGGTCAAAGGCAAAGGTGTCCAGCACCTCGACTCGTTGAAAGCGGGTCTGGCCAGAAAAGACCGTCTCCCGCACTGCCAGCGCCTGCAAGAGGTCAGGAGCCAGGTACTCCTGGAACCAATGGGAATTAGTCTTGCCCATCTACCCTGCAAATGCGCCTAGACAGCAGATATCTCCGCCAGCTCCGGAAGAACGCCCCGCTGGATCTCCGTGATGGAGTGCTCCTTGCACTCCAGGTCCCGCACCACCAGCTCCGCCGCCTTCCGCGGCTGAAAGCCCTCTCCGCAGGTAAAAATGTCTACCGCGGCGTAGCCATACTCCGGCCAGGTATGGATGCAAAGGTGAGACTCGGCGATGGCCACCACCCCGGTAACGCCCTGCGGACTGAATTGATGAAAGGATTGCCCTATTATAGTAGCCCCAGTCTTCTCTGCCGCCTCCAGCAGCGCACGCCGAATGTAGGGCAAGTCATCCAGAAGCTCTGGGTTACACTTTTTAAGCTCCAGTAGGAGTTGAGTACCTAGTGCATTCAATCACCCGCCCTCCTGTAAGAATTTCGGCAAAGCGTAATTATATCACTATCGCCCTAACAATCAAGAGTTTTGCTTACCCCCTCAGGGTGTTTTACAGAGCCATGCATGGCGGTCTATACGTTTCCTTCAGTCAGCTTGGACTGGTGGGTGTCATTCCGAACGCAGCGCAACGCAGTGAGGAATCTAGGGCGTCCCATCCTTACTAAAGGCGTAGGTCTTAGGCGTAGGTCTTAGATTCTTCGTCGTCCCGACAGGTCGGGACTCCTCAGAATGACGGGGCATATGTTTAGCTCACCGTTCAAGGCTCTGTAGTTATTCGTGAAGGGTCACAAGCATATGCACCCCCACCCTAAACCTCTCACCCCCCCGAGGGGGAGAGGCAGAAAAGACCCTGCCACCCCCTATCCTGGCCGTCAATCTTATCCGTCTGCGCCTCCATAAACATCACCGGAACAGGTCCAGAGACGCCTCTCGCAAAAGAGGCTTGACGCTGGCCACCTCATCGGGGCAGTAGGAGTATCCGCGAGCTATCACCACCGGCACCAGGCTTACCTTCCCTGCCACCAGCTCCGCCGCAGCAGCAATCTGGTCGGCTATCGCAGCCACACTGGCTTTTAACGAGTAGCCATAGGGGTCAATCTGCCCTCGGTCGTCCCTCAGGGGATTGATTCCGGCCACGCCTATGGCCACATCGGTGTTCCCCATCCTCCAGGGTCTCCCAAAGGTGTCCGTTATTATCACCGCCAGGGGAAAACCGGCCCGCTCCATGAGACCTCTTCTCAAGCGGCGAGCAGAGCCGTCCGGGTCCACGGGCAGCAAGGAGACCTTCTCCTCCCCCGGAACGTTGGAGGCATCCACACCCGCGTTGGCGCACACAAACCCGTGCTTCGTCTCCACTATCAGAATGCCCCTGTCCATCCGCACAATCCGGTGGGTCTCCCTGAGCACCACTTCCACATGGCGCGGGTCCTTGTCATACCGCCGGGCGAACTCCTCCGCCAGCGGGGATGGCTCCACCTCCCTCAGGTCAACAATCGCGCCCTCCGCCTTGGACACAATCTTCTGGGTCACCACCACCACGTCATTGGCCTCAAGGGGAGTCCCCTGGGCCTGCGACGCGTCGAAAATCAACGACGTCAGGTCGTCTCCCCTGTTCACCTCTGGAATGCCAGTTATGCCTATCATCCTCAGCTCTGGGATAATCACACCCTTCACCTCAAAGAAAAGTGGGGCCGTCGGTACTCCCCGATTATAGACCCCTGGACAGGTCGAAGGGGATAGATGTTAGCCCAAAACCCTGGTACAATCGTCTAGTCCCAACAGGCTCAAGGCCCTGGCCAGATGGCCGGGGTAGCATCCAACCCCCCGACTGGCTCGATAATGAATGGAGGTTTAGCATGACTAACGTTCTGGTGGAGTACTCTGACGTCGCCGGGCCCGCAAATACCGATAAGACCCTGGAAAAAGCCAAGGCCCGTGCCGACGAGCTTGGCATCAACACCTTCGTCGTCGCCACAACCAGGGGCACCGTAGGACTGAAAGCTGCCGAGTATCTCAAGGGCTACAACGTCATCGTCGTCAGGCATGTCACCGGATTCAGAGACCCCAACACCAATGAAATGCCCGACGACGTCCTGGAGCGCATCCTCCAGCTTGGTGCCAGGGTGCACACGGCCACCCACGGCTTCGGTGGATTTGGACGCTCCATCCGGAACCGTTTCAACACCTACCAGGTGGACGAGATTGTCGCCGAGGCCCTGCGGCTCTTCGGAGCAGGCACAAAAGTAGCGTGCGAGATATCTGCCATGGCCGCCGACGCCGGACTCGTACGAACCGATGAGGACATCATCGCCATTGCGGGTGGCAACGGCGGAGCCGATACGGCCATCGTCATCAAGCCCGCCAACGTTCACAAGTTCTTCGACACCAGGATCAGGGAGATAATCTGCAAGCCCCGCAACTGGGGCCAATAGCAAGCCAGTCTGTCATTGCGAGGAGAATGGAGACTCTGTGTTCCTCCCCCGCGAGCGGGGGAGGATTGAGGTGGGGGTCTCACCCCCATCCCAACCGAACTTCAGGAACCCCACTGCACCATTCCACCACGCCTGAAGACATACGTGTTAGCCATTGACAAAGGCACGGTTTTCCTATATATTCCCCACAACTTGTGCACTGGCGCACAAAATACGGGCGTCAGCCCAGGAGTTGAAGGTGGTCCCACATCCCAACGCGCTTTCAAAGGGATGCCAGCAAACGGGGCAGGAGCACCCTGTTTTCGTAAAACTCACGTCCCACAGGGATTGACAAAGCTATACCAATAGTGTAAAAAGGGTGTCGGGTTCGACCGCGAAAGGAACGGAGTATATGCACTTATCCAGATATCCTACAAGAGCAGGCCCAGATAACATGCCCAGGGAGTTGCCGCTTCCGGGCATTCGGCGTGTAATAAGATCAAGGTATTTTGAAGAGCCCGTAACAAAAATCGGGTCTGAAGGGGGTAAATAGGTGAAGACTAAAGGTAGATTTATCGCAATCCTGGCAATTCTTGGCCTCCTCGTCGCTCTGATTCCCATTTTCCCTGTCGCAGCGGCCACAGGGACCGCGGCCCTCTCGGGAGGCGTGACAGGCCTGGGTACAGATACCAAAACCTACTTCTCGGATAGAACAGGCTTCAACATCGTCACCGCCACGATCACCGATGAGGACCTCAGTGCGGTGAGAACCGGGAAGGCACGCTACAACGTCGCAGCAGGCGTCGTGGCGGCTGATGGCGCTTCTCCCGACCCATTCACTCTCAAGGCTACCGGCGGCAACACCTACGGTGTCCCCGTGCTGGGCGGTGAGAAGGCCCAGAGCGATAAGAAGAGCGGCACCGGTACTACCACCGCCTTCACCCTCACCAAGACGCCCCGTGATGCCGATGACGATGGCGTCCTGGAGAGTGGGAGCACTGACGACGTCAAGGTAACGGTAAACGGAGTTGCGCTGGCAGCCACTGGCTACACCATCAACTTCGCCACCGGAGTGGTCACCCTCACCACCGCACCCGCAACTGGCACTGACAACGTGGTCTTTGACTACGAGATAAGCGAGTTCGACCAGACCACACCGGCAAACACACCACTGAGATTCGACGGCACCTCTGTTAAGTACGGTGCTACCCTGCCCACTGCTCTAAACCAGGTCGGTGTCGCCACAACCAACGCCACGGATGGAAGCGTAACCACCGCTATTGACGTGCCTGCTACCCAGGTCGTGGTTATCACCTTCGCATACGACGTAAAGGACAGCAAGACCAGTCTTATAGTCCTTTCCACACCGACCTCGGCGTCCCTGGGCAAGAACCGCACCCTCACGGGCGCCGAGACCACGGCAGTCTCCAACGCCTTTGCCAACTCGGTGGCCCTCTTCAGCCCCTCCGACCTGTCCAAGATAGAGTCAGAGGCCGCAGACACAGGTAATGACACTGCTGCCGCTTGCGGCGATAGCGACGGTACAGTACAGATTGACGAGCTCAACTGCACAGCAGGGCTCGCCACCGCCCTCGTTGACGCCGCAGGTACTGCTCTCAATGCCCGCGTGCAGACCGCGGCTGGCTCTCTTGGCCTGACGGCGAGCTCCGCTTCCGCCTCCACCTTCGTCTCCCGTGCACTGCCAGTCAGCAACGGCGAAAACCTCACCGTGACCTATCAGGATGCCAGCCCTGCCGCCACCATCACCAACACTACCCTGGCAGTCATAGACCTGGCTGCTCCCACGGTGACCCTGGTCTCCCCCACACAATCTCTGTACACCAATATCGCAACCCAGCAAATGCTGGCTCGGGCTGCAGACGCTGGCGTTGGTCTCAACTCAGCGGACATAACCTTCGTGGCTCCTGCAGGGTGCACTCCCGCCACTCCATCGCTAACTACCACTGGTTATGACCTCTCCTGCTCACCTGGTTCAGCCTTGGCTGAGGGCCTCAAGGAGTGGTACATCCAGCTCAAGGACCGAGTAGGCAACGAACCCTACAACACGGATGACCCCGCCACCACCGCCAACGAAGGAACCCTTGGGGCCGCCCCTGTGGCAGCAGTCGCTGTTAACAAGTTCAAGTTCACCGTAGACACCGCCAAACCCACCATTCTCAGCGCCGCCACTGGCTACTACCTGAAGAACCCTGGTGTCACTTCTGGCACCAGCGCTGAGAGCCAGGATGGCGACAACCGAAACTGGGTGCGCGCAATCTTTGACCTGGGCACCGGCGGCGCTCCCCTTGACGCATCCTCCGTAGTCGCCAACGACTTCCGCGTGGCCGGTGTAGCACCCATTTCAGCTGTGGTGAATGTCAAGTCCCAGGAGTCTGGCGCCATCCCCGCAGGCGCGGCCGTTTACCTGGAGGTCGCACAGCAGGCCACTGACGCCAAGCCCAAGGTAGAGGTAGTCGGGGAAATCCTGGACAAGGCTGGCAACATACAGACAGCTGGCTCCATCACCAACGCAACGGACAAGCTGACCCCTATTCTGACCGTAACCGCGGCTCCCACTTACGCGCCGCTAACGGTGACCCTCACAATAACCTCCAGCGAGACACTAGGGGTCAACCCCACCCTCAACACCGTAACCACGGCACCTACTTGCGCAACCCCTCTGCCCAGCCCGACTCCTCAGACGGTCGGCGCAGTAACCTCCACCTCCTGGACGGCCACCTTTACTAACACCACCGGTGGCGCCAGCAAACAGTGGGCAGTGGTGACAGGCAACGACGTGGCTGGCAACTCCTCCACAGTCGGAGACGCCTGTGTGGCCGCCGTGGCCGCCTCCACCGACGTCGTAACCTTCCAGGTGGACAATGCAGCACCCGTAAAGGCCTTCCCTGCCGCTACCGCCACGGCCACTGCTGGCCCGGTTTGGATCGTCGCCAGATACGACGAGTTCGAGTACACCGGTGACACCAACACGGCCGTCACCGTCGTCACGGCCACCCTTAACGGCACAAGCGTAGCCTCGGAGGTCTTCATCGGGTCCACCACCGTGGACGAGGCCGGTACCGCCCTGGGCGAGACTCATGCCACGGTCACCCTGGCCAAGACCCTGGAGGTTGGTACTTACACCTACGTCCTGGTGGTGAAGGATGCCGCTCTTAACTCCTCCACCTCCTTTACCCATACCCTGACGGTGTCGGCCAAGCCCAAGTTCGAAATCGTCCTGAACCCGGGCGTCAACCTCGTATCCATACCCGGTGCTGTGGTGGGAGACGGCGCTAACATCAATAATGCCCTCAAGGACCTGCCTGTGACCGCCGTACTCACCTATGACGCGAACCTGAACAAGACCGGCAAGAACCCCTGGTTGTCCTCCACCCTGGACGCAGCCACCAGCACCTTCAAGGGTGATATCACCGTCCTTGAACCCGGCAAAGCCTACTTTGTGACGGCCTCTGCACGAGCTACCATGAAACTGGACCTCGTCACCGTGGGCACCACCCTACCCCCCATTGTCCAGGTGCTTCAGGGCTTCAACGCCGTGGGCTTCTGGAGCATCCAGGGGAGCCTGTCGACCACTACTACAGTCGATGCTGACGCATACCTTGGCAGCACAAAGTGGAGCGTAGCTTACACCTACGATCCCACCCCAGGTATCGGCTGGATGGTCATCAGGCCCGATTCACCCAGTAGCGCAACATACCTCACTGCCGGCCCAACCATCAAGGCTGGTCAAGGCCTGTTGGTCTTCTTCACCCAGGACGGGACCCTCACACCGTAACACCCCCGTCTAGCCGGTAACGGAACGCAAAAGCGCCACCCCCCTCAAGCCATGAGGGGGGTGGCCTCTTTTTAGAGAACATATCCCACTCACCTTGAGAAGCTGTGAGGGAATTGTCATTGCGAGGGCGTCCCCGCCCGTGGCAATCTAGAACTGGGGCCCTCCGCATGCGGGGTCCAATGAAAAGAGACCTGTCACAACATCCCCTTAGGCCACTTATAGATAGACTGTGCACACCCCGTAGGAACAGGTCTCGAACCTGCCACTGCTTCTTGGCCATGTCCCAATCAAGGTGATGGGGCCTGAATCCTTCCCCCTAGACGCCCCTTCTGTCATTCTGAGCGAAGCGAAGAATCTAAGACAACTGTCGTCGCCAGCGAGTCCTCGAGCGTGGCTACCCGCTGGGGAGTGGCAGCTTCACTCCCCTCACTCGAAGCCCGTCTATCCTGAGCTTCCCAGGAGACCCAACGGTCACATTGTCATTCAGAGTCCCGATGCAATCGTGGCAAAGAATCCAAGACACATACCCTCAGACCCCTTCGTCCCTTGCAGTTGATGACATCGCCCAGTTTCACGCGCGCAGGGGGGGCGTCCCGACGCGTCGGGACGCCCCCCCTGAACAATGGGAAGCAGAAGAGCAAAACCAGGAACTTACCCTGAGGCGTGGCCACAGGAACGGGGCTTGGGGGAGTCCTCTGAGCCTGTCGAAGGGTGCCTACTAGAAAACGCCATCAACAACCAGCATACGCACCCTCTCTGGTTGGACCTGCTCACCCCAGAAACGCCATCCTGGCGCTCAATAGAGCACACCCACAGCACCCCAGGAACACATGACGTTCAGCCCACTGGCCCTAGGCGTTTTCGCCCTTCAACTTACGGATCGCCACCCAGGCCAGAGGCACGCCAAAGGCAGCCAGCACCATCTTGATAATGTCTCCCGGAATAAAGGGCGTCAGGCCCCACGGCAGGACTTTGTCTCCAGGCACGTAGAATGCCAGCCACGGCAGGCCGAAGGCGTAGATGGCCACCTCCCCTGCCAGCATGGCCCCTACCAGCTTGAAAGGGTTTCGGCCCCAGCCACGCTCGCACAGGTAACCAACGATGAAGGCCGCCACGGCAAACCCGAGCAGATACCCCCGGCTGGCCCCAGGGATCGCCCCTCCCGACGCGAAGACGGGGATACCTATCACACCCGCCACCAGGTAAACCAGCATACTGGCGCCACCTCGCTTGCTCCCCAGAACCGCCCCGGCCAGAAGCACTGCAAACGTCTGGCCAGTTATCGGCACCGCCGGATTGATGTAGAACTTCACCTGAGCCGCCAGGCCCGCCAGTGCCGCGAACCCCACCACCAGCGCCGCATCCACCATCAGGCCACTGCGAGGAAACACCGCATCCGCGAGAGTCGCACCCCTGTCTGTCGATTGTGCTTGCACCTGCTCACCCCTTTCTTATGCCTACGTCCAATGGCGCGCAGTATAGCAATGGCCTACCTTCACAGTCAATATCTTGACACCCCCCCACTCCAATGGTAAATTTCAGCTATAGCCCGTGATAGTCCGCCTCCCGCATGGAACCAAAGCGACGAGGTAAGATGCTTACTCAAAGAAAATCGGAGCTGCTCAAGACCCTCGTCGGAGAGTACATAGAATCGGCCAGCCCCGTTGCATCTGAGACCATCGCAAGAAAACACTCCCAGGGTGTCAGCTCCGCTACCGTGCGCAACGAGATGGCCGACCTGGAAGAACAGGGCTACATCACCAGACCCCATCACTCCGCCGGGGCCGTACCATCGGACAAGGGATACCGCTTCTACGTCGAAACCCTCTCCCAGGTGGAGGAGCTTCCCCAGGAGTTCCAGCACACCGTCCGTTACCAGTTCACCAGAGCCGAACGGGATATCGAAAGTTGGACTCGACTGGCCGCGACGGCCCTTGCACAGCTAGTGAACAACGCCGCCCTGGTCACCTATCCCAAAGAGCCCGAAACGCGCCTGATTCGCATAAACCTGGTGCAGATTCAGGAGTCCCTGGCCTTCCTCATCCTGGTTCTCCAGGAAGTCAAGCTCAGAAAGCAGCTCCTGCCCCTTAGCGAACCCCTCACCAGCGACGACCTGCAGATGGTGGCTAACAGACTCAGCGACTCCCTGGGCGGCCTGAGCCGACGGGAGATCCAGGCCAGACCAGCAGATATCTCTCCCTTCGAGCGCACCGTTACCGACATGGTACTGGACATCATGGAGGCCGAGGACCAGGCGCTCTACAGCGACCACTACATCGAAGGGTTGCGACACCTGCTCAGCCAACCCGAGTTCTCCGAGGGAGAGAAGGCAAGAGAGATTGTCCAGGTCCTGGAGGACAAAGAACTCCTCCAGACCATCCTGGCAGAGGCCCCGGAATGGGGACACATGAAAATCATCATCGGCGGCGAGAACCGCGTCACCTTCCTCCACCCCCTGAGCATAGTCTTGTGCCAGTACGGCCTCCCTGGCGGGGGCCTGGGATCCATAAGCGCCCTGGGCCCCACCAGAATGGAGTACTCCCGCACCATCGCCGGAGTGCGTTTCGTCTCTTCCCTCATGACCGAGCTAATAGCCCAGGTGCACGGCTGACCATCCTCGTCACCCTCCACCCCTCCACGATCCCCCAAGGAATCACCCGTAGTCCCGTCTCCTGAATAGAGAAACCTCTCACCTGGCACCACCAGCCATGCCCCGTACCACAGACCCACACCTCTCCAAAACGCGATTCACCGCGGCCCTCCAGTGCCTCAAGCTCCTGTACCTCGACTCCTACTCCCCTGATCTGGCAGACCCCGTAGACCCCGGCCAGCAGGCTATCTTCGATGCCGGCACCCGGGTCGGAGTGCTGGCAAGACAGCGATTTCCCAACGGCTTCCTCATCGAAGCCCCCTATTACGACCAACCTCGCGCAGAGGCAGCTACTTCGGAAGCCATTGCCAATCCCCTTGTCCCTGCTATCTACGAGGCAGCCTTCTCCTTCCAGGGCGTCCGTATTCTGGTAGACGTCCTCCCCCGCAACAGAGACCACACCTTCGACCTCATCGAGGTCAAGTCCACCACCAGCGTCAAGCCGGAGCACATACCGGACGCCGCCATTCAGCTCTATGTCCTGGAGGGTGCCGGAATTCCCGTGCGGAGCGTCTTCCTTCTGCATATCGACAACACCTATGTATACCAGGGCGGCCCGTATGACCTGGACAAGCTATTCCGACTGGAGGACATCACCAATGCGGCTCGCTCCTACCTCCTGTCCGTCCCAGGCTCTCTGGCCAGCATGTGGGAAACCCTCCACCTGGCTCAAGCACCCCCCGTCGAGATTGGGCACCAATGCACCAAGCCCTACCGGTGTCCTTTCTACGGCTTCTGCCACCAGGGCCTGCCGGAGCACTACATAGAGCATCTCCCCAGGGCCAAGCCAGACCTCATAGAGAAGCTGCGCACGGCTGGCATCCTGGACATTCGCGATATCCCCACCGACTTCCCTGGCCTCTCAGCAAACCAGCAGCGCGTTCGAGACTCCATCGCCACCGGGCAGCCGTACGTCAGTCCAGGGCTGGGCAATGTCCTGTCCCAGACCATCTACCCACTCCACTTCCTCGACTTCGAGACCTTCAACCCCGCCCTCCCCGTCTATCCTGGGACTCGCCCCTTCCAGGTCATACCCTTCCAGTGGTCACTGCACGTTCAGGACTCCGCCGGCCATCTCAGACATGCCTCCTTCCTGTACGATGCCAGCGATGACCCACGAAAGGCTTTCGCAGCAAACCTCCTGGACGCCATAGGCCCCCAGGGGACCATCCTGGTCTACTCCTCATACGAGCAGACAATCATAAAGCAGCTCGCCAGCGAGTTTCCCCAGTATGAGGAACACCTATCTGCTCTGCCTGACCGAATGCTGGACCTCCTGGCCATCGTAAGGACTCACTACTACCACCCCAACTTTCACGGGAGCTACTCCATCAAAAGCGTGCTTCCCGCCCTGGCTCCCGACCTGAGCTATCGCGACCTTGACATACAGGACGGCGCTATAGCGTCTCTCTCCTTCGCCCAGATGATCGCACCGAAAACCCCGGCCCATGAGCACGATAAGCTCCGCATCGCGCTCATGGACTACTGCGAGCGGGACACCCTGGCCATGGTACGAGTCCTCCACGCCCTCCAATCCATGAGCTAAGTGGGGGCAGGGGGTGTCCTCAGGGCCTTCCAACTATCCATGGGACAGATTCGCGCGCGGTTGAACCCCCATCGCTTCGCCGAGTTCAGCGCAGGCTCTAACCTTCCCCTGCTCACGGGGGAAGGGATTTCTCTCCCCCGTGCGACGGGGGAGAGTCAGAGAGGGGGAGAAACCAACAACTAAAAGACCCTGCGCGTGTCCTGCCAAAATTTGACACGCGCCCTCATCTGCCCTAAAATAGCCAAATGGATATGGAATACGCAGTCGTAGAGACCGGCGGCAAACAGTACACCGTCCACCCAGGAAAAACCCTCCAGGTGGAGAAGCTGCCCACTACCCCTCAACAGGCCCTGGAGCTGGATCGTGTCCTCCTGATAGCCAGGGACGGGAACATTCAAGTGGGCCGGCCTTTGATAGAGGGAGCCAGGGTAAAAGTGGAGGTGCTGGGTGAGGGGAAGGCTCCCAAGACAACGGCCTTCAAATACAAGTCCAAGACCAGGTACAAGCGCAAGGTGGGGCATAGACAGCCGTATACCGAAATCAAAGTTACCGAAATCATAGATGGTGGACAGGCTCCGGCGCCCTGAGGCCCGTCCCTGTCCCGAAGGTTGACAAAAAATGGCTCACAAAAAGGGCGGAGGAAGCAGCCGCAACGGAAGAGATAGCAACTCCCAGCGCCTGGGCGTCAAGCGGTACGGTGGCCAGCTGGTGCGAGCCGGCACCATCATCGTCAGACAGCGAGGCACCAGAATACAGTCCGGCAACAACGTGGGTGTCGGGCGAGACCACACCCTCTTCGCCCTGACCGATGGCCTGGTCAAGTTCGAACATGCCACCAAGTACCGAAAACAAGCCAGCGTTTATCCGCTCGAGGCAAAGGCCGAGGTAGCCCCATGAAAGCCGACATACATCCAACCTACTACCCAGACGCAGAGGTCATCTGCTCCTGCGGCAACACCTTCACCGTAGGCGCTACCAAGCCGTCCCTCCGGGTGGAGATATGCAGCCAGTGCCACCCCTTCTTCACCGGAGAGCAGCGCATCATCGACACCGAAGGGCGCGTGGAGCGCATGAAGAGGCGCTTCAACCTCAAATAGGCCCACCCCTAAAACCCAAGGCAGAACCAGGGGTGGCTTGAATCCACCCCTTTTTCATGCCCTGCCCCTTGGCACATCAATAAACAGAAAGGCCAGACCCCAGTGGAAAAGCGGATTAGCTACGGCGGGCAGGCAGTAATCGAGGGGGTGATGATCCGCGGGCGAAGCCACTACTCCCTGGCAGTCCGCCGACCCAACGGCGAGATAACCACCCAATCAACCCCTCTGAGCACACTGTACACCGGCCGCCTCAGAAACATTCCCCTGGTGCGCGGCGTCATCGTCCTCATCGAGACCATGGTCATCGGGATTCAGGTCCTGAGCCGCTCCGCCAACATCGCCCTGGAGGAAGAGAGACAGGAGCTATCCCGCTGGTCCATGGCATTCATGTTGACCTTTTCCCTGGCCATTGGCGTTGGGCTATTCTTCATAGCGCCCCTTCTAGCCACCCGTTCCCTGGACAGCCTCATCGCCTCCGACCAAATCAGCAACCTGGTCGAAGGACTGCTCCGGCTGAGCATGTTCCTGGCCTACATCTTCCTCATCGGACGCATGTCGGAGATCCAGCGAGTCTTCGCCTACCACGGGGCCGAGCACATGTCCGTCCACGCCCACGAGCACGGCGTGCCCCTGGATGTAGACCACGTCCGCACCTATCCCACCGCCCACAACCGCTGCGGCACAGCCTTCCTCCTGGTGGTCATGGTGGTAGCCATCGCCGTCTTCACCTTCGTGGGTAGGCCCTCCCTGCCCATCAGCATCGCCTCCAGGGTCATACTGGTACCCGTCATCGCCGGCATCAGCTACGAGATTATTCGATTCAGCGGCGCCCACTCCGGCAACCCCCTGGTGAAGCTCATCGTCTACCCCAGCCTGGCCCTCCAGGCCCTTACCACCCGCCGCCCGGACGACGCCCAGATCGAGGTGGCCATCCACGCCATGAAGCGCGCCATCGCCGTAGACCAGGGAACTTTAGGAGCAGAGAGTACCCCAGAGCAAGGAGCTATCAAAAAAGGGGAAGCCTCCAAGCAGAGCTAGGTATCTGGTTGCGAATAAGCGCGTCATCATTGTCCCCTCGTGGTGAGCCGAGTTTACCCTGAGCGAAGCCGAAGAGAACATGAGCGGCACGTAGGGGCGATTCACGAATCGCCCCTACAGAGTGAGCGGGCTGCCACGTCAGACCCGCGCTCCTGAGGTCTTTCGGGATCACACGCCTGATTGGATCAACGACCTGTTTCCAAGATTGCCCATGCACTTGACAGCTAGGCTTCCGCGGTAGTAGCATCGCCCGCACAAGCGGGGAGACATAAAGCAGCTTCCTTCCAAGATTGGTATGGGAAACTCCGGATAATCTCTCACAACTTCTCGCCGGGAGGTCTCTATGAGAGGCGCACTTCTCAAGAGAGCAGTGCTTTCTTTCGTTAGTGCCCTGGTGATAGCAGCCTGCACCACACCAAGCCCGACTCTGACCCCTGTGCCGCCGACTGCAACTCCATATCCTACATATACTCCCTATCCCACCCTCACACCTCTTCCAACTCCCACGCCTACCCTCACCCCCACACCCACTCCGACGTCAACACCAACACCCACTCTTACCCCTACCCTCACCCCCACTCCCACAATCACCCCTACGCCAACGCCCGTGCCCGTGGCCGCCAAGCTCAGCTACACCACCAAGAGGGAAAGGGCTGGACTGGACTGGTTTGGCAGTGTGAACGTACCGCTCTCCACCGTCCGGCCTACCAGCATCAAGAAGGAGCCAGCCTATTCCTGCTCCTTCCCCCTCTACGGCATCATGACCATAGGCACCTTGAAGATAGTATCCGTGTCCTACTGTGCCGACAGCCCCAATGTTGGCACCGCCTACTTCGACCTCAACGGCAACGGAGACCTGACGGATGACTCTTCCTATACATTCGGCAAAGGGTCTCTTCTCCCAGTGGAGACGACGCTGAAGTACCACGAGGGGAAGCGCCCTTATGCTTTCACCTTCTGGGCAAACGTAGAGATGAGGTTCCCGCCAACCCCCACGCCAAGCACCCCGACTCCGGGCGTCCCCACTCCCACACCCACCCCATATGGCTACGGAGGTACTCCCGTGGGGGGCAACCTCTACTACTCCAGCCACGGTATCAGGGTTGGGTTCCTCACCGGGCTGGAGCAGCCCGTGGCCGTCGCCCTTATTGATGCCAACAACGACGGCCTCTTCAACGACCTGGCCAACGACCGCCTGGCCATTGACCTGGACGGCGACGGCTTTGCCGATGGAAGTACCCAGTCCTTCAGCAGGTCGTTGGAGCACTTCACCATGGACACCTCCATATACATCCAGGGCACTCCCTTAAAGGTGGGCTTTGTGAGCGCTTCGGGGGATGAGTTGCGCCTGGAGAAGGCGCAGACGGGCACCCTGACCGGCCTTGTACTGGGCGCCGACACGGGAGGCCCTCTGGCCGGAGCGAAGGTGACAGTCCTCCCCTGGAAGCTGGAAGCCACTACGGACGCGACCGGCAAGTACATCCTGGAGGTGGCCGAAGGGCTCGTACCCAGGCTACGAGTATCCAGTGGTGGCTACGTGCCCAAGGTTGCCACCCAGTTGGGAGCGGTGAAGGCCGGCGCTACCCTCATCTCCAACCATATCCTCTCACCGACATCCAAGGTGACTGCCGGGACTCTGACACTGCCCCTATATCAGGGCTACTCGTTCGCGACAGGGACGATGATGGCGTGGGGCGAGGGGGACTTCCAGTTGACCCGGGGCGACCCGTGGGTTCTCCTTTTCTATACCGAATCGTCCCGGGGGCAGGGGGGCATCGTCGCCCTGGGTGACCTGGGAGCTACGCCACTAGCGAGCGTCAGCACACCGTCCAGCGGCTACCAGTTCTACACTGTGCCGGTGTCGGTGAACTCGGTGTACGTGGCCAAGGCCCGAGAGGGCCAGGAAGGGCATTACATCATCCTGCGCGTGATCGAGATGGGGGAGCGCGACGTGACCTTTGACTGGCTCTACAAGTAGTGTCATTCATTACAGAGCCTTGCATAGCAGTCTAAACGTCTCCAGGTCAGCCTGGACTGGTGGGTGTCATTCCGAACCCTTCGGCTCTGCTCACTCAGGGCCTGCCCTGAGTTTACCGAAGGGGTAAACTCAGTGAGGAATCTAGGGCGTCCCATCCTTGCTAAAGGTGCAAGTCTTAGGCGTAGGTCTTAGATTCTTCGTCGTCCCGACAGGTCGGGACTCCTCAGAATGACAGGGCA
>JACQTZ010000007.1 GCA_016210515.1 Chloroflexota bacterium
GCATGACAACTAAAAGACCCTGACGTGGGCTTCACTCTGACGAGAACTGTCATTCTGAGGAGCGCAGCGACGAAGAATCCAGGATGCGGACCGAATAAACGTACCCAAATCGCGCTCTGCCCTAGATGCTCCACTCGTTCAGCATGACAACTAAAAGACCCTGGCGTGGGCTTCACTCTTTTGAGTTCAGGATGTACCCCGCTCATGATTCGACATCTCGCCATATCCCTTCCCCCCTCGATGGGGAAAGGTTGGGACGGGGATCAGGCCCCCACCTCAATCCTCCCCCGCAGGCGGCGGAGGAGGCAGAGAAACCCCGTTTTCATAAGAATGATATTGTATAATTGTATAAGGGTATTAGGGGGACACCCCTCGCTTTAAGACCCACTTCCTGACGCCCCATGCCACCAGCGCCAGCAGCGCGGCCTCCACCACCGTGGCCAGGGCGAGAAACAGGGTGGCGTCCATGAAGAACCCCTCGGTGAACAGCCGGGTCAGGTAGTTGTACCGGGGGTCGAAGCTCCAGTTGCCACCGGGGAAGCCGAGGATATGGAACACCTGGAACAGCTGGTCGAAGCCCACCAGGGAGACCAGACCTCCCAGGGCCAGCAGCCCCATCGTCAAGAGGCTTCCCACCAGGACGCGGCCCGCCAGGGCGCGAGCACTCCTTCCCCTGGTCGCCAGCAACAGCACAACCACCACGTAGCCGAGGATATACACTCCCGTCACTTCCTGAAACCGGTACACTCCCCGCACCATCGCCTTTACGTCCCGCATGTGCAGGATTTCCCTCTCGTTAAACAGGGCGCGCTCCTCCCCGTCGAGAAACACCCTTGTATCAAGCAGGTTCTGAGACGAGTGGAAGTAGTCCCTGAACTCCCTGGCCACCGTCATGAGCTGTTCCATGTCCAGGCCCGTGGTGCTCACGACGTCGTACCGTTCGAAGCCGTACTGGTAGAGGCGGAGGCTGTCGAAGGCCATGCGGACGTTGGAGGCGACCAGGAACGCGGGCACGGCCAGTATGAACAGGACGATGGCCAGCCGGCCCAACGTCCTGGCGACGCGCTCACGTTGCCCGCTCGCCCTGAGCCCGTCGAAGGGTCGTGGTGAGCCCCGACTCCGTGTGTTGCATCCCGAAGAAATCGGGGCGGAGTCCGATGAGGTCGGACTTGTCGAACCATTCGAGTGGCGCGAGTCCCGCTCATCCTGAGCCTGTCGAAGGACATGAGCGGGACTCGAAGACCCATGTTGTTTGCGCCCAGCCAGGAACCCAAGTAGCAACTGGCGCACTTTCCTGGTGATGGTGGTAGCCTGGTTCACGTGGCTATTGTAGCAGGAGGCGTAGTGGATGGCATGTGGCTTCTATGAGGAGAGTTCAAATACTAAACAAACGAATCTATGTCGTTGGCTGAATCTGGAAAACTGGCTTCATATCCGTTAGGCGGACTAACTCTCCAAGCCAGATATATGTTTGTATAACAACACTTTGGGCATCCTCAAACTTAATGCCTTTATGGCCGGCAGACGCTTCATCATAAAGGTCGTCAATCAGGCTGGTCAGCCGTTGAAGCCCATTTCCAAGTAGCTTATCGCCCTTTGCGGATATCCCCTTCCGGTGTAGATAGGCACGGAGCCTGTTCCTAGGTTTGTCCCGCCTAACATCCATGTGACCCTTTCCGTCGCCAGCAGGAAGGTAGGGGTAGGTGTCACCCTGTACTTGCCACAGCGTATCTGCGAGTGCTTCTACCATATTGCGACATGCAAAGGCAGCCGCCTGCCAGCTTGTTGCATTATCTCGGCTCAGGTTCTCATATGCAGTCTGTAAATGATTCTCTAGACCAGCACTCGCTAGCGCTGAATCCACACGAGTTTGGTATTGGCTAAATATCGAAGCAGCAACGTTCCCAAACTGTAGCGTTACTGCTGCTTTGGAAACTACGTCAAACAAGTGTTGGCCAGTGCGTTCAAGTACTTGTGCTACAGAGTCGCCACCCACAACAAGGAGTTGGTGAAGCCTCATCCGTCTGCCTCCAACTCCTTCTGTTTCTCTTCGTCGTTCCGTCCCAAAGGCAAAACCCCGCTCCGTGGCCCGTACTAGCTCCGCTACTGGCTGGTAAAGTGACATTGTGGTAGGCATGGACTGAAACTCGCGTGGGTCTTTGACTACATGGGCGATGATATCTGAACGAGAATCACCAATCCATTCCAATTTACCCTGTGCTTGTCGCCACGGAGGAACGCTTTCACTAGTGTAACCATTAAGTTCCTGTTCCATCCATTGTTCTGCATCTTGCCAGCCCTGAATCCGGGCCGATAATAGTGCTTTGCGGAAGCAGGTTACTAAATCAGGATTGGGGACAAGGAGTTCCCGTAACACCTCCTCTAATAGCTCTACTCCCCTGTCCCTAGTATTTGTTGGTTGCACAGCCCCTCCTACTCCATATCGCCCCACGTGTAGCCCTGCTTCAGCTCCACCTTGGCCCATGTTTAAAGGGGCAGAAGCCGCTCCTGACCACCTGCCCGGTTCCTTACCTCCACCTCATTCTCCAGCTTCGGCAGCTCCTTTGCCATCTCCCACAGCCGGTCCAGCACCACAATCTTGAGTGTCAGGCTCATCCGCTCCTGGCGGCGGTGCCATCTCTCCTTTTCGCGAAACGCCTGCTCAGCGTAACGCTTGGAGTCGGCGGGCAAGTGTCCCTTCCTCATCGTCAAACTCTCCTAATAACGCGTATAGTTGGCCCATGTCCGCCGCAGGTAGTAGTCGACGGATACGGAAATGGTCTTTGTCGCGAAATGCCTCCAGGTACAAAAGTATCAGGTGTTCCAGCGAGGCTACCTTCACGCGGAGGCCTCCAATCCTGGCAGGTCGTGCCCCTTCCAGGGTTGCCCGATAGAGGGGTTTCGTGGTCGTCGGGAACATCTGCACAGGCACGCCGCCGAGGGTGTAGTGCATTCCCTGTTGGCCCTCTGCAAACTCTGCTACACGGCGGAAGGTTCGCAAGTATTCCTCATCGGTATCCACCAGGACGATAATATCCATGTCCTCTGTGAATATCGGCTCCATGTAGGCAGTGGCTGCAACGGCTCCAATGATGGCATAGTCCCTTATAGCCCTGCGCCGTTTGAGGGCATTGAGAGCTCGGACAGCGTCGGTGAATGCCATAGATGGCCCCCTACTCCATATCGCCCCAAGTATAGCCCTGCTTCAGCTCCACCCGCAGGGGCACAATAAGCGCCAGGGCCGCGGGCATCAACTCCAGCACCATAGCGCGCATGGCTGCCATCTCCTCCTCCGGCACCTCGAAGATCAGCTCGTCGTGCACCTGGAGGATCATTCTGCTGCGCACCTTCTCCTGCTCCATCCGCCGGTCAATGTTTATCATGGCCAGCTTGATGATGTCGGCGGCGGTGCCCTGGACGGGCATGTTCACCGCCATGCGCTCGGCGGCCCCGCGCACCTGGAAGTTGGGGGAGTTGACCTCTGGTATGTAGCGACGCCGCCCGCACACCGTCTCCAGGTAGCCCAGCTTCCTGGCCCGGGCCTTGGTGGCCTCCAGGTACTCCCGGATGCCGGGGTACCGTGAGAAGTAGCTCTCGATGAACCTGGCCCCCTCGTCAGGGGAGAAGTCGGTCTGCTGGGAGATGCCGTAGGCGCTGAGGCCGTAGATGACCCCGAAGTTCATTATCTTGGCGATGCGCCTCATGTCCGGCGTCACGGCGTCCAGGGCCACGCCGTACACCTGGGACGCGGTGGCGGCGTGGATGTCCTCGCCCCGCAGGAAGGCCTCCACCAGCCCCTTGTCCTGGGAGAGATGGGCCAGGACTCGCAGCTCAATCTGGGAGTAGTCCGCGGCCAGTAGCATCCATCGGGGCGCGTCCTGGGCCACGAAGGCCCTACGCACCTCCCGGCCCAGCTCAGTACGCACCGGTATGTTTTGAAGGTTGGGGTCGTTGCTGGAGACCCGCCCCGTGGCCGACCCCGTCTGGTTGTAGCTGGTGTGGACTCGCCCGGTGCGAGGGTTGATGAGCTGCGGCAAAGCGTCCACGTAGGTGGACTTGAGCTTGGCCAGTTCCCTGTACTCCAGGATGCCGTCCAGGACCTGGTTGGCCCTGGGGTCGGCTCCCTCCGCCTGCCCTTCGTTGATCATCACCTTCAGGTTTTCCAGGACGGTCGCGTCCGTGGAGTAGCCCGTCTTGGTGCGCCTGGTCTTGGGCAGTCGCAGCTCGTTGAACAGAACGTCGGCCAGCTGCTGGGTGGAGTTGAGCATGAACCGGTGGCCTATAGTATCAAACATCGTCTCTTCCACCTGGGCCAGGCGCTCGCCCAGCGACTTGGCCATCTCTCCCAGGCGCTTCGCATCCAGAAGGACGCCGTGGCGCTGCATCCTCACCAGCACGGGAACCAGAGGGATTTCCATATCGGCGAAGACGTCCCACAGCTTGCTCTCCCGCCTCAGCTCCACCTCGAATAGCTCCCTTAGGCGATGCGTCATGTCCGCGTCCGCGGCGGCGTACCTCGACGCCTCCCCAATCGCCACCTGGGCCATAGTCTTCTGGTTGCGCCCCGTGCCAATGAGGGCATCGATGTGGGTCATCTCCACGTTCAGGCGGGTGAAGGCCAGGTTCTTCAGGCCCAGGGCCTTCTCCCCCAGCAGGTGAGCCGCCACCATGGTATCGAAGTCCAGGCCACTCACCTGGATGCCGCAGTTGGCCAGCACCGTCATGTCGTAGTTTCCGTTGTGGGCCGTCTTGGCCACCGCCAGGTCTTCCAGCAAAGGTTTGAGGAGGGCCAGGGCCTGCTCCAGGGGAATCTGCTTCCCTTCGTTGTGCCCCACGGGTACGTAGCTTGCAGTGCCCGATGCGCTGGAGAAGGAGATGCCCACCAGGTCACAGGCCATGGGGTCTTTGCCCGTGGTCTCCGTGTCGAAGGCGAAGCTGCTCGCGGCCCTCAGCTCCAACACGAGAGCCGCCAACTCTTCGACGTTGTCCACGGTGCGGTACTCCCCTTCTACCTCATCCTCCACGGCCATGAGCACTCCCTGGGACGGCTGTTTTGGCACGGCCATGACCTGGGGCACCCGGGCCACCACGCTGCTGAACTCCAGTTCCCGGAGGAGGGCCACCACCTCCTCGCGATCGTAGCGCCAGAAGCGGCAGGCCTCGGTGTCCAGGGTGATAGGCAGGTCGTTGACTATGGTAGTCAGCTCCAGCCCCTGCCTGGCATCGGCTTCGTGGGATGCCAGAAGCTCCCGAATACGTGGAGGAGCAACGCTATCCAGGTTGGCATAAAGCCCATCTATGCTGCCATACTCCTGGATCAGCTTGATGGCGGTCTTCGCTCCAATCCCCGGCACCCCCTTAATGTTGTCCGAGGTATCCCCCTGGAGGGCTTTCACCTGGGGCTGCTGGTTGGGGCTAAGACCGCCGTACCGCTCCCGAACGGCTGCAACGTCGTAGATGGACAGGCCCTGGATGTTGTGGCTCAAGGCTACCCGCACGGTGGGCGAGACGAGCTGGAGGGTATCCGTGTCCCCGGTCAGGATAATGGTGTCCATGTCCCGCTCCGTGGCTTGACGGCAGAGGGTCCCCAGGACGTCGTCGGCCTCGTATGACTCCACCTCAAAGATGGGGATGTGGAAGACCTCCATCAAACGTCGCACCCAGGGGAACTGGGCTCTCAGCTCCTGGGGAGCCTCCGGCCTCTGGGCTTTGTATTCGGCGTACTGGAGGTGCCTGAAGGTGGGCGTAGGCAGGTCGAAGGCGATGGCGCAGTGGGTGGGCCTCCACTCCTGGATGGCCTTGATGAAGGCGTTGGCGAAGCCGTACACACCCCGCACGTCCTCCTCAGTCTTGCTCAAGGTGAGGGGGTTCGGGATGGCGTGCCACGCCCTGTGCACCATGGCATGACCGTCCATGAGCATCAGGAGGGGCTTTTCTGGCAATAGCGGCGCGGGTTCTGCTCTAGTGTTGGGCATGCTTCATATCCGTATCTGACCAGAAGATTATACCCCGAAGAAGCTGGCAGTGTAAAAGTCATATATTGACATCCGTTATCGGTATACGATATTATCGCTTGCATGAAATCCGAGAATCTGTACGCGGGCTTTGTGCAGCTTCACATCCTTCACCACGCCTCCAAAGGCCCTATCTTTGGGCTGTGGATTGTGGAGGAGCTGGCACGCCACGGCTACCGGCTGAGCCCCGGAACCCTTTACCCCGCCTTCCACCGGATGGAGAGCGCTGGCTACCTGACCTCCCAGCGCGAACTGGTGGACGGGCACTTCCGACGGCTCTACTCTATCACGTCGGCGGGCCTGGAAACCCTGGCGCAGGCCAAGGACAGGGTGCGGGAGCTGTTCGGCGAGTTATTCGAGGAGCACCGTGCATAGCAAAGCAGCCAGGCAGGGCACGTGCGGCACCTGCACCATCCAGCTTGTGCGCATCGCCTATCGGCGGGCTCCGTGGTTCCGAGTGGTGCGCGAGCCGCTCAAGTGGGGAATGATAATCATGGGGTGGCTTTATCGCGTGGACCCGCGGGCGTATACCGTCCCCACCCAGGGCTGCATCGGCTGTCTCCGCTTCACCAAGACGGGGCTGAGAGAGCGGTCGGCCCTGTTCCGATGGCTGAACGCCCGCGTAAATCCCGTCTTCGACCGCATCCTGGAGGGGTCTATCGTGACAAAGGAGGAGCTGGCCGAGGCGAAGAGGTATGCAGCCAAGGCTTGTCCAGGACCTTGAGGTGAAAAAGGAGGAACCAAGCTGAAGCAGCAGCCGGACTCCAATAGTCGGTAATACTAATCGCGAGGGAAGATCAGACCCAGATGAAGAAAACAACAGAGGAATTTCGACTGCCAGAGAGAAACCCTCTGCGTCTTATGTCCTACCTCATGAAGTACAAGAGGCTGTTCTGGACACAGGCGGCAGGGGGAATCACCTATAATACCGTCATTGTCGCTGGGCCTATTCTCCTTGGCCGGGCGCTGGATGCCGCAGGCGCTCTCGAGAAAAGTGGTGTCTCACCAGAGAGGATCAGGATGCTGGCGTTATTCAGCATCCTGCTGGTTCTGGCCACGGTGTTTTTCCAATATGCACGCTACATCAAGCGCTGGTATCTGAGGAATATGACCAACCGGATCGCCTGCGATATGCGAGCAGGGCTTCTCTCCAGTGTTTTGAGGTACCCGATGACGAAGATTGAGGAGGAGTCTGTCGGCGATCTGATGTCACGGACAGTGGGTGATGTTGAGGAGATTACCTCTACAATGTATACCACAATAAACGAGATCTGGGACACCTTTCTCCTCATGATTTCCTATTTCATAGTTCTGATGTATTACGACTATCGCATTACCCTCATCGCCTCGCTGGGGGCACCCCTAGCTTTACTTGTTTCCGGATGGGTAAGGGGTCCTCTTTACCGCGTTTCAATGAACGCCCGCATATCTACCGCAGTTGTTTCTTCTCATCTTCAGAAAACGCTTAGCGGCCTTACCATATTGCGTCTTTTCGGACGTGAGGTGACGGAGACTGAAAGGCTGAAGGATTATAGCCGCAATCAGATGAAATGGAACATCAGGACCAGCCTTTTCCAGACAGGCATGATGCCGGTCTATGCCACCGTCAGCTCTGTTGGAATCATCGTTGTGATCGGCATGGGAGCTGGCAAGGTAGTGGGAGGAGACTGGACTGTCGGCACCTTCGCCGCATATCTTTCCATGTTTACACTTATGGTCACGCGGACCCGGGTCGCTGCCCAGGTATTCAATCGATTTCATGCAGCCTCAGCTTCCTGGACCAGGATAAAGACCAAGCTTCAAGAAAGCGCCGAAATGCAGGGAGAGGAACTGTCCCTTTCCGAGGTCGGACCCAGACAGGGAAGGCCAGACGTTTCAATGGGCTCTCCGCTTATTCGCGTAGAAAATCTCTCCTTCTCCTACCCCAAAAGCAATCACGAGGTATTGAACAACGTAAACTTCGTAGTGAACAGAGGGGATTTCGTTGGAGTTACCGGCCCCGTAGGTTCTGGGAAGAGCACTCTGGCAGTCCTCCTCACCGGCCTTTATCCATACTCCGGGAAGATTATTGTCCATGGCAGAGACCTGTCTTGCTGCTCTGGCGCTGAAAAGGCCGGCGTGCTCGCCTACTCAGGACAGGATGCCTTCCTGTTTTCTGCCAGCATTGCTCAGAACATAACCTTTCAGGAGAAATCAACCCTGTCGAAGGAGATGCTGTCGCGCCTTGACGAGGCCATCTACGTTTCGGCGCTCGCCGAAGACATGGCGTTATTCCCTCAAGGGCTTGAGACACAGATAGGAGAAGAGGGCATCAGAATTTCCGGCGGGCAGAGACAGCGTATCGCCCTTGCTCGCGCCATCTTCACAGGAAATCCCGTGTTTATCCTGGATGACCCCTTTTCGGCGGTTGATATCGGCACGGAGCAAAGGATAATCGAGCGGATGAATGAGAATCTCCAGGGCAGGACAATCATCCTCTTTTCACACCGGCTGGCAGCTTTTACGACTGCCGATAAGGTTCTTGTGCTGGATAGGGGGCGACTCGTGGAGCAAGGAGACCATACAGAGCTTATGGCACTCGATGGCATATACCAGAAGATTTACTCAGCACAGAGCTTTCTGCTTCAGGAGGCTCACACCAATGCCTAATGGCAGCAGCAAAGACAGCAACATAACGATGTTATCCGTGGTGACAGAAGCCTTGGCGGCAACCTTTCGCAGGCTATGGTTTGTTTTCCTATTGCTCTTCATTAGTGCGATAACTGTAGCGCTTCTCGAACTTGTGCCAGCCCTCCTGCTAAAAAGGATAATCGACTCATATTTGAAGGTTGGTCAGTTGGATGGTATCTGGTTGATGGCAGCCTACTATGTTCTGGCATCAGTTGGCTCAAGTGTCATCGGCTTTGGACAGGTGTTCATCAACAGTTATCTTGGGCAGAATCTCGTGCTAGAGCTAAGGTTTGCGATGGCAGACCATCTGACAAAGCTGCCAATGAGCTACTACAATCGCACCCCGGTAGGCGACACGATGAGCCGTCTTACCTCCGATGCGGACACAGTTAATGCCATCTTTTCGCAGAGCGGAGGCGGAGGAGCGGGGGGAGGAGGGTTGAGCAATCTCCCGGTCGACGTGATAAAAATCATCGTTATTCTCATCGCCATGTTCGTTCTGAGCCCTGGGCTCACTTTGATTGTGCTGGCAGCAGTGCCTGTTGTCTACTTTGTCTCCAGTTACTTCAGACAGAACACGTTCCGCCTGCAACTTCAGGTAAGAAGAACCGTCGGCGCCATCAACGCCTTCCTCCAGGAGACTTTCAGCGGCATGAGAATTGTTAAGACATACGGCAAAGAAAGCCAGTATGACGGATATTTCCAGAGACCACTGGGGGACAACCTCAAAGCATCTAACTCCGCCGCCGTTTACGACGCCTATTTCCCCGTCGTTATGCAGGTAATCCGGGTAGTAGCCATCGCTGCCGTCATCTGGTTTGGGGCGAAGACAGGGCTAGATGAGCGCCTGGCTATCAGCCTCGGTGGGCTTGCCGCCATGGCCGACCTGATAGGTCGGCTCTTTTCTCCTATCGAGGCTCTCGCCATGGAGTTTCAGACACTGCAACGAGCCTTGGCCGGTCTCAAACGGATATCGGAGTTGCTTGTTGAGAAGCCTGAGGAAAAAGACACCGCAGAGCGGGTTGCCTCGGTTAATCTGGCAAGATTTGATGGCAACGCTGCAGAGATAAAGAATCTATCTTTCGGCTACCAGCCGGGACGGCCAGTATTGAAGAATGTCTCGCTTTCCGTCCTCCAGGGCAAGAGGATTGCTATTGTGGGCAGAACGGGGTCAGGCAAAACAACCCTCATGAACCTCATTGCCGGGCTATATCCCTCTGATGCGGGCACTATCTCTGTTTTGGGGTATGACCCCTACCAGGTTGACCCGCAAGACCGGAGGAGGCTGTTGGGGGTTGTACCACAGAATGTCCACCTCTTTGAGGGCACAATAAGGGAGAATATCACCTTGAGGGATGAGCAAATCCCTCGTGAAGCCGTAGAGAAAGCGGCACAAATGGTGGGTCTCCATGAGTATGTTGTTGGGCTGGAAAAGGGCTATGATACCTTACTCGGAGTAGGAGGCATAAGGCTTTCCTTCGGGCAAAGCCAGCTTCTGTCTATGGCAAGAGCGGTTGTCTCAGACCCGGCGCTTCTCCTTCTGGATGAGCCGACGTCGGGCATGGATGCCGTCACTGAAGTGGCAATTTTCAAGGCTTTCCACACCATCAGCAAGGACAGGTCACTCATCACTATAAGCCACCGCCTCTCCGGTATCGTTGACGCCGATGAGGTGCATATCATGGCTTCGGGCACGATTGTGCAGTCAGGTACGCCAGCAAAGCTTGCCGGCGAGAGCGGCTGGTATAGCGTCTTCCGTCAGCTTGAAGACCTTGGCTGGAAGATGGACTAGGATCACAAGAAACCTAGCTCTGATGGCGTCGAACCTACCTTTGTTCTTGGACCTCTGCAACTAGCTCTATGGAGGTTTCATGGATGGAAACGGGACGGAAAAACGTTTGACGCGTTGGCTCCATCCGCTGCTCCAAGTCTTTTGGGTCTCGCTACGGCTCGGTCTGACCTCGTTCGGCGGGCCTATTGCACATCTAGGCTACTTTCGTGAGGAGTATGTCAACCGCCGGAGGTGGCTGGATGAGCACACCTACGCCGACCTCGTTGCCCTGTGCCAGTTCCTTCCAGGCCCTGCCAGCAGCCAGGTAGGCATCGCCATCGGCATCACTCGTGCAGGACTCCTGGGCGGCCTCGTATCCTGGCTGGGCTTCACCCTACCCTCAGCCATTGCACTCATTCTCTTCGCATATGGCGTCGCCTCGTTTGGGGATGTGGCCGGAACAGGCTGGCTGCACGGACTGAAGGTGGTAGCTGTGCCGGTGGTTGCCCTGGCGGTTTGGGGCATGGCCAGGAGCCTGTGCCCCGATCGGCCCCGCATTACTCTGGCGATTCTTGCAGCGATAGCCATGCTGTTCTGGAAGGGTGCCATCGCCCAGGTCGGAGTGATCGCCCTGGGCGGGGTGCTGGGCTGGGTTCTGTTACGGGGAAGCGATTCGGCCTCTGCGCCAGAGCACCGTTTCCCTGTGGGCCACCGGCTGGCCCTTGCGGGCCTGGTGCTCTTCGCCGCGCTCCTCGTAGGACTCCCGCTCCTGCGCCAGGTCGTCCTGAGCCAACCTTTGCAAGTGTTCGACAGTTTTTACCGAACTGGCTCGCTGGTCTTTGGCGGTGGGCATGTCGTACTACCTCTCCTCCAGGCGGAAGTGGTGCCACCCGGATGGGTGACTACAGAGCAGTTCATAGCCGGTTACGGGGCAGCCCAGGCGGTTCCTGGCCCTCTTTTTACGTTCAGTGCCTACCTGGGTGCCACGATGGGCGTCCTGCCCGCACCCTGGCTAAGCGGCATATTCACCCTCTCGGCCATCTTCCTGCCATCTTTTCTGCTGGTCGCCGGCACGCTTCCCTTTTGGGACAGTCTGCGGTCGATAGGCTCCTTTCGCAAAGCCTTGATGGGCATCAACGCAGCCGTGGTTGGCCTGCTCTTGGCTGCTCTCTACGACCCCATCTGGATCAGTGCCATCGATGCACCGTCGGATTTCGCCTTGGGGCTGGCAGCCTTTGGGCTTCTGGCATTCTGGAAGTGCCCACCCTGGCTTGTGGTTGTCTTGACCTCCTTGGGAGGGGCTGTTCTTGCCAAGCTGTAGGCTCCCAATTTGTGGCTGTGCCTTCTGCTCGACCGCGAACACCGCCATCTGCGCGCAGGATGCAGCCAAGGTGTCTGGTAGGTGGAGATGCCCAAGGGCCCGTAAGGCGGTATGCCGCTGACGCCACTTGCCAGCCCTGTACCTGGTCCCGTTAATCAGCGCCCACAAGAGACAACTCAATCCCGCTCACCCTTGGTTGAGCGGGGTACAGCTTTGGCTGTTTCGAGAATCGTGTGTGCTAGCAAAGGGGATGACCGTGTTTCGTGAGAAATCCGCATGTCGAGCTTAAGCCCCCTGAGCGGGACTGCTGGCAGCAGCATAGACCTGCATCGGGAAACACGGAGTTCGATTCCTACACGGTGAGCCAGCTAAACTCTTGTTAATCTTCTGCCCAACGATTGCAGGCAGGGTCTCATGCCGTTGGGTGACAAAATCCCCTTGTATCTCCAGGCTGGGAGTGTTACAGTTTACATGGATAGTACATATGTTCTCCAATGGATGGCTGATATAATGCTACAAATTCAGGAAATTGAGCACGCGAGTTTGCGACCATGGAAAGACAACCCGAGACGAAATGACCACGCGATGGATGCAGTAGCTGAAAGCATACGCTCGTTTGGCTTCAATGTGCCTATTCTGTGCGATCAGAACTTGACCATTGTGGCAGGCCATACTCGTTAGAAGGCAGCTCAGAAACTGGGCATGGCGACAGTCCCCGTAATCGTGGTCGAGATGAACGATGCGCAGCGGCGGGCTTTCTCTATCGCTGACAACAAGACAGCCGAAATCGCCGACTGGGACTTTCCCAAGCTTTGGGACATCCTTGAAGAGCTTCGATCTGAGGACATTGACATCAAAAGCCTCGGTTTCAGCGACGAGGAGTTAAGGCGACTTCTCTTAGACAAGACCGCTGATGAGGATGCTGTTCCCGAGGTCAGCGATACGCCGCCGGTTACTCAGCCTGGAGACCTGTACGTCCTGGGTAACCATCGCCTGCTCTGCGGCGACTCCAGGGACCGCGATGTGCTGATGTTGCTCACCGAAGGCGGTCCTGTGGATCACGTATTTGGAGGGCCGCCTTACTTCAATCAAAGGGCCTATTCCCACTGGGACGAATATCAGGCGTACCTCTCGGA
>JACQTZ010000008.1 GCA_016210515.1 Chloroflexota bacterium
ACCCTGAGCAGAGCCGAAGGGTTCGGAACGACACCCACCAGTCCAGGCTGATCCTGGAACGTTTAGACCGCTATGCATGGCTCTGTAGTTCGGGGACACCCCACTAGTACCCCCATCCGTAGTAGTCCTCGCCCAACTCATCCACCTCACCTCCCAGGCCCAGCTCCGCGCCGCAGTTGGGGCACAGGCAGTTTCTCTCTATCCCCAGGCGAGAAGCCGCGGCAGCCCCACAGCCAAGACAGACCGGCGTACCGCACCTCCTGCAACCTACTTGCATCTTCTGCATGGCGCTGAGGTCAACCCAGTCTGCTATGGGTGTTCGCTCCTCAAGGTCAGAGCCGCAATGGGCGCATGTCGAGGTCATGCCTATGCACCCTGGAAGCTCCTGAACGCGAGGCAGGTGTTATGCCCGCCGAAGCCCAGGGAGTTGGACAGGGCCACATTCACCGTCGCCTTGCGATAGGAGTGAGGCGTGTAGTCCAGGTCGCACTCCGGGTCAGGCTGGTCCAGGTTGATAGTGGGCGGAATAGCTCCACGAGAGACAGCCAGAACACAGATAGCCGCTTCCACGGCCCCTCCCGCTCCCAGCAGGTGGCCCGTCATGGACTTGGTGGAGCTAACGGGGATGTGGTAGGCCTCCGGGCCGAACACAGCTTTGATGGCCATGGTCTCGAACTTGTCGTTCATGGGAGTAGAGGTGCCGTGGGCATTGATGTAGTGGACGTCCCTGGGGGCAAGGCCAGCCTTCTTCAAGGCGATGCGCATGGCCCTGGCCCCCCCCTCTCCGCCGGGTGCAGGCTGGGTTATGTGATGGGCGTCCGCGGTGGCCCCATACCCCGCCAGCTCCGCCAGAGGCTCAGCGCTCCGGGCCAGGGCGTGCTCCAGGCTCTCCAGCACCAGGATACCCCCTCCCTCGCCCATGACAAACCCGTCTCGCTGGGCATCGAAGGGCCGGGAGGCCTTCTGGGGTTCGTCGTTCCTGCGAGAAAGAGCGCCGCAGGCATTGAATCCCGCGATTCCGATGGGACATATAGGGGCCTCGCTGCCGCCGGTTATGGCCACATCCGCGTCGCCGCGCCGTATGATTTCGTAGGCCTCCACAATAGTGTCGGCGCCAGTAGCGCAGGAGGAGATGGCGCTGTAGTTGGGGCCTTTGGCCCCCAGCAGCATGGACACTCTTCCCGACGCCATGTCCCCCAGCATCATGGGAATCAGGAAGGGGTTCACCTTGGTTGGCCCTCGCTCAGCCAACACCTGGAACTCCTGAGACAGGGTGATGATTCCTCCAATGCCGCTGCCTATCATCACCGATACCCTCTCCCGGTTCTCCTTGTCCAGGTTGAGCTTTGCCCTGGCCACCGCCTCCTGCGCGGCCACCGCCGCGAACTGGACAAAACGGTCCATCCGGCGCGCCTCCTTGCGATCCAGGAAGTCCGTAGGCTCAAACCCTTTGACCTCTGCGGCTATCTGGGTCTCAAAAGGCTCCGCATCGAAGCTGCTGATGTAGTCAACACCAGACTTTCCTGCCAGTAGGGACTCCCAGGTGGTGTCCGCACTGAGACCCAGAGGGCTGACGATTCCTATGCCGGTTACCACTACTCTTGTTGCCAAGGCCCTATTTCCTTTCGAATAATCGGGATATCTCTCCTCAAGGCCCATGCCTCGACCGTGGGAATGTCAGGCCTATTCTAGCAGACCTATCATAGGATTTGTAAAGTCGTGTACTCGTCCCAGTAGATTAGTGGCACTTTGCTTCCTCCCTTTCGGTTGGTCGCTGTTGGAGGAACCGCTGGGGGTGAGGTAGGCCAGAGATGGTGGAGGCGCACGGTATTGTAGACCTGCTCCCAGGCCAGGAAGGGCACGATTGTGGGTCGGGGCAGTCTACCCAATCATGGCTTCCCCTCTGCCAGGGCTTTCAAGTAGTCGACGATGTCGCGAATTTGAGTCTCGGTCAGCTCGTCTGAGAAACCGGGCATACTGCCTATCCCCATAGCCGTCACCTGGATGAGAAAGACGTCACCTTTCCGCTGATGGTAGTCTGCGGAGCCCAGGTCGGCGCTCGGCAACGCGTCGCCCCGGGGGCCATGGCAGGCGGCGCAGTTGGCTTCATAGAGCGCTTCACCCGGGAGCGCTGCCTGAAGCGTAGGTGACGGGGTTGGAGTGGGTTGAGGTGGCTCCGCCTGAGAAACAGGTTGGGCGGCGAGGTCGTGACAAAGGGTGCAGGAGGCATCCAGGGGCTTGCCCGCTTCCTTCGATACCAGTTTACCGTGGCATCGGAAACACCCAGGCGCTTTGGTATGGCCCAGGTTGTCGGGGTAGGTCTCCCAGGTTATGCGCATCTCTGGGAATGTAGTAAGGCGGGCTACCTCCTTTAGATAGGCCAGGGACCGCTCCAGACCCTGGCTGCGCTCGGCATAGACCTGGGGATAGGCGGCTTTATAGAACCCTTCAATAGACTCCACCTTGCTCAAAGCGGTGTCCAGGCTGGGACTGGGCGGCACCAGGGTATCTAACGCCCTCTCCTTCAGGAACGGCAGATAACGGTCCAGGTCTCCTCGGGCCAGGCCCCTGTCTATCAGCTCCTCGGGCGAGTAAAAAACGTGAGTAGCTCGGTTGTGGCAGTCGATACAGTCCATAAGCCGCTTCCCGTCGCCCAATACACCAGGCGTTGGCGCATCGGCTATGTCGACGCCTACATACTCTTTTGTTGGTGCGCCATCGTCTTCCACCCCTACCCACGCCATTTCCTGGCGCTCCTCATCCGCAGGCACGTACCACACCCTGGCACCGATGTGCCAATGGACGCCTCGCGCCTGGCCCTGCTCTCCGCCGCCCACCTTCAAGACCAGCGACCGAAGATACTCCGAGTTCTGTTCGTCGGCATCGTAATGTTTTGAAACACGAACGATGTCTCCTGAGAATTTCTGGGGCCAGTGGCATTGCTCGCAGGTCTCCCGCGCGGGGCGTAGGTTTTTCAGGGGTGTCAGCACAGGTCTGGGATAGTCACCCCCCAGTGTGTGCCACACCTGTCGGAGCCCGGTGACCTTGGATCGCACGAGCCAGGGAGTGCCCGGCCCAATATGGCAGCTCACACAAGGCACTCGGGCGTGAGGAGACTGGCTGTAAACGGTATATTCCGGGTACATTACAGTGTGGCAGCTAGCACAGAACCCTGGGGTATCCATATACTGGGCGGTCCTGAACCCTGCTGTGGAAAGGGCTACCAGTTCGAGGGCGCCGGCAACGACAAAGAAGACAAGGCGGCGGCGCTGCCTGAGCTGGGAGAGGTCCAGGCGGAAGTAGCCGAGGACCCATTTTAACAGGCCTAGCTTGCTGGTGACGTGACGCCTGTCGGGGCGGCCTATCAGCACCCCAAAAACGAATATGAGGCCCCCGAGGACCGTCAGGACCGGAAGGAAGACCACGACAAACAGGCCTACATAGGGATTTTGAGTGGGCACCGCCGTGACCAGTATCAGGACAACCAGCGCCAGGCTAAAGAAGACAATGGCGGCACCGGTGGCCACCACAGCGTCTCGCATCAAGTCCCAGAAGTCGCTCATCTTCCTTTGGCTCTAGCGAGGTTCCTCTTTGTCCTGCGTATTGGTGTGGTTATCCAGAATGGTTTCGGCAATGCCCAGGCAGATAGGGATTTGTGGTCATTGCAGATTAGTGTAGCACGGCAGATGTATCGGTTCAAAGCTAGCAGTGTGCTGAAACATTTTTCGACTATTCCCCTGGCCCTCTTCCTAGCCAGGAAGGAGGAAGGAGATTTCTCTGGGGACACCCCAGACCCCGGCAGGGAACTCAGGTTCCCTGCACTCTTCTACGATTTCAACAAGCCACCTAATGTCCTGAGGGGCATTGCACAGAAAATTTCTTAGCCACGTTCCTGCTTGTGCAAGCCGAGATTCTGCACAAGCAGGCCAATGACGAACCGAACAGGAAGTATTACCGCCAGCAGGATAGTGGCTAAGAGCAGCAGGGTCGGGTCTTTGCCATTGTCTGCCAATTCTCCGGCCAGTGAGATTCCGCCCACAGCAACAAAGAATGTGGTCAGTACGAACTCAAGGGAGTGCAGCACATTTTCATCCATGACCTTCAGCCATTTTCGCATTTGCAAACCTACCTTTCTCCAAATAGAGGTTCGATGCCCAACCCGAGCATGGACTGAATCACCACGCAGATGTTGTGGCAGAGCACCTTGGCCTTAACTAACAGAAAGGGGGTCTACGTCCACGGCCCAGCCCTGGGGAATGGATGTCTTCTCCAGAAGGGAGCGAGGGTCCTGGCCCCGAAGGATGATGTGCCAGCGATAGCGCCCCCTGACTCGAGGAGGATAGGCTGGAGCCGGGCCCAGGATGTCCACGTCGGTGAGTCCCCAGGCATCTCTCTGTTGTTTCAGGGCTGCTCCAAGGCGCAACGCCTCCTGGTGGCAGCGGCCCTCATTAGTGTGCAGGTACACCAGGTGGATAAGGCGTCCAAAGGGTGGCAAACCCTGCTCTCGACGGTAGGCCGTCTCCTGCTGGTAGAAGCCCTGGTAGTCCTGGGCGGAACCAGCGGCCACGGCGTAATGTTGAGGGGAGTAGGTCTGGACTATGACCTGTCCGCCCAGAGGCCCTCTTCCTGTGCGGCCTGCTACCTGGCACAGAAGCTGAAAGACCCGCTCACCGGCTCGAAAGTCGGGCAGGAAGAGTCCGATATCGGCGCACAGGACTCCCACCAGGGTGACGTTGGGGAAGTGAAGGCCCTTGGCAATCATCTGGGTGCCCACCAGGACCTGAGCCTTGCCCTGGGCGAAGCTCTCCATGATGCTCTCGTGAGCGCCCCTGGCGGAGGCTGCGTCCCTATCCCAGCGGAGGGCCTTGACCCCGGGAAAGGCCTGCTGAAGCTCATCCACGACCCTCTGAGTGCCCAGGCCCAGGTAGCGGATTCGAGAGCTACGGCACTGGGGGCAGGTTTTTGGGAGCGAAAGGCGGTAGTTGCACTGGTGACAGAGAAGTCTCTCCGACTGCGAGTGATAGGTCAGGGGGAGGTCGCACCTGCGGCACCGCAGGGTATGGCCGCAGTCCCGGCACTGCACCAGGCTACCGCTGCCGCGGCGGTTCAGGTACAACATCGCCTGCTCCCCTGCCTGGAGGGTGCGAGTCATGGCGCGACTCAAAGCGCGACTGAAGATGCTCCGGTTGCCATCCTTTAGCTCCTGCCGCAGGTCTACAACCTGGACCGAGGGCAGGGGCTGGCTAGAAACGGTGTCTCCGTCAGCCCCAAGGTAGACACGGTGGAGCAACTCCAGCAGCTGGTATTGACCATTAAGGGCGCGGCTGTGGGAAACCACGTCAGGGGTGGCGCTGCCCAGGATGACCACGGCGCCGGTAAGCTCTGCCAGCCTCAGGGCCACCTCCCTGGCATGGTAGTGCGGGGTACTGTCCTGCTGCTTGTAGGTCCATTCGTGCTCTTCATCGATGACGATAAGGCCCAGGTTGGGCTGGGGAGCGAAGATGGCGCCGCGAGAGCCGATGACGACGCCATAGCGTCCCTCTTGTATCCGCCACCACTGGTCGAAGTGCTCTCCCGCGGAGAGGCCGCTGTGAAGGAGCGCCACCTGGCCTGGGAAGCGTCGCCCGAACCGCTCGATGGTCTGAGGGGTGAGTGAGAGCTCGGGGACCATCACAATCCCCCGCTTTCCCTTGCCAGTGGCGTGAGCCAGCGCCCGAAGGTAGATTTCTGTCTTGCCGCTGTCGGTGACCCCGTGGAGCAAGAAGACCCGAGACAAGGACGAATCTATGGCCTGTTCAATCTGGGCTAAACATACTCTCTGGGCCTCTGTAAGAGAAGGAGGTGTATCTGGAAGAAAGGTCCTGCCCCCCAGGGGGTCTCGCTCCTCCCGAAGGCTAACGCGACGCACCAGGCCCCGGGTTTCAAGCCCCTTTGCGGCTGAGGCCCCGAACTCTTTTTGGGCAAGGGCCAGGGGAATGGCGGCGTCCCGCTGCCCCATGTAACGCAGGAGGGCGGCCTGCCTCGGCGCTCGGATATCCAGGCTGGTGGCCCTGTCTTTCGCGTCCGATGAAGGTAAGGCCAGTTCCAGGTAAGCGACGTACTTGGCTCTCACGGGAGGCCTTTGCCACTCCCAGGACGCTTCAACTATGCCCTGGCGTATCAGAGAGCTCAGGGTGGCTTCTATGCCTATCCCCAACGCCCCGAGCAAACCCTTCCGGTCAACGCCTGCATTGGCGTCGAGATAGGCCACCACTCTGCTCTGGGCGGGGGTCAGCTTGAGGTTCTCGATGGGCTGTGCCAGGGAGAGGTAGCTGCGCGCTCGCGGGGGATAGCCCGGAGGCAACATCAGCGCGACGCAGTCAAAGAGGGAGGCCATGTAGAAGGCGCTAATCCATCGGGCCAGGGCCAGCTTGTGGGGAGGTAAGATGGGGTCGGGTTGGAGCACGCGAGCGATGTCCCTGGTCTCCGTGACCTGGGGCTCGTCGGAGAGGTGGAAGACGACTCCTGACAGGACACGAGGACCAAAGGGCACCTGCACCAGGTGGCCCGGGTAGACGGTTATTTCCGGAGGAATGGAGTAGGTAAAGGTGCGGTCGTACCCCGCGGGGGCGTCAACGGCCACCTCGGCGTACTTCGTCATTGTGCCAATATACCCTGTCCTGGCGGACGCCCGTGGAGGCTCCGCCTGGGGCTACCTGTCGCGATCCCTGCTTTCCTTGATGCGGGCGGCTCTGCCGTAGCGACCCCGCAGGTAGTACAACCGAGACTGGTGAACACGTCCACGACGCATCAGTTCCACGGAATCTACCAGGGGAGAGCCGTAGGCGAAAGTACGCTCTACTCCTATTCCATAGGAGACACGCCTCACGGTGAAGGTGGCTCCTGGGCCACTGCCCCTGATACGAATCACCGTTCCTTGGAATGCCTGGAGCCGCTCTCGATCACCCTCCTTGATCTGAATGGTAACCTTGACCGTGTCTCCAGGACGGAACTCTTGAATCTTGGGATTAGGGGAAAGGGATGCAACGGTATCTATGTTCATTCAACTGCCCTTCTGCGGTAGCTTCTATCTTTTCCGTGTGACGGATTACGTCTGGTATTGTACAGGTGATGGCCCTAGAGAGCAAGGTATCTGAGCCGCCCACGCGCTCGTTTTGAGGGAGCCAGTCTATCTGTCCAGATGCATGAGTATGAGATGGAGGCGGTGTACCTTTTGGGATTTGACGGGTCTGGTGGGAGTTGTTATACTCGCGGTCGTTTGAAAGGACGCTGTATGCAGCCGTGTCCAATCTCGTATGATGCGATGTTAAGCAAATGAGGGTGACTCACGGCGTTGCCAAGGGATATCCCGTCTGGAGGCATGAATCGTGTCAAAACAGTTCCGCAAGTGGTTGCCGCTGGTAGGTTTATTGGTCATTGTAGCGGGGGGGGTTGTCGTGTGGAAACGGTATCTCAAGCGGGGGGCACTCTTGGGTTTGCTGGTGGTTGCATTGTGGGCTGCAGGAGGATGTGCCTCTGACGAAACTACGAAAAACGCTAACTATGTTCTGGGAGAGATGGAGAAGGCTTCAACTCCTGCGGGCCCCATTGAGCTTGAGGGCAAGACTCTGGTACATGCGGCAGACTTGCCGGACCTGGTCAGCAAGGTCAACTCCGTGAGCCAGGAGTCGGATAAAATTATCGTGGTAAGGAAGTACCTTATATTCCAGGACCGGATCGACTGTATCCTGGACGGCGTGGAGGACGCGGCCTTAAACGACAAGACCATCAAATGCGAGGGAAAGGTCCTGGTGGAGAAGAAGGGTGAGCAGGGACTCCTGGGCGTCTCCGAAATGTTGGAAGCCGTTAACACCAGAGAGAACGAGCTAGCCAAGAGAGAGTACCTGACTGATTATCTAGACCGTTGGGACGAGCTGCAACAGATAAAACACGTGGAGGAGAGCCTGGCACAGATGAAGCGAACCAATGCGATACCAGTATTTGGGCCGATGGTAAGAGCCATCCATCGCTTCCCCATTATGTACGAAGGCGAAGAGCTGGTCCCCAAAAAGGATGTCTCCGATTTGCTAGACCAGTTTCGCGCACTCAACACCGATGAAGCCAGGAGAGCCCTGGTCGCGCAGTACCTGGAGAAGTAGCGAGAAAGGGCAATAGTTTGCTACTCCCCCTTCGGCAGGCCTCGTAATCGGTCATGCTGGTTGTCACCCGCAGCACAAAGGACGATAATAGCGTGTCTCCCTAGCCCCTTCCCCCTCCAGGGGGAAGGTTGGGATGGGGGTGAGACCCCCATCCTTCGGCAGGCTCAGAACAGGCTCTCAATCCTCCCACGTTTGCGGGGGAGGAAGCTGGAGAAACCCTGTTTTCACGGCAATGACGGTCGCGACAAACTTCTGAGACACCACCTTAGCGCCTTCCGAACTCCCGTTGCAGATGCGCGGCGCTGAGGTGAACCATGGTAGGGCGGCCGTGAGGGCAGGTGTTCGGCTGATGGCTGGCCTCCAACTGGGCTAGAAGACTTTCCATCTCCTCCTGGGAAAGTGTCTTCCCTGCTCTCACTGCGGAGTGGCAGGCGATGGAGGTCGCCATCTTCTCCTCCCAGTCCCTGGCATCCTCTTTCTGACCCACCTCCTCCAGAATGGACAAAAAGGCCTCCCCTGGTTCGGCATCCTTGAGGGTGGCTGGAAGCGCCCGCAACAGATAAGAGTGCGGGCCAAAAGGCTCCAGGTCGAAGCCATACCCGGCCCACTCCTCGCGATGGGCCTCCAGGGACTCCTCCAGCGCGGCAGGAAGCTCAACCACCACCGGCTCCAGAAGACCCTGCACCTGGGGAGCGCGGTCTCTGATCCCTGCCTGGACCTTTTCGTAGAGGACTCGCTCGTGGGCCGCATGCTGGTCTACCAGGTACATCCCTTCAGGCCCTTCGGCGACGATGTAGAGGCTCTGGACCTGGCCGAGAACCCTGAGCGATGGAACTATTGCCCTGGGGGTCTTGGAGACATCCTTGCTTTCAACCGGGGCGAAGAGAGAAACGGCTTGCTGGGATTGAAGGCCCTGGAGTGACCCTCTGTAGGCGGACGTCGTGGACGGGCGCGATGGGGTGAGGTTGGAGCGCACAGTGGGCACGGGGGCAAGGGCCACCAGGGCGCTTCTGACGGCACGTTGCAGGGCCGAAAAGACCTCCCGCTCCTGGCGGAAGCGCACCTCCAGCTTGGCAGGATGGACGTTCACATCCACCTCCTGAGGAGAAAGGGCAAGGTGGATGACGGCCAGAGGGTGGCGGCCTTCCATGAGAAAACCCTGGTAGGCCTCCTCTAGGGCGAAGGTGAGGGTGCGGCTCTGAATCCAGCGACGGTTCACCAGGAGATGGATGTAGCTCCGACTGGCGCGACTGAGGTCGGGGGGGCTTATGAGGCCCTGGACGCCCGTGGAGTCCGCTCCATCGCCAGGGGATGTCACCTCCAGCAAGGCTCGGGCTGTCTTCGTCCCGTAGATGGCGGCGCAGGCGTCTCTGAGGTCGCCTCCACCAGATGAGGTGAAGGAGGCACGGCCATCCACGTCCAGGTGGAACCTGACTTCGGGGAAGGCGAGGGCAAACTGGTGCAGGAGGGTCTGCACCCGAGCGGCCTCGGCGGAGGGGGACTTGAGGAACTTGAGGCGGGCGGGCACATTCTGGAAGAGGTCGCGGACTAGGACGGAGGTACCAGGAGGAGTGCCCTGGGGCGCAGTACGGAGGATTTCGCCCCTGGCTACATCTACCAGGGTTCCCGCGGGCTGACTAGCGGGACGGGTAACGAGGGAGACGGTGGATACCGCGGCGATGCTGGGCAGGGCTTCGCCGCGGAAGCCCAGGGTGGTGATGGAGTCCAGGTCGCCTTCCAGGGAGAGCTTGCTGGTGGCGAAGCGGTGGAAGGCAAGCTCGGCCTCGTCGGCGGGGATGCCGCAGCCGTTGTCCACCACCCGAATCAGCTCCAGCCCGCCGCCCCTTATCTCCACGGAGATGGCGGTGGCCCCGGCATCCAGGGAGTTCTCCACCAGCTCTTTGACCACGGAGGCTGGCCTTTCGACGACCTCGCCTGCGGCGATCCTGGCGGCCATTTGGGGAGAGAGGACCCGAATCGGCATTGCGGTGGCTACAAGGGGGCTGGGGAGCTATTGGAGGAGTGGCCGTCTTGAGCGATGAGAGCGGATATGATGGGATAGAGCCTCTCCATCTCCGTGTCGGAGCTCTTCTCATAGAGGTATGCCTTGACCCGGATGCCGCCCAGGACGCTCACGATGTCCGGGTAGTCGTCTATGACCATGTCTGGGGCGACGGTGACGCCCAGGCTTTTCATGCGGCGCTGGTAGTCGAAGAGGGGCTTGAGGAAGCAGTCGGTGACGTAGGGCTCAAGGCGGTGTTTTCGCACGTCCCGCCAGCGAATGCCCATTCCGGACCACACGTAGATGGTGTGGCCGTCGTCCTTGAGGCGTTGGAAAAGCTCGCGTACGCCGGGCCGGAGGCTTCCGTTCATGGCGATGATGGTGTAGTCGCAGTCGAAGAAGATGTTCATGGGTTGGTGCTGATTATAAGGGGCGCTGAGTGAGGGAGGCAAGGGTTAGTGGCTTGGACTTCCCGCGGCTAGTTGCCATCTAAGCCAATCGCAGTCCAGGGAAATATGTTCGGTAGTACCCGCGATCTCTGGTCAGCAGCCGATCAGCATAGACGGTAGCGTGGGCGCCGATGAGGAAATCCGCCACGACGTGCTGGCGTAACTGGAGGCATGTTCCACACGTGGCGCAGTGAACGTCCTGCGGAGTTCCACAGGAAGAACAAACTAGGGAATCTGGCCGACGGCGCAGGTATTCCCGCCAAGCCCTGCCTGCCATGTAGAGGGCCTCAGCGCCCGAAGGCTGCAACCGAATACTGGTATCATCCAAAAACCCGTCCAACTCCTCACGAGCGGGAAAACGGCCAGCTAGCTCCGCGTAGACAGGCTCAGAGATTACGATAGGGCCAGCGCGGAGAGATTCGGCGAGCGCAAGCTCTGAGGATTCCGCATGAGACTCGTCGGGGACAAGGACATCCAGAAGGATATTGGTGTCCACAGCGGTGATCATTGCCCGCGCATCTCTCGCACGAGGTCGTCAGATCCCTGACCAGCCCACTCCTTCAAGTAGCCACGGTATTTCGTGAAGACTTCAGGGTCAGTGCGCTTCCTGAGGCGGTACACGCCATCTTCCTCGATGAACTCCAGTTCATCCCCTGGCCGGAGCCCCAGGCGCTCCCGTACCTCTTTGGGGACCGTCACCTGCCCTTTTGTGGTAATCCTCGTCTTGGCCATGCTCACTCCCATAGTAAGGAACTGATTCCTTACCAGATTGTAAGGGAAAAGCGCCCAGAGTGCAACTGGTCTGGGTCTGGGCCATTACAAGGGGGAGGGAGAGAAGGGAGGCAAGGGATGGGAGACTCAGAACGATAGAAGCGGATACAAGATGGCAAATCCAAGTTGGCTACACTCAAAATCAGAGTTTCTCTGCCCGATGCCTTAAAGTTTCAAGGTATTCTGTGGCTTGCTGCATCTCATTCATAAGAGGTTTTTGGAATTCCTCTGATACAAGCCTCGCCAAGAATGCAGCGATGCATATCGCGGCGGTAAGAATTTGCCAACTTGTGAATACAAAAAGAGACTCATCGTATCCGGGACCGATTCTAGGACTATTCTTGCCGAAGTCAAAAGCAAAGCGAAGCGCCCTTGGCCGAGGATGACTGATCGAGCTTAGGATATCATAAGCCTGCTCGGGATGACCCTTCGGAGCATGCCAGGTGTTCCGCAGGTTTTCTGGCAATCTGTTAGCCATATCCTGGAACGTCGGCATCCTTTTGGAGTCGTCAAACAAAGCCTCTACAGTGTCAGGATGTTCAAGACAGTCCTGACATACTAACCAATCCTCTTCGACACTCCGTACCAGAATAAGCGCTTGAGTGTAGTAGCCAACCTGGAGGAGGTGGAACGCCCACCGCAGTGAATTAAAGCTCCGCCCAACCAACAGCCACCACACCTGCTCATGCCGATTAGTTGTCGTTGGTGTGAATCCACCAGTCTCGCGAAAGCTATGTAAGAAAGCATTAAGTAACGCTTCTATCCTAGCAAGTGTCTTTGTTTCTTTGCGCTTGGTTTCTAGAGAGACCTTAGCCTCAATTTCATCAACGTTTTGCCGAGAGTTCATCCTTGTATCACTATAAATAGGTGTGTTGGCCCAACCGCACTTTATCGCTTGTGTGCGCTCATTGCTACTCAACTACTCCCTCCCCTCCCCGGCCTCTTGCTGAAGCTGGTAGAGCTTGTTGGCAGTTATGACGCCGTCGCGAACTGGCGAACGTCCACCTGGACGCCTGCCTGTTCTGCCTCGTCCGCAGCAATGCGGAGATACCTGGTGGTCTCCTCGTCCATGTACTCTTCACCGCAGTTGGCACAGATGAGGGCTGGTACACCCTTCACAACCAGGGTCATCTTATCCCTGGTCAGCAGGACATCCGTCTTTCCGGGGCGAGTCTCGCCGTGCCTACAGATGATACACTTCATTGCAGCCTCCTCTTGCGGAAACCGGCTTCCCACTCCCGCTCATCTGGCTCATACACCGTAATGATGAAGGTGTCACTGCCTGTAGGGTCTTGAGCGGATACAACGTGGAGAGGCCGCTCTCCTATCCAAGCTAACATAAGCCGAGCAGGGTAAGGAATTGCGTCCGGGTAGTCCTCAATAACTTCGCCCTCCGTCAAAGCCATTTTAACATCATCCTCATGGATGCGTCGCTCGACCATTCGCTTGACCGCATGCACCCGAAAGATGAGCATCTTTCTTATCCTTCCCTCCCTTCCCCTGCCTCCTGCTGAAGCTGGTAGAGCTTGTTGAGGGCTTCCAGAGGGGTCATGGAGGAGATGTCCAGCTTCTTCAGCTCATCCATGACGGGGTCGGGGATGGTGAAGAGGGGGCGCTGCCGCGGGGTGACCTTGAGTCCACTATCCTCCAGCTCGGAGAGGAGATCCCAGGCACGGGTGACCACGGATGGGGGCATGCCCGCAAGCTGGGCCACGTGGACGCCGTAGCTCCTGTCGGCGCCGCCGGGCACGATGCGGTGCAGGAACACCACCGCCCCGCCCTCCTCTGTCACCGCCAGCGAGCGGTTCTCCACCCGCCGCAGCGTCTGCGCCAGCGCGATCAGCTCGTGGTAGTGCGTGGCGAAGAGCGTGCGGGCAGCGGCGTCCGGCCGGTTGTGGATGAACTCCGCCACGGCGCGGGCGATGGCCATGCCGTCGTAGGTGCTGGTAC
>JACQTZ010000009.1 GCA_016210515.1 Chloroflexota bacterium
CTAGTGGTCAGCGTGGCCAAGAAGTACATCGGTCGAGGCATGTCTCTCCTGGACCTGGTTCAGGAGGGGAACATCGGCCTCATCCGCGCCGTGGAGAAGTTCGACTACCGCAAGGGGTACAAGTTCAGCACCTACGCCACCTGGTGGATCCGCCAGGCCATAACTCGCGCCATCGCCGATCAGGCCCGCACCATACGTATCCCCGTCCACATGGTGGAGACCATCAACAAGCTCATGCGCACCAGCCGGCGACTGGTCCAGGAGTACGGGCGAGAGCCCACCAGCGAAGAGATAGGCCTGGACATGGAGGTCGCCCCGGAGAAGGTTCGCGAAATTCTCAAGATATCCCAGGAGCCGGTATCCCTGGAAACCCCCATCGGTGAGGAGGAGGATAACCACCTGGGAGACTTCATTGAGGACAGGAGCGCCATTGCCCCCGTGGATGCCGCATCCTACCAGCTCCTCAAGGAGTTGGTACAGGATGTCCTGGATACCCTCAACCTCCGAGAGCGCCGGGTCCTCCAGCTGCGCTTCGGCCTGGAGGATGGCCGCAGCCGTACCCTGGAAGAGGTGGGAAGGGAGTTCGGCGTCACCCGTGAGCGTATCCGTCAGATCGAGGCCAAGGCCCTGCGCAAGCTCCGCCACCCCTCCCGCTCCAAGAAGCTCAAGGACTTCCTGGAGTAGCCGCCGACAGCGAATATGCTTTGGTGGTCATACCCCCAGGCGGGGACTGGAACCCACAACCGCTGGCTCCGAAAGGCCGTCGCTACAAGCTGCCTGTTATCGCGCTGCTGTAACTTGGCGCCCGTCAGGTAGATACTGGTAAGGCCAAAAGAGATCTAATCTCTCCAGTCGAACCCCTGCCCTATCGACCTGACCTCCGCATCGTTCATCCCAACCCTTTCGGCTTCCCTGGCGGCTGAGGAAAAGTCCCCTTTGTCGGCATGGTACTCTATCGCTGCGTCCCTGGCTGCGGACTCGCTACCAGGCTCCCGGCTTCTGCCGACTCGTACGACAGGAATACTCATCTGTCTCTTGGTGTTAAGGCTCTTGCATTGCGGGCAAGAAACCTCTCCTACTTCAAAAGTTCTTGACAGAATCTCGAATCGTTTCCCACACTCTACGCACGAATAAGGATAGATGGGCATCTTCACCTCCTGTCAACCGAGACTTCCCCTTTCCCTCCCCCATCCTGGTCCAGTCTCGTAGAATAACCCAAGTATATCATCGCTTCTGGAAGCCGTTCAACCCTCAGCCGCCACTACCGTTCGGTGGAAATAGCCTCACGGTGGATAGTGGTACCCCAGGCGGGACTCGAACCCACAACCCACAGCTTAGAAGGCTGTTGCTCTATCCTTTGAGCTACTGGGGCGAAGGCACGCCTCCATTGTAGCAACTGAAAGCCAGGTCGCCAAGGCTTCATCTCCCAAGGCCGGGACGCACCACCCGCGGCCCGCGGCCCTATTTGGTCCGTATGAGTCCCCCCAGCTCTATACCGCCCAGGGTAGCGACGGTGACAATAAGCCCCGCTATAAGGACTCCCAGGGCTATGGAAAGCATGGCCCGGCCTGGGGGTATGCGGAATGTCCAGGCGGCCAGAGCACCCGTCCACGCCCCTGTCAAAGGCAACGGAATGGCTACAAAGATAAGCAGGGCCAGGGCGCCGTACCTTTCAAATCGACGTGAGTGAGACCTCCGCAGCCGGTCTTCTTGCCACGTGAGAAACCTGCCCGCGGGGTTTGGGAAGCTCAGCAGGAACCTGGAAAGTCGGCTCAGTCCCGTCACCAGCACCAGGACAGGAACCATGTTGCCAGCCACTGCAACGGGCAGAGCTATGTACCAGGCCACATCGTAGGTGTAGATAGCCAGGGGAATGGCGACACGGAGTTCACCCACAGGGGTCATGGCGGCAGCAAAGGTCACCAGGAGGTCTAGTAGCTCCATTAGCCCCACTAGAATACACGAAGCCGTGGGGTCTGAATAGTGCGCAGAGTTCTGCCCTGCACACAGTTCTCCAAACGAGGCAAATCTGGTATTCTGAGATGCATTAAACCTGGCATATCAAATCCTCACAAAAGGTGGTACGCGGATGTATGCAATAGACCTGAACGGCAAAAAGGGTGTGGTGTTCGGGGTAGCCAACGACCACAGCATAGCCTGGGCCATTGCCCAGATACTTCATCAGGCTGGGACCAGGTTGGCTGTCACCTATCAGAACGACAGATTCGCCGATCGCGTCTCTCGCCTGACGGGATACATGAAAGACGTGCTCCTGCTGGAGTGCGATGTGACCCGGGACGAGTCCATAGTCGAGACCTTTGAGGGGATCAAGGGGGAGTTCGGCAACCTGGACTTCGTGGTGCACAGCATTGCCTATGCCAACAGGGAGGACCTCCAAGGGGAGTTCTCCCATATCGCCCGTACAGCGTTCCTGTTGTCGCTGGATATCAGCGCTTACTCTCTCATTCCCATAGTGAGGCACGCCGCTCCCCTGATGGCGAACGGTGGGAGCATAGTGACCATGACATTCCAGGCGTCGGAGCGGGTGTTTCCGGGCTACAACGTTATGGGCACCGCCAAGGCGGCCCTGGAGAACGAGGTGCGGCAGCTATCGGAGGAGTACGGCCGCCAGAACATAAGGATAAACGCCATCTCCGCCGGCCCCCTGGAGACCCTGGCATCTCGGGGAATCCACGGGTTTCCAGAAATGAGGAGGGTTCACGCGGAGAGGGCACCTCTGAAGCGCAACATAACTCACGAAGAGGTTGCCAAGGCAGCCCTGTTCCTGTGCAGCGACCTGGCCAGCGGCATAACCGGCAGCATCATCCCCGTGGATGCCGGGTATCACATCATGGCAATATAGCGGGGCGCGTGGGCACTGAACTTATTGCAGCCGCATTGGACGTCTGCATCAACTACCCTGGCGGTGATGAATTACGCATTCTTGGGCCAAATGATCACTGCTCTTATATATTGACGACCGCTAGCCTAATTCTACCGCTGTTGATCGTCGGAGTAGTGGCCTGCATTACCTTGGCACTGTTCGTAGAACACAACATGAGAAGGCGTCGTTGATCAAGAGCCAGAGACGTCTAAGTGCCTATCAAGGTATTGGCCAAGGAATTTAGTAAGCTTGTCGAACCATCCGCCTGAGGCGGACTCTCTGAAAAGCTCAAGGTGAGTGGGATTGGGGCGTGTCTTATGTACGCGCACCTACGGAACTAAGTATTAGGTGTGCGCTCCGGGCACCGCCAGGTTGTCCACTATGGTTGTGATGACCTTGAAGCCATCCAGCCCCTGAGATCGCGCCTCCGGCGTGAGGATGACCCGATGGGCCAGAACCCCCACGGCCAGCTCCTTCACATCGTCGGGGACAACAAACTCCCGGCCTCGAATGAGGGCCAGGGCCTGGGAGGTACGGAACAGGGCCAGCGAACCCCGGTGGGAGGCTCCCAGCACTATGTCTCGGTGCTGGCGTGAGGCCTGGGTCAGGGACACTATGTATTGACGTACCAGGGAGTCTACATAGATGCCCTTGGTCTCCTCCTGCACAAAGACCACCTTCTCCGGGGTGGTGACTGAAACCACATCGGCTATGGGATTCCGCTTCTCCTGGCGCTCGATGATAGCCATCTCCTCATCAAAGCTGGCATACCCCAGGGTGACCCGCATGATAAAGCGGTCTAGCTGGGCTTCGGGAAGGGGGAAGATGCCATGATACTCCACTGGGTTCAGGGTGGCGATGATGAAAAAGGGCCTGCCCATGTCGCGGGTCACACCGTCTACTGTAATCTGACGCTCCTCCATGGCCTCGAGCAGGGCCGCCTGGGTCTTGGATGGCGCACGGTTGATCTCATCCGCCAGCACCACCTGGGTCATAATCGGCCCTGGCCTGAACTCGAACTCCCCCGTCTTCTGGCTGTATATGTTGACTCCCGTGATATCGCTGGGCAGGAGGTCCGGCACAAACTGGATGCGCTTGAAGCCGCACCCAGAAGATACGGCAATGGCCCTGGCCAGGGTGGTCTTTCCCAGTCCAGGCACATCCTCAATGAGCAGGTGCCCTCCGGAGAAAAGGGCAACCAGGCTATGCTCAATAGCCCGCTCCTTGCCCACCATGACCTTCTTGACGCTGTCCAGGAGCTGATGTGCAATCTGTGATGCTTCTGCTAGCTTCTGCAAATCCACCTCTCTCAAAGCGCCGGGTTATTGATATTGGCCAGCATACCATGAAGGGACGGGAGAATGTCACCCCTTCGGCAGGCTCGTGGCAGGCTCCCTGGTCTGCCTCAGGCGGGCCATGAGCGCTCTCCTGATACGGCGCCAGGCCCACATTAGCCGCAGCTCCTCAACGGCGCTGGGTGTAATACCCCCGTACCGCTGGCGGACGAAGGTGTTGGATACCAGGTCTACGTCCGCCCTGGCCTCGGGAATTAGCCGTGAGAGGCTGTCTGAGAACTCATAGGCCGTCTGCGATGGAGGCGAAGGAAGGCCCAGGAAGGCAGCAAGGCGATGCATCCTCTCGTAGGCCCCTTGTGTGGAGCGCCGATCACCGTACTGCCGCATCCAGAGGATACGCATGAGGGCGAACCCTGTGAGCAGGAACAGAGCAAAAAGTACGCCTCCCCTTCCCAGGGGTGTCCCAAAGTATCTCTCGGGCAATGCTTTGGGGCCTTGACCTCCAGACAGGGGGCCTCCCAGGTCGTGCCTCTCCTGCTGGTCATCCCTTGGCTCCAGCAGACCACCCGTGCCATCTGCCTGATCCTGCTCAGCGCCCTCTGCCAGAAAATCTTCGATACCAAATGGACTTCCAGGAAGGCCGCGAGCGCGTGTTTCATAGATTGGGGTAGGCTCAAAGGGCACCCACCCGGTGCCAGGGAAGTAGACCTCAGGCCAGGAATGGCTGTCCTTGTCCCGCACCAGGAACCCGTGCTTGATGCGGTCTTCTTTTCCTGGTCCGAAGCCCAGCACCAGGCGGGTGGGAATTCCCAGGGTTCTTAACATGGTAGCCATGGCTGAAGAGAAGTAGTCGCTGTACCCTTCCTCGGACTCAAAGAGGAAGTAGTCAACCGTATCGGCATCGTAGGGAATGGGATTGGAGGCGGTGGAGTACTCAAGGTTTCTCAGATAGGTCTCTATGGCTACAGCCTTGTCGTAGGGGTTGGATGCGTCGGCCACTACATTGGAGGCGAGCACCGATACCCGGGACGGCAAGCTGTCCGGAAGTTGAAGATAGCGGTCCAGTATCTCTGGAGGGTACTGCTGGGAAGAGTCGCGCAGGGCTTCCTCGCTGGCCGTGCTCAGTCCGGCAGTAACTCTGTATTCACCATCGGGCCTCAACCGCTTCACGGGCTTGAAGGACACCGCCGAATCTTTTGGCGATGGCTGGACTACCTCAATACCCACGGTTGCTCCCTCGCTGCCGACGGCCTGCTGCAGGTCCGAATAGTAGAAGAGCGAGTCAATCTCGACTTCAATGGTAGTCTTGCGGCCCGATGACGGCACCTCTTTGATGACCTGGCTCACCCTGAGGTCGAAGGGCATATCAGTCAGGGCTGGATTGTCATCGTTGCCCCCAGCAGTAGCCAGGGTGGAGGCCAACCTCTGGAGGTCCATCGGCAGGTCCCCATTCTGGCCAGGGGTGGCCAGGTCTAGCTGGAACGCCTTGGCCGCAGGGATTACCTGTCGGGCATCGGGGCTCACAGCAAAGGGCTCTCCTGCCACCAGGAGATAAGGAGAGGCCACGTGCATGTGCACCTGGTAGGAAATGGACTCGACACCGTATGGTAACAGCGCTCCCCCTTCTTCATCATCGGCATAGATAACGGAGGCCACGGGTATCGACTCGGTGTCCTCCACCTTCCAGGCTTTGGAGGTGTACTGGTCATAGGCTATGGCCGGCCAGTAGAGAGGGTACCAGGTGTCTACGAACATGACGGGGTCTTCGCCCATAGGCACAGGTCGCAGCAAAGGAAGAACGGAGCCAAAGAAGCGCATGGAGGCCAGGTTGTGGCCTGGGACCGCGGCGAAGATGCGGTAGACCTCGTCCTGGAGGTCATCCACTGCCCTGTCCATCGGTCTGAAGACCCACTTGAGGGGTGTGGGGGAGTCCCCAAAGGGAAGCACGATGGTTATCCCAAGGATAGCGACGCTGAGCCACAGGCCATGGGCAAGAGACAGGCGCTGCATGGAGGCGGGATGGGGAGTGTCCTGGGCCTGCAGCAGAGCGCGTCGCTGGAGGCTGGTCACATGCACCAGCATGAGGAGGCCAAAGAAGAGGAAAACAAAGAGATAGACGGAGAACCGCTCCGGCAAGTACGTAAGGTTTATCACCAGGCCTGCCCCTATGGGCAGCAGTGTGGCCCACACGTTCCTGTGCCTGAAGAGGCTCCAGGAGGTGAAATATGCCGCCAGCCAGGTTATGGCCATGATGGTGACAGAAAGGGGCAGGGTGTCCGTGGTTGCATCCTCCCCTACAACGGCAGACCACCACTGCACCAGCCTGCTGTGCAGCGCGCCAAACCTCAGATACCACTGATCGGCCTCGGCAAGATAGATACCTCCCAGGTAGGCAAGGAGACCTCCTGCCAGGACTGCCCATAAATGATGCACTTGCTTATGCTCTCTTAAGCTGGCCAGCAACGCGGCGGTCAGCGCCGCCAGGAAGGCAACCAGGATGAGGGAGGGCACTTTTACCCAACCAGCGCTCTCCACCGACGCGGCTGCCGCGGCCAATACCGCCACCTGAAGCCAGAACGTGATGCCCAGCTCCTTCCAGAAGCCCTTTATACGGTTAATTAGCATCAAGTAGAGACTCCAGCTAACATGGTCATGGGAGCGCTCCGCCAACTTGCTCTACCGCCTGGGAGGTGGCAGAAAGGTGCCAGGGATACTGCAAGGCCCGGGACAGGTCTTCGCCTTTTCGGAGCAGGTAAGCAGGGATTCCCCTTCGGTTCAACCGGCTGAGCACAAGCCGGGGGTCTCCCGTGGCCTCAAAAGAGGTGGGGTCTATCAGCACCACCGTCACCGAGACCCCCTGCTGCATCAGAGACTCCAGGGCCACGTCCCACTCCGGTTCCAGGGAAGCGGTTACCACCACCAGGGAGACGGTGGGCGAAGGGATACAAGACTCCCAGAAGGTCAGGAGGTCTCTCAAGGCAACCGTGCCCCTGGCGTGGGCCTCAGCCAGGGCCACAAGTATGCGATTCAAGGAGAGAGCGCCCTCCTGGGGATGCAGAACATACTGGTGGTCTCCTTGGGCCATAAGCCCAACAGGCCATCCCATCTCTGCGTAGCTCCTGGCGATGGAGGCGGCCGCGGTTATCGCGTACTCCTCGGTATTCTCTATCTCATCTCTTCCCTGTCCTTGCTGGACTTCCTCCTGGAGATCCAGGAGAATCCAAGCCACGTCCTCCACTCCGCCATCAAACTGCTTCATCATCAGGTTGCCCCTTCTGGCAGAGGCCGGCCAGTGAATGTACCTGGTGCTCTCGCCGGGTTGGTACTCCCGTATGGTAGAGACAGAGGCGGTGGCTTCGGGAACGCTTCTCTGGGACGACCCTTCTCCGCTGATGTCTCCCCGGGCCAGAGAGAAGGGGGGAACGTCCACCATGTATGGCAACACCACCAGCTGCTCGGCTCCAAGACCCCTGTGCTTTAGTCGGAATATGCCGAAGGGGTCTCTGCTTGTGACGATGGGCGCTCCCACCCTGTAGATGCCCCGCTTCTTGAGGGGGATGCTCATTGCCACTGATGCCTCTCCAAAGAAGGGCAGGTTGACCACCGCCCCTGTAGTGTGCCCAGGTAACTCTGAAAGGTCTTCTATCTCAAGGCCGAACTTGGGCAGAGGGCCGGAGTTGCGTATGATGACCCGGCTCTCCAGGGAGTCTCCCACCCGGAGCTTGCCGTGGTTCCTCTGGACGGTGGTAGTGACCGCCCACAGGTTCAAGAAAGCCCAGGCGTAGCTTCCCGCCAGCATCAGCGCCGCCAGCAAGGAAACGCGAAAATACTCTGAGAGGCCTGTGCCCAGGGTCAGGACCAGGCTTACTATCAGGAGCAACAGGATGGCATACATGCGTTTCATGTTCGTTTTCCCAGGTTTTGTGAAATGCCACCCTCAACAGGCTCATTAGAGTCATTCCTGCGGCCTCTTATGTAGACCTCCCAGCCGGCCAGGACTCCCGCTGCGGCTGCCAGGATGCCTGGAATAGTTCCCGCCAGCACGGGAAGCAGAGGATAGCGAGCAAATGGAATCTGGGCAACGTCGAGAAAGTGAGGGCCGTCGTAGGACCAGGTGGACATCCATTCGATGCCCAGGCCTGTTGCCAGCAACAGGGCTATCCCAGCCATCACCAGACCTTTTCTAACCATCACAGTGGCCAGCACTATCACACCGCTCATGCCAATGGGAGTTGCCACACTCAGGAATATGTAGTGGGGGACCACAATCAAATTGGAGAGGTTAGCGACATCTCCGATGAGAGCTATGGTGAAGAAAAGGAACATGAAGGCCGAAAAGAGTCCTACAGCCAGGAACAGTACCGAGGTGCCGTTGCGCCCCAGGCTGGGAAGGGATGTATCCAACACAAGGAAAAGCAAGAGAGGAATAGCCAGGGCATACGGCCACAATGGGGGGGCAAACGCCTTCAGGTCGAGAAGGACTAGAGTGTCATACTTTATGGGAAGGAACTGCAAGAAGGGCAGAAGAATAGCCATGGTTATGCAGATTCCCCAGCAGGCCAGGGCAGTCGCTCGGCGTCCCACCACCAGGGAGCTGGCATAGAGCGCCAGGATACCCAGGCCAAGGGTCACCACTATCGCTGGAACCTGAAAAAAGGGCTTGGGCTGACTCTGGGCCTCCACCACCAGCACTCCGGAGGCTGCCACCAGGGACACACCCACCACGACCGCCACTAACCTGCTCAGGCTGTTAGCCTGCAAGTAAGAAAACCGGTCAACCTCCAGCCTCTCCAATACGTCCACTCCCTAAAGGTTTGACAGAGAAAGATGCCCCCAGCGCTAACTGGTGGGGACAACAGGTTTACAAATACATTGTACCATCTTGACACGCACATTAGCCAGTCGCGCCACCCGAGGAGCTTCGTCGGTAGAACACGGAGTGGTTGCCGCCAGAGCGACTACAGACCTGTCGCGTGCCCCTTTACAGCTTCCTGGACACCAGCCTGGAGTCGTGCTCCGGCTCCCTGCCAGAGGCCAGGACTTTGCGTAGCTCCACCACCTCGTCCCGCAGAAGGGCTGCTTTCTCGAACTCCAGGGCCCTGGCTGCCAGCTTCATCTGAGACTCCAGGTCTTTGATCACCCGCAGCAGGTCATCCTTGGGCATGTCCTGGTGTACCTGGTAAGTGGGACGCCTCTCGGCCACGGCTTTGACCCGGTCGGTGATGTCCCTGATGGCCTTGCGAATGCCCTGGGGAGTTATGCCGTGCTCCAGGTTGTACGCCTCCTGGATCTCCCGCCGCCGGTAGGTCTCGCTGATGGCCTTCTTCATGGAATCGGTGACGGTATCGGCGTACATGATGACGTGGCCATCGGAGTGGCGTGCCGCCCGGCCGATGGTCTGGATGAGGGAAGACTGGGAGCGCAGGTATCCCTCTTTGTCGGCGTCCAGGATAGCCACCAGGCTGACCTCGGGCAGGTCCAACCCCTCCCGTAGAAGGTTGATGCCCACAACTGCGTCGTACACCCCCAGGCGCAGGTCTCGCAGGATTTCGCTGCGCTCCAGGGTATCTACCTCCGAGTGGAGGTAGTGGGTCTTGACGTTCATCTCCTGGAGGTAGTCCGCCAGCTCCTCGGCCATGCGCTTGGTCAGGGTGGTCACCAGGCACCGCTCCCCTTTGTCTACACGGGCGCGTATCTGGTAGAGCAAGTCGTCGATCTGCCCCTGGGTGGGCTTCACCTCGATGGTAGGATCCAGGAGGCCGGTGGGGCGTATGACCTGCTCCACTACCTGCTGGCTATGGCTGTGCTCGTAGGGGCCAGGCGTGGCCGAGACGTAGATAGCCTGGTTTATGTGCTTCTCTATCTCCTCAAAGCTAAGGGGGCGGTTATCCAGGGCGGAGGGCAGCCGGAAGCCGTACTCCACCAGGGTCTGCTTCCTGGCGATGTCCCCGTGGTACATGCCGTGAAGCTGCGGGATGGTCATGTGGCTCTCGTCCAGGAACAGCAGGTAGTCGTCCGGGAAGTAGTCCAGGAGGCACCACGGTGTGCTTCCCTTGGGACGCCTTCCCAGGGGAGCGGAGTAGTTTTCCACTCCGGCGCAGTAGCCCGCCTCCTGCAGCATCTCCAGGTCGTACCTGGTGCGGTTCTCCAGGCGCTGCGCCTCCAGGAGCTTGCCCTGGTCACGGAACCAGCTCACCCGCTCCTCCAGCTCCTCCTCGATGTCCTTGATGCCCAGGAGCAGCTTCTCCTGAGACGTGACGAAGTGCTTGGCGGGGTATATCTCCACCGACTCCCGCTCCCCAAAGACCTCGCCGGTGAGGGGGTCAATCTCGATGATGCGCTCCACCTCGTCGCCCCAGAACTGGACCTGCAACGCCACCTCCTCATAGGCGGGGAGGATTTCCAGGGTGTCGCCTCGGACGCGGAACTTGCCCCGGGAGAGGTCCATGTCGTTGCGCTCGTACTGCTGGTCTATGAGCCGACGGATGAGCCTGGTACGATTGGTGTGCTCCCCTTTGCTGAGGGGCACCACGAAGCTCTGGTACTCTTCGGGAGCGCCCAAACCGTATATACATGACACCGAGGCGACGATGAGCACGTCCCGACGGGTGAGAAGCGCCCTGGTGGCGGAGTGGCGCAGCTTGTCAATCTCGTCGTTGATGTCAGAGTCCTTCTCTATGTAGGTGTCGGTCTGGGGAACGTAGGCCTCCGGCTGGTAGTAGTCGTAGTAGGACACAAAGTACTCCACCGCGTTGTGGGGGAAAAACTCCTTGAACTCGGTGGCTAGCTGGGCGGCCAGGGTCTTGTTGTGGGCGATGACCAGGGTGGGGCGCTGCACTCTTTCGATGACATTGGCCATAGTGAAGGTCTTGCCACTGCCGGTGACGCCCAGGAGGGTCTGATGGCGGAGGCCTTTGTTGACCCCCTCCACCAGCATGTCTATGGCCTGGGGCTGGTCTCCCGTAGGCCCATAGTCGGATACGATTTGAAAGTCTGGCATGGTTTTGTTTTATAGAAGGTTTCTTAGCTCTTCAACCGTAAGCCCAGCTTGCCGTAATATGCCTAGTAGCGTTCGTCTGGCTAATTCTCTATGAAGGGGGACAATGGGGTAAACGTTCTGCCCTGTTCTATCTTCCTGAGCTTCACGTGACTACCTTGCTGGGATACTACCACAAATCCTCCCTGCTCCAAGGCCCTGACAACACCACGACCAGAGAGGACGGGAAGACGCACCTTATACTGTAACCTCTATGCTTGTAATGAGAGGAGATTCTTTAAGTACCCCAAGGGAGTCCAGGTCTTCATCCTTGAGATAAAGCTCTATAGCCTCCTTCAGGTTGGCCAGGGACTCTTCTATGGAGAGGCCTTGCGACGTGATACCCAACTCAGGGCAATCGCTCACATAGAACTTCCCCTCACGGGTTATTACTGCGCCAAAACGGTAGCTCGCCATGTTTTGCATCCCTCAGCGCCGCAGTAACGAGTCCACCACAGACGTTACATAGCGCCAGCGCCACTGTCCTCTGAGGAAGTCGTCGGGAAGCTGTTGCGGTGGATCGATGGCAGTCCACGGTCCCCTTACAACGAAAGCATAGCCCACCTGCCCGCGCGCAGATTTCCTATATGCATATTCATGCCAGAAAGCGAATCCATATGTCGCTTGGTCTTCGATGAAGTAGACGCGATCCCCTGCCGACACGAAGATTGGCTCTTTCCCCCTGTAGAAATAGGTCTCTTCCTGAACTTCCAAACGTTCAAGGGTGCTCCGATGGGTCATCCAGTCTGAACCACGCACAACAATGTCCACCGTAGCCTCCCCTACGCTTTGTCGAGTCATTCGTATCATAGCAGACCCGTGGCAAGTTGTCCCACCATGCATGGTTCGACAGGCTCACCATGAGCGGGAGGGGGAAAACCCGTTCACCCTGAGCCTGTCGAAGGGTGCTTGTACAGCGTTCCGTGCACCTACCCCCTGGCCTCAGCCACCCATACCATCTCGGTGCTGGTTTCGTCCAGGGGCTGACGGTCGAAGTCTCCAAAGAGGTCAAGAACGTGGAACCCGCACAGCTCCAGCAGGTGCTGGGCCTCAAAGCGGTGTATGTAGCGAAGCTGGAAGTCCCGGTAGAGCTTGCGCACCATCTCCCCTGCCCCGTCCAGCTCCTCGATAATCATGCGGACGTTGATTATCTGGTTGTGGCTGTCAAAGCGGCTCTGGTCCCAGACCACCAGGCGGTTCCCCGTCTCAGGGTGAGTCACGTCCCAGAGGTGAAGAGGGGCGGCGGAACCCTCGGTGATGGTATCCAGGTCCGGGACGAAGATGTCGAAGACCAGCCTGCCCCCTGGCATCAGGTGAGCTTTGATGCTTTGGAGACAGCGCCGCTGCTCCTCCACATTGAGGAGGGAAAGGAAACCACGATAGGGAATGATGACCAGGGCAAACTTCCTCGGCAATGAGAGGCTCCGCATGTCGCCTCGGACCCAGGTGAGCTTGCCGCCCATAGGCCCTATGGCCCTGGCCTTGCGGCGGGCCACCTGGAGCATCTTCGCCGAGCTGTCCAGCCCCACGACCTCGATGCCTGCCTGGGCCACGGGTATGGCAACCCTGCCCGTGCCACATCCCAACTCCAAGACGGGGCCGCCGGACCTCCGTGCCTCCTCTACGTAGAAGGGGATATCATCCCGCTTCCAGGCGTAGACCCAGTCGTAGAGGCCGGCCCATTCGTCAAAAGGGGTCATGGATAAACTCCGCCAGGGAACAGGCTCTCTGCCTCCCGCTTTGACAACAAGGACTCCCCGACTCTCCCAGATGGGAGGGAACAGCAGGGACGGCTCAGCCCTTGTACTGCTCCAGGACCTCGTCGGGGAAGTCGGCGTTGGTGTACACCTTCTGGATGTCATCCATCTCCTCCAGGTGATCCAGAAGGCGCAGGGTCTGTTCGGCGACCTTTACATCCAGGAGCACGGTGCTGCGGGGCACCATGGACAGCTCAACGGAGGTGACCTTCACTCCTTGCTGCTCCAGGGCGTTGCGCAGGGGTTCTAGGTTCTCCGGATTGGCGTATAGCTCCAGGTAGGAGCCTTCCAGTTTGAAGTCCTCGGCGCCAGCGTCTATGGCCGCCAGGGCTACGTCATCTCCCTTGTCCGGATCCACCTCGGCAGTAATGACCCCGCGCGACTCGAAGTTCCACGACACACACCCGGCTTCACCCAGGTTGCCTCCTGCACGGGCAAAAGAGGCGCGAACGTCAGAGACGGTGCGCTTGCGGTTGTCGGTCAGGGCCTGGAGCATTATGGCTATTCCCCCAGGGCCGTACCCTTCGTAGATGGCTTCCTCCAGGACATCGCCCCCTTCGCCACCTCCAGCGCCCCGCTTGATGGCGCGCTCAACGTTCTCCATGGGCAGGTTATTCTCTTTGGCCTTCTGGAGAGCGATACGGAGGCGTACGTTCATGTTCGGATCTTCGCCCCCCTCCCTGACAGCCACGATAATCTCTCGAGCCAGCTTGGTGAATAGCTGGCCCTTCTTGGCATCGGAGGTCCCTTTCTGGTGCTTTATGGTAGCCCAATGAGAATGACCGGACATCTGACTACCCCCCAAATGAGATTTCCACGACCCCTCAGAGGAATTCTACCATTGCCAGCCGCCAGGGTCAAAGGCAGAGCACCCGCATCAGCGCAGTCCCTCCGGCAGGTCCACGGTGATGCGGCCCTTTTCCACGTCCACGGCCACAATCACACCCTGGATAGCCGGTATCAGGACTTCGCTCTCTCCCTGGCGTACAACGTAGACATCGTTGCTGCCTGTACCAAGGATCTCCTCCACCCTTCCCAGGAGCTCCCCTGCCTGGGTCCAAACCTCCATGTCCAGAATCTGGAAGTGATAGTAGCTATCGGAGGAAAGGGATGGGACATCATCCAACGGCACTTCCAGCAGGACTCCCTGAAGGCGCATGGCGTCCTCCCGGGTGTCGATGCCACGGAACTTTACCAGGGCCAGCCCCTGGTGCCACCGGCACCGATCTATCTGGATGTCCTGGCCTTTGGCCAGAAGGTGGCTCCCACTGGAAAAACGCCGAGGATTGTCCGTGTGTGGTTCAACCTTCACCTCCCCTTTGTATCCTATGGTCCCCACAACAACCCCAACGATGGCCCTGGGAGGAAGGCGATACTGAGATTCGGCTGAGGGAGATTCCTGGTTCACCGCGTAGAAAGTGCCATCCGAGCAGAAAAGTCCTTGAGAAGCTTGATGGGAAGCTAGACTATCTCCAGGCTGGCCCGGACATCTTCCTTCACCGCTCGCACTCGCAGTAACACTCGCATGGCCTGGGCAACCCTGCCCTGCCTGCCGATGATTTTGCCCTTGTCCTCTTCGGCGACCTCTAGCTTGAGAACTATCTGGCCGTCTTCGTTGGGAACCTCTGTGACCTTCACCTTGTCCGGATTTGTGGCTAACGACTTGGCGATGTACTCTATCAGCTCTTTCATTGTCCCTTCAGCCTCTCAAAGATTCCCATCTTTTTCAGCATCCTCTCCACCGATTCCGAGGGCTGTGCTCCATTGCCAAGCCACTTCACCACCTTCTCCTCGTCCATGAGCACGGTGGGAGGGTCCGTGAGGGGGTCATAGCGGCCGACCTGCTCCACAAAGGCGCCGTTTCGGGGGGCCTCAGAGTCGGCCACCACTATTCTATAGCTGGGCTTCTTCTTGGCTCCCACTCTGCGAAGTCGTATTCGTAACATCTTCCCTACTTTACTATAGTGCTAGAGAACCTCGGCGACTGTTACGAATTGTAGGGGTAGCCAGTCGCCCTGTCAACATCTCTGGCGACCTCCGGCCAAGAGCAGGACTTCCGAAGAGGCGGGGATTCAGGTATCATCCTCTCAAGCACAACAACGTCCTGAAAACAGCCATGAGAACACAATCCAAGAGCATCCTGGACTTCGTAGGCGATACGCCCCTGGTGGAGGTGCCGCGGATGAGTCCCAAGCCGTCCGTCCGCATCTTCGCCAAGCTGGAGGGCTATAACCCCACGGGGAGCATCAAGGACAGGGTGGCCAGGTACCTGGTGCAAGAGGCAGAGGCAAGGGGCGAGCTGAAGCCGGGCCAAACCCTGGTCGAGGCCAGCACGGGAAACACCGCCCTGGCCCTGGCCCTGATAGCCAAGCAGAAGGGATACAAGTTGAAGGTGGTGATGCTCCGCAGGACAACCCCGGGAATGGCGGACCTGCTGGCCACCTACGGAGTGGAGATTGTGTGGTGCGACCCCCTGGCAGGGATGAAGGGGGCCATAGAGACGGCGAAACGGCTGGCCCAGGAAGAGGGATACTTTAACACGTGCCAGTTCGAGAGCAAGGCCAACCTGCTGGCTCACTACGAGACCACGGGGCCGGAAATCCTGGAGGCCCTTCCGGAGGTGGATGTCTTCATTGCCGGCATAGGCACCGGTGGGACCCTCATGGGGGTGGGAAAGAGGCTGAAGGAGCACAACCCCCAGACCAGAGTCATTGGGGTGGAGCCGAAGATGGGAGAACAGCTCCAGGGACTGAGAAGCCTCCAGGAGGGGTACATACCGCCGCTGCTGGATCTGGACATGCTGGACGGGAGGTTCCTGGTGGATACCCAGGAGGCCTTCGACTGTACCCGCTCTCTTCTGGATAAGGAAGGAATCTTCGTGGGGGTATCCTCCGGGGCCGTCCTCAGCTGCGCCCAGCGTGTGGCCCAGCGAATGGACAGGGGCAACATCGTCGTCATCTTTGCCGACGGTGGGTGGAAGTACCTGACGGCAGGGCCTTGGAGGGAAGAGATGGAGGCCAGGATGCTCCACCCGGACGAGACGGCCTGGTGGTAGGGGGGCGGCGCTGTTTTTTGATTGAATGGAGAAATTTTCGTGGGCCTAGCTATGGGGTTGTAGCTGGAAAAAGGTACATGTTTTGATTGAATGTGGTGGGGGTGGTCGGGTGGTAGAGTGGCAGCGACGTGGCATGGCATGTGCAGGGTAGCAGAGGGAGGGCGACGGGGTAAGGGGAGGATGGCGGGGTAGGGGGAGAGGAGTTGGAGATGATGGGATTCCATTTCGTAGCTCCTTGGTTTCCAAAGAATCCTGTGGAAAAAGCACAACCCCTTGAACGGGACAGCCGCACCATAATACAATAGGGCAGGTGTTCGACTCCTGGTTAATAGGTCCATACAGAGCTATGTCAGTTAACGGACTGTTTGGTGAATCCGACGGAATGCAGAACATCCAGTCTGGATTCAGCTTGGATGACGGCGCTGGGCTTCGTGTGGTAAGCGCCAAGTTCCTAAACGAGCAGAAGTTCAACTGGGATCTATTCGATGGTTACGACAGCCTGCGTGTGCTGACATATTCTGCGAGCGTCAACGCCATCGTCAGAATGCTAGACAAGTATTCGTTCACAGAATTTGAGTGCGTGTTTGGGTATGAAGGCACACTTCGGGAAATAAAGGACATCTTAGCATTCCAGAAGGTAGTCGTCGGAGACACGCGTGCTGCAATCATGGGTCTGAAAGATGAGCGCCATCTGCATATTCTTCAAAGGGTTCATTCAGGACAGGCGCGCTTCCACGTGCTTAGAAAGTACATCGCTCACGCAAAGCTTTATCTATTATCTAACATCGACGGACACACAAGGGTAATAATCGGCTCGGCCAACCTATCTGAGCGTGCCTTTTCAGGAAATCAGCCTGAGACGCTGGTCAAGTTTGATGACGATCAAGAGGCGTGGAACCATTACAGTCGTATGCTCGATCAGATAAGGGACTCGGCATCAGATGAGATCCCATTGCCCGAAGACAGGATATTCAACGCCGAAATCGAAATCTCGGACACCCCAGTGATGGCAGACACGTCGGCCACACTTGTTATTGAGGCACCATCGGCTGAGATAATGGAGGTGTCGGTGCCAGCCCAGGTACAACGTGTAGAAAAAGTTGCAGCGGCCATAGGACCACGTATGTCAGCGGCTATTCCGGCAATTCGCAACGGCAAACAGGTGATTACGCCTGAGATAAAGAGAGAAATAAGCCGTATACATCTCGTGAAATCGGCTGAGGAGGCTGATAACCGCTATTTCTCTCTTGACAGGACGAACAGATCAGCTCTGTTCTCTGGCCAGCGGTTTCCTTTGGAGTGGGATGAGGAAGCTGTCAGGACGGATGCGACGCTCCTGCTGCAATACTTCAAGAACTATGAGGGCGCGTTTGAGGGCACCGTACCGCGTCTACAGCGTGACTACTTTACCCTGATGGCCTGGCTGTACTTCTCTCCGTTCATGTGTGACATGCGTTCGCTAGCCCTGCTGAAGGATAGCGACGTAATTCGTTTCCCCTCGTTTGCAATAGTCTTCGGCAAGTCCAACTGTGGCAAGACTAGCCTAGTGGATACGCTGATGACCTCCATGTTCGGCTACGCCCACACGATAGACAAGCAAAGTTTTACTGCAGCCAGGCTCCGTGGCTTGCAACAGGCATACAAACGATTTCCAGTGGTGTTTGATGACATCGGGCGCAACGCTTTCAACCGCCACGGTAAAGATATGATCAAGGACGAGATGCAGCCTCCAGTGTCAGAGTATCCCGGTTTTATTCTAGCCATGAATGCAGACCCCCACTCATTCCCTGATGAAGTGGTGAAGCGTAGCATGATGATATATACGACGACGGCCCTGCCACCGCACGACGAAGAGCTACGCCAGCGACTGCAGAGTAGAATCCAGGAAATGCGCCGTACGCTAACTGGTCATCTCTATCGCCGTTATCTGACCGAGGTTATGAATCAACTGGATAATGAACGGCTACCAGAAGATTGGCTGGCGTTATCGTCAGGCATCCTGAGCGGGATACTCTCGGAGGCTACAGACGGGTCGCCGCCGCAGTGGTGCCGCGTAGTAGCCTGGCTTGAGTACGCCGAGAAGCGGTATGATCGGGTGAAAGCCCGACTCGATAATATGCTGAGGGTCTCTGCCTATGCCAAGAGGGAGGGCACCGTGCCCAGCGGTTGGACATTTGAAGGCCGTAAGATTATCGTCTGGGAGCCAAGGGATGCCTTCGGGAGGCAGGAGTTTGACTGGGAGGATGTGCCATCTACGTTAATCGATGAGGAGGCCAGCAGTGGGGGCAGGAGAGTGCTGCATCGAGCCGGTGTGGAGAAGTTCATTGGACGACGCTTGCACCCATTGCGCCAGTGGTGGAAGCCCTGGGAGTCCACCTAACCCACAAATAGCACCAAAACAGCGATGGCCCTGTTGGTGGATGCGATGCCCTAGATTCTTCGTCCCAATTCCATCGGGCCTCAGAATGACAGAAGGGACGCTCGGAATAACCCTTCGGCAGGCTTAGCGGGGGAGGGTATGGCCCCCATCACTTCGGCAAACTCAGTGCAGGCTCTAACCTTCCCCCGAGGACGGGGGAAGGGATAAGGGTGCTACCCCGCTAGGTTGCCACGCTCGGAGACTCGCTCGCAACGACGGTGGGGTGACAAGCTCATGATGGTGGTCCGACAGGCTCACCATGAGCAGGGGGGTAGAGGGCGATTCGTGAATCGCCCCTACGGTAATGGTGGTTCGACAGGTCCGATTTCATCGGACTCCGCATGGAACGGAGTGGAATCGGAGCTCACCATGAGCGGGAGAGAGGAAGCACCACACCCCACCCCGCCCCCTATCCCCGGCCCTCGCGTATCAGGAAGTACTCCAGGCCATCGGCCAGGGCCATCCAACTGGCCTCGATGATGTTGCCGGAGGCCCCCACGGTCTGCCACTGGCTCTTGCCATCGGTGCACTCGATGAGCACCCTCACCACGGCCCTGGTGTCCTGGCCCTGGTCCACCACTCGCACCTTGTAGTCCAGCAGCCTTACCGCGTCCAGGGACGGGTAGGACTCTAGCAGGGCCTTTCGCAGGGCGTTGTCCAGGGCGTTCACTGGGCCATTGCCCTCCGCGGCGGTGTGCATCACCTGGGAGCCCACCCTCACCTTGACCATCGCCTCCGCCAGCATCTCCCCCTGGGCATCGTTTACGGAGGTGCGGCGACGGTTCTCCACCAGCACCATGAAGTCCACCAGGTCGAAGGGAGGATGATACCCATCCAGGCTCCTCCTGACCATCAGCTCAAAGGAGGCCGCCGCCCCCTCGTACTGGAACCCCTTGCTCTCCTGCACCTTGAGCCTGTCCACCAGGGCTGCCACGTGCTCGCGATTCACCAGGGCCTCCAGTCCCAGTTCCTTTAGCCGTTGTCGGACATTCTCCCGCCCCGAAAGCTCGGAAATCACCACGTGCTTGGCGTTCCCCACCATCTCTGGAGGAATATGCTGGTAGCTCTCCTCGACCTTTGCCATCGCGGAGGCGTGCAGCCCGCCCTTGTGGCTGAAGGAGCTGGCACCCACGTAGGGCTGCTGGCTGTTGGGAGGAACGTTCACTATCTCGCTGACGTAGTGGGACGCCTCGGTGAGGCTTGCGAGCTGCTGGTCAGTCACGCAAGAAACGCCCATCTTCAACTTCAGATTGGCAATGACGGAGAGGAGGTTGGCGTTGCCACACCGCTCCCCGTATCCGTTGATTGTGCCCTGTACATGGGTGGCTCCAGCCATCACCGCGGCCAGGGTATTGGCCACGGCCATGTCGGCGTCGTTGTGGCAGTGGATGCCCAGGGCGGTCTTCACCTCCTTGCTCACTCGGGAGACCATGTCGCTTACCTCCTGGGTCAGAGCGCCGCCGTTGGTGTCGCACAGCACCAGGCAGTCCGCTCCGGCCTGGGCTGCCACTTTGACGCACTGAAGGGCGTACTCCGGGTTGGACTTGAAGCCATCGAAGAAGTGCTCGGCGTCGAAGAAGACGGTGCGTCCCCGCCTCTTCAGGAAAGAGACGGAGTCCGCTATCATGGCCAGGTTCTCCTCCAGCGTGGTCTCCAGCACCCTGAGGACGTGGAGGTCGGAGCTTTTCCCCACCAGGGTCACGGCGGGACACTCCGCCCTCAGCAGCGCCTGGATGTTGCCATCGGCCTCTGCCCGTATTCCGGCCCGTCGGGTGCTTCCGAACGCGGCAATGCGGGCGTTGGAGAGGGAAAGGGCCTTGACCCTGTGGAAGTACTCCGCGTCCTTGGGGTTGGAGCCAGGCCATCCCCCCTCCACATAGTGGACTCCCAACTCATCCAGCTTGCCGGTTATCTTGAGCTTGTCCTCCACGGAAAGCGAGATGCCTTCTTGCTGCGCTCCATCCCTCAGCGTAGTGTCATAGAGCTGTATGTCCATGATTCCCCCCTTATAAAACAACAAGTCCCGCCCCGAAGGGACGAGACTTGAATTCCCGCGATACCACCCTTTTTCCCCGATACAACGGGGCACTCCGCAGGGCACCATCATGCCCTCGTCACTGGTAACGGCGTACGACCCCGTCTCGGTCTACCGGCCCCGACTGGTCGGGGTTTTCGGCGAGCAGCTCAGGAGGGATCTTCCGAGGGCCCTTTCGCGTCTGCTTCCACCGTACCAGACTCGCTGGGCGAAGGCGTCCTTCGTACTCGTCTCCGTCTTTGCCTTTGTGGGCAAAACAGTATCACAGAACGGAGAGTTGGTCAAGGGAATGGGAAAGAGGGCCACGGTCTTGGAGTCGCATGCAGTTGCACCCCCTTCGCTTCGGCAAGTCCGATTCCATCGGACTCCCTACGGAGTCGGAGCTCAGCGCAGGCTCTAGCCTTCCCTCTTAGGGGGAAGGAGTAACCCCTCTCTCTTGAGGGGGAGAGTTGGAGAGGGGGTGAAGTGGACAATCAAAAGACCCTGGGGAGACAGAGGGGCCTAGTTGCCCTCTAGCTGCTGGCCGATCTCACGAAGAAAACGCTCCACGTCAGGGGCAAGAGGCGGGGTCTGTTGCGGCGGTTCAGGGACCTGCTGACTGTCGTAGTACTCTTCCAGCTGCTTTACCAGGGCCTTGACCTGGGGGCTGTTCGCCGCCTCGTTGCCGGCCTCCTGGTACTGTCTCGCGCCACGCTCGGTTTCCGCCAGGTTTCGGGGAAGATTATAGAGAGCGCAGAGAACCTCCACCAGCCGGGCCGTCCCGGCATAGTCCTCTTCCAGGCTCATGTAGTGAGGCAGGTGCACCATGAAGCTGAGCATCTCTGTACCCGTCTTCTCCAGCTCTTCGGTGACCGAGTTCATGATGCTGGTTGGTCCCTCGTACGCCCCTGTCGCCTGGCGCGGCGTGATAAGCCCTGCCATGCTCGGCATCTTCTCCATCTCTGGGGAACCTGTGACCCGAAGGGGCCGGGTGTGGGGCACCGCATTGTACATTCCACTGATCCGACAGTACCGTTTTACTTTGAAGGCCTTGAGCAGGTCCACCAGAGACTTGATGTATCTTTCAGCGAAGGCATGAGGCTCCATGAGATGGATGAACAGGAAGTCCGGTCCATCTGTTCCCAGGACGTAGTAAATGTTGGTGTTGGGGAGCACCACAACGCGCTGGCCCTCCACAAAACGAGACATGGGGCGATAGCGGGTGAAATCGAAGAAGGTCCCCGGGCGGTGCAGCTTTCCGAACTCCCTGGCTCCCAGATGACGCTCCAGCCTCTCCAGAGTCAGGGTGCCGACGCTTCCCGCATCTACCCACGGGTGCAGGAGAGCGATGGCATGAAGGTTCTTGAAGTGCGGAACGGGCTCCTGAATCTCAAACGCGCCTATTCTCATGGACATATCTTGCCACAAAAAGGGGGTTTTCGCAACTCAATCCCGTGGCGGACAGGGTCTTCTAGTTTTCCCCAATTTCGAGAGCGAACGACGAGAACTGTCATTCTGAGGAGCGCAGCGACGAAGAATCTAGGATGCAGACCGAATAAACGTACTCAAATCGCGCTCTGCCCTAGATGCTTCACTTCGTTCAGCATGACAACTAAAAGACCCTGGCGTGGCGTGGAGTAGTTGTTGACTTGACAAACCGTTCAATGGTAGACTCCCCCCCAATTGCATTCTTTGTAAGCATTGAATGCCATGGTCGCGCTCAGAAAGCCCTGCCGGGGTTTCTGGGCCACGGATCCCAGGGTCAGTACAATGACCCTAAAAAGACCTTAGGAGGGCCTAGAAGCGTTGAGTGACAAGAGCCTGGTATGCCGAGAATGTGGAGTTGAGTTCCTCTTCACCGAGGGGGAACAGGAGTTTTACCAGAAGAGGGGGCTGCTCAACGAGCCCAGCCGCTGCCCTGAGTGTCGCGCCGCGCGGCGCCGCACCAGGAGCGCCGAGGGCGGGGCACGCACCATGTACCCCATAACCTGTGCGTCCTGCGGCAAGGAGGCGGAAGTGCCCTTCCAGCCGAGGCTGGGCAGGCCGGTCTACTGCAACGAGTGCTTTGCCTCTGAGAGGGCCACCCGGTAAGGCCCGCCGCAACTCAGCACTCTCGGCAAACAACGCCGTACTCACTGGAGTCCTGGTCGCCGGCAACATAGATGGGACAGCTGCGATAGTAGATTCGCGTCAGCCTGTCCCCTCTCCACTGTTCAAACCCCTGGTTTACTCCTCAGAGGGGCTATGCTATAATTCCGCCAAAGAGAATAGAGAAAGGTCATAACGTAGATGCTGGGGACGGAGAGTAAACAGGCCCTAATCAGGGAGTACCAGACAAAAGAGGGAGATACCGGCTCCACAGGAGTGCAAATAGCCCTCCTCACACAGCGGATAAATCACCTCAGCGACCACCTCAGGGTACACCGCAAGGACTATCACTGTCTCCGTGGGCTGCTAACGCTGGTGGGCCAGCGACGGCGGCTCCTGCGCTATCTGAGCAAAGCAGATAGCGCCCGCTACAGGGAAGTGACAGCCAAACTTCTCATTCGAAATTAGCCCTCGCGCCCGTGCTCTTTCTTTGTTCTCCCCAAGTGTTGATTCGCTGGAGGAGGATACCGTCAATTTGATTCACACTGTAAGCAAGGAGATAGCGGGGCGAAAGCTCACCATTGAGACGGGCAAGCTGGCCAATCAGGCCGGCGGCTCTGTAACAGTCAGATACGGGGACTCGATGCTCCTGGTCACGGCCTGCGCTGCGCCCAGCGCCAGGGAAGGGATAGACTTCCTGCCCCTGACCATAGACTACGAGGAGCGTCTTTACGCCGCAGGCAAGATTCCGGGAAGCTTTTTCCGTCGGGAGGGCCGTCCCACCGAGGTGGGAACCCTGGCCGCTCGTCTGACGGACCGCCCCTTGAGACCACTTTTCCCCAAGGGGCTCCACAACGAAATTCAGGTGATTGTCACCGTCCTTTCCGCAGACCAGGAGAATGACCCTGATATCCTGGGCATTATAGGGGCGTCCTCCGCCCTGTGCCTGTCCCCCATCCCCTTCGATGGCCCCGTCAGCGCCACCAGGCTGGGCTACTTGAACGGGGAGATTATCGTCAATCCCACCTTCGCTCAGCTAGGTGAAAGCAAACTGGACCTGGTGGTGGCCGGCACAAGAGACGCCATAGCCATGGTGGAAGCTGGAGCCAACGAAGTGATCGAGGAGGTCATCATCGAGGCGGTCAAGCGAGGCCAGGAGGTCAACCAGCAGATCATCGAGCTTCAGCAGGAGCTGATCGCTCTGGCGGCGAAGCCCAAGATGCCCCTCCCACCGGACGGCCATGCCCAAGAGGAGCTGATGAAAAAGGTGGCCTCCTTCCTCGGAGACCGCCTGCACTCCACCATCTTCACCAATCGAGAGAAGGGGGAAAGGGATAGCGCTCTGGACGACCTGAGCGCGAATGTTGCGGCTCAGATGGGAGAGGGCTACTCTTCGCAACAGGTGAAAGAGGCCTTTGAAGCTCTGACCAAGAGGGAGGTGCGCTCTGGAATAGTCCACGGCGGTCGCCGCCCGGACGGCCGACAGCCCAAGGAGGTACGTCCCATAAGCTGCGAGGTGTCTATCCTGCCGCGGACTCACGGCTCCGGTCTCTTCACCCGGGGACAGACTCAGGTGCTTACCATTGCCACCCTGGGCTCCATGTCAGAGACGCAGAAACTGGATACCATAAACCCAGAGGAGAGCAAACGATACCTTCACCACTACAACTTCCCTCCCTACTCCGTGGGCGAGGTGAGAAGAGTGGGCGGGCCTGGCCGAAGGGAGATAGGACACGGCGCCCTGGCCGAGCGCGCCCTGCTGCCTGTCATCCCCAACGAGGATGAGTTTCCCTACACCATTCGCCTGGTATCGGAGTCCCTCAGCTCCAACGGCAGCACCTCCATGGGCAGCGTTTGCGGCAGCACCCTGGCCCTGATGGACGCGGGAGTGCCCCTCAAGGCCCCCGTGGCCGGGATAGCCATGGGCCTGGTTATGACGGAGGAGGGACGGCACGTTGTTCTAACGGACATCCAGGGAGTTGAAGACGCCCTGGGGGACATGGACTTCAAGGTGGCGGGGAGTGCCCAGGGAGTCACCGCCCTTCAGATGGATATCAAGATAAAGGGCATTACCTACGCGATTATGGAGGAGGCCCTGCGACAGGCGCGAGAGGCCCGTCTCTTTGTCCTGGAGCGAATAAAGGCCACCATGGCCCAACCACGGTCTGAGTTGAGCCCCTACGCACCCCGAATGATACGGCTCACCATCCCGGTGGACAAGATTGGCACGGTCATAGGGCCTGGCGGGAAGACCATACGCTCCATCATAGAGGACACCAAGACCACTATAAACGTGGAGAACGACGGCACTGTGACCGTCGGCTCCGTAAACCAGGATGCAGCTCGGAGGGCGGTGGAGCGCATAGAGATGCTCACCCGGGAGGCGGAGGTGGGTGGCATCTACACTGGGAAGGTTGTCCGGCTAATGAACTTTGGCGCTTTTGTGGAGATACTGCCCGGCAAGGACGGACTGGTGCACATCAGCGAGCTTTCCAATGAGCGGGTTGCCTCGGTGGAAGACGTGGTCAAGGTTGGCGATGAGATCACCGTAATGGTGAAGGAGATAGACTCCATGGGGCGCATCAACCTCTCCCGGCGCGCCCTCCTTGAGCAGCCGGCAGGGGACAAAGAGCCGAGAACCGGCGGCGCAGAGGAGAGGCCACGCTACGACAGGGGAGGAGAGGGCAACCGATACGACCGGCCCAGGGGGCCACGTCCTTCGGGGCCGCCTCGGGACTCCCAGGGAAACCGCAGGCCGCCCTACAGGCCATCCCGCTAGTGGGGTGAATCTGAAAAGGAGCCTAGTTGTAATTGCGATGAAAAATGGTGTGCCTCCCTACTCCTTCCCCATAGAGGGGGAAGGTTGGGATGGGAGTGAGGATTTCCGAGAAGCCCTATTTTCAAGGCAATATGGGGCGGCGCTCCCCCCTCTCTACCAGGTTGCCACGCTCGCCAAGGGCGGGCTCGCAATGACATTCGAAGCAAACTCCTAGACCATTTTGCTAGATACCCTTAATCTCTAAAGGGTGAGGTGAGGAGACGGTGGCAACAAAAGTCCTTGTCCACGGAATTCTGGGGAAGATGGGAAGGGAGGTGGTGGCCGCGGTCTGTCGAGAGCCGGGCCTGGAGCCTCTGTGCGGCGTGGACAAGAACGCCACCGATGAGTACCTGCCCCTGCCCGACGGCTCTGGTCGCATCCCCATCTCCTCGGACCTGGGGCGCATGATAGACATATACAGGCCACAGGTGATGGTGGACTTCACCAATGCCGATGCCTCCATTGCCGCATGCCGCGTGGCGGCGGCCAAAGGGGTCAACCTGGTGGTAGGCACCACCGGCCTTACTGCGGCCAACATCAAGGAGCTGGACAGCCTGGCCCGGGAGTATGACATCGGGGCCTTCGTGGCCCCCAACTTCGCCATTGGAGCCGTGCTGCTCATGCACCTGGCAAGGGGTCTGGGAAGGTACTTCGACTACGCCGACATCGTAGAGATGCACCACGAAGCCAAGATAGACTCCCCTTCCGGGACGGCCCTGGCCCTGGCCAGAAACCTGCGGGAGGGCAGAGATGGCCCCTTCATCAGGCCTGCTCCTGAGAAGGAACCCATAGAGGGCACACGAGGCGGGGAGCTGGAGGGCGTCTCCATCCATAGCGTGCGAATGCCGGGGCGAATGGCCCACCACGAGATAGTCCTGGGCACTCAGGGGCAGACCCTGAGCCTGCGCCACGATACCATCAACCGCGAGTGCTATATGCCGGGGGTTCTCCTCGCGATAAGAGAAGTGGTAAAATCCAAGGGACTTGTGGTGGGCCTGGAGAAGCTGCTGGGGCTATGAGCGCTTTCGTTGCCATTATTATGAAAATGCAATCCAGCATTGGCCACATATCATTCCTACGAAAATGGGGGGCCTCTGGCCTCCTCCCCCGCAAGCGGGGGAGGATTGAGGTGGGGGAGCCTCACCCCCATCCAGACCTTCCCCCCTCAAGGGGGAAGGCACAGGAAACACGCCATTTTCATCTTCTTCGGTGCCTCACCCAGGGCATGATAAATTCTGAGGAGCGAAGCGAAGTGAAGAATCCAGGGGGTATCGCCTTAGACCCTTCGCTCCGCTCAGGGTGACAAGGGAAGAAAACAGAAGTGCTGCTAAATATAAACTCTAGCCTTTGGAGGAGTGTTCAATGGGTTACCATGTCGCAATAGTGGGCGCTACCGGCCTCGTGGGGGGTGAGTTCCTCAAAGTCCTCGAGCAGAGGAGCTTCCCCATGGACACCCTTCGCCTCTACGCCTCCGACCGCTCCGCGGGGAAGAAGATATCCTTCATGGGAGAGCGGTTCGAGGTAGCGGAGACGGCGGATGACTCCTTCGATGGAGTTGACATCGCTCTCTTCTCCGCCGGAGCAGACATCAGCAAGCGCTTCTCGCCCATCGCCGCCCGGGCCGGCGCGGTGGTCGTGGACAACAGCTCCGCCTTCCGCATGGATCCCCAGGTGCCCCTGGTGGTGCCCGAGGTCAATCCGGAGGACATCTGCCTGCACCGGGGCATCATTGCCAACCCCAACTGCTCCACCATCCAGATGGTGGTGGCCCTCAAACCCTTGCACCGGGTCAACCCCATTACGCGCATCGTGGTATCCACCTATCAGGCCGTCTCCGGCACCGGGTCCGCGGCGATTGAGGAGCTGCGGCAGCAGACCGCGCAGATGATGGAGGGCAATGAGGAGCAGATACGCCCCCAGGCTTACCCCCATCGGATAGCCTTTAACGCCCTGCCCTACGTGGACGGCTGGGGGGAGAGCGACTACACCACCGAGGAGTGGAAGATGGTCAACGAGACTCGCAAGATATTCCACGAGCCGGACATGCCGGTCTGCGCCACCTGTGTCCGGGTGCCGGTGTACATCAGCCACGGCGAATCTGTGAACGTGGAGTTCGACCAGCCCATGAGCGCCCAGGAGGCCAGGGACATCCTCTCCCATGCGCCGGGGGTCAAGGTACTGGACAACCCCAAGAAGGACCTGTATCCACTGCCCATATGGGCGGCTGGCACGGACGACGTCTTCGTGGGACGCATAAGGCAGGACGTCTCCTGCCCCAACGGCCTGGTCATGTGGGTTGTGGCCGACAACGTGCGCAAGGGCGCTGCCTTGAACGCTGTTCAGATAGCCGAGGTGATGGTCAAAGAGGAGATGCTATCCCCATCCGGTAGGAGGTAGGCAGTATGGTTACCGTCGGCAGGCTCATTACTGCAATGGTCACCCCCTTCGACGAGCAGGGAGAGGTGGAGTACGCCCAGGCCAGGCACCTGGCCTCCTCCCTTCTCGACTCCGGGAGCGACGGGCTGGTGATCTCCGGCACCACTGGGGAGTCCCCTACCCTCACCAAAGACGAGAAGCTGCGCCTCTTCCGGGAGATAAAGGCGGAGCTGGGAGACCGGGGAGCGGTGGTGGCCGGCACGGGGAACTACAGCACCGCGGAGAGCATAGAACTGACCCAAGCAGCGGAGAAGGTGGGGGTTGACGCAGCGCTCCTGGTAGTCCCCTACTACAACAAGCCCACCCAGGAGGGGTTGTACCAGCACTTCAGGGCCATCGCGGAGAGCACCGCCCTGCCCTGCATCCTGTACAACGTTCCCAGCCGCACCATAACAAGCCTCTCCTGGGAGACCACCTTGCGACTGGCCCAGGTGGACAACATCATCGGCGTGAAGGAGGCCAGCGGCGACTTCGACCAGATTGCCCACATCATCGCCGGTGCGCCCCGGGGCTTCCGGGTCTGGAGCGGCAACGACAGCGACACCTTTGGCATTATGACCATGGGGGGCTACGGCGTCGTCAGCGTGGCATCCCACCTGGTGGGACTTCAGATCAAGGGGATGATGGACCTGATACTGGCGGGGAGGACCTCCCAGGCGGCCGCGGAGCACCTCCGGCTGACGCCCATATTCAAGGGCCTCTTCATTGTGTCCAATCCCATTCCCGTGAAGTACAGCGTCAACTACGTGGGCTTCCCGGTGGGCAAGCCCAGGCTGCCCCTCACGGAGCCCGACGCTAAGACCGCAGAGCAGCTTCAGGCGATGCTAAAGGGGTACAGGATAGACCTGCCCGTAGCCGCGGGAGCGTAGCGCGGAACCTGCGGACGCGCAATTTCCCGCTCGTGGTGAGCCCCGATTCCACTCCGTTCCATACGAAGTCCGATTTCATCGGACTTGTCGAACCATGCGAGCGGAGCCATGTAGGGGCAGGTTTGAAACCTGCCCCTACGGGATGAGCGGGCGAGCGCAGAGCGAGGGAGTGGAGAGACCGCCCCACCCCAGACGCCGTGGTGAGCCCGCCGAACCATTGCCACGGACGGGGGTGCCCTCGCAATGACGATGGCGTTGGTTCCCCATGCTCACCACATGAGCAGGAGTTATTTGTCCGCTCACCCTGAGAGCTTGTGAATAAATACCTTGGGATGGCCTTATTAAGACTCATTGCACAGCTGTATTGAGACCCCAAATCGGCAATCTCGCGAACAACTCACAGGCTCTGAGCTTGTCGAAGAGTCCTAGATGCTTCGCTTTGCTCAGCATGACATCTCTCTCCGCTCATCCAAAGCCTGTCGAAAGGTGAGTGGCTAGCTTCAGGCCACAAGCTATGGAACACCTTCAGAACCGGGTGCTCGTTCGGGGCCATGAGATAGCCCTGAAGGGCAAGAACCGCCCCCTCTTCTTCGACCAGCTGGAGCACAACCTCAGACAGGCGCTACAGGGAACGGCCGTGGCCCAGGTGCGCAAAAGGCACATGGGAGTGGAGATTACCCTGTCACCGGAGGCGGCCAGGGCCTCCTTATGGATTATCTTGATTAAGAGGCGCTGCTGGTGTAGGATTACGTTATTGCTGCTAGCCACACCAGCAGCCTGTGGCCGCTAGCCGCAACAGGCCACATTTCACGCAGAACCGGGAAGCATGTCAAGAGTGCGCGCCCTCGTCTTACCCGTAGTGAGGGAGGTCATCCTTGTAATGGCCGCCTACTACGCCTATACCATTGCCAAGAACCTGATCCACTCGGATCCCGCTGCCCAGGGATTCCAGAATGCTTGGGAGGTCATAAACCTGGAGCAGTCGCTGGGTATCTTTCATGAATCTTCTCTCCAGGGATGGCTCCTGGAAGATGCCAGAGGCGTGGTCTACTTCTTCAACTGGGTCTACACCCTGGGCTTCTGGCCCCTTATAGGAGCCACGGGCATCCTGCTTTTCATTACAGCGCACGATGCCTATTACAAGTACCGCACTGTGCTGCTGGTGAGCCTTGGCATAGCGGTGGTCGTTTTCGCCCTCTACCCCCTGGCTCCACCAAGGTTCATGGGAGTGTTTGGTTTTGTGGACACTCTACGAATACTGGGGCCTACTCAACACATCACCCGCAGCGAGATCTTGTCCTACAATATGTACGCGGCCATGCCCAGCATGCACTTCGCCTGGGCCCTGCTGGTATCCATGGCGTGGGCCAGCACACCCTATCTATGGGCCAAAATCGCCGCCATAGTCTACCAGACCCTCATGGCGGCCGCCGTCGTGGTCACGGGGAACCACTACTTCGTGGACGTGATTGTCTCATTGCCTGTAGTGATGGCCTCTTTCTACGTCTATCATCTGGTGCTGGCACCTTCCAGGCACAGGGCGCGCGTGCAGGACATTCGGGTCTAGAAGCTATTCGGAAATTCCTCACCCCCTGCCCCCCTCTCCCTTGGCCAAGGGAGAAGGGGAGGAAAAGGAATCTGGGGGACACCCCCAGACCCTCGGCCCTTCGACAGGCTCAGGGTAAACTCGGGGCTTCGCCCCCTCTGTACTCCCCCAAGCAGATTTCCCGAATGGTCTCTAGCACCTCCCGTACCAGGCTGGCTCGCCACCAGGGACGGCGACTTCTACGACGCGATAGGCGCTTTCTCCCCATCGGAAGCGCAGGCCCCTTACCCGTGCAATGAGTCGCCGTAGATGTGAATCACCATGAGAAGGGCGGCTATGGTCTTGGCGTCCTCGATCTCGCCTGAGCGAATCGTGTCCTGTACCTGGGCCAGGGGCACCGGCACCACCTCTATGCTCTCATCCTCGTCGGGAGCAAGAGCGCTCCGACGCAGGTCTGTCGCTATGTAGGCGTGCATGTACTCGGTGCAGAAGCCGGGGGTCATCCAGAAGCCCGCCATGCGCTGAAGCCTTCCCGCGGTGAAGCCAATCTCCTCCTGGAGCTCCCGCAGGCATCCCTCCTCTGGGGCCTCTCCCTCTTCCAGGCCGCCCGCCGGGGCCTCCAGAAGCCATCTCTCTGGCGCTTTGCGGTACTGTCGCACCAGCAGAACCCGTCCCTGGTGGTCTACCGGCACCACAACCACCGAGGGGCCATGCTCCACAATCTCCCTCTGGGACGTCCCGCCCCTGGGCAGCTTCACAGTGTCCACCCTGACGCCGATTATCTTCCCTCTGTATATACGGCGACTATCTACGGTGGATTCCTCTGGCACCGGACTCCTCAAGTAGTGGATGTCACCCTGGGACCGGTGGAGCGGGCGTCGGGGCTGAGGCGCTCTGTAAGGGTAGCGTAGAAGTGGTTGGATGGATGGGAGCGCAGGAACCGGGCGATGTACGGGCTTCGCTTCACCTCGACGGTTTCCTCGGGCTCCAGGGGCAGGTCCATGCGGCCGTCTATGCTGAGCACCGCCTGGTAGTCTGAGCGGATGGTGACCTCCACCACCGAGTCGGGAGGAAGCACCAGGGCCGTCCCCAGGCCCAGGTGAGTTGCCAGCGGATTGAGGAGCAGGTCACGGGACTGAGGGTGGAGTATAGGCCCTCCTGCAGAAATGGAGTAGCCCGTGCTCCCCGTCGCAGTGGCGACGATTACCGCGTCGGCACGGTAGGTGGTGAAGAGAGCGCCATCTATGCGAACCTCCAAATGCACCAGGCGGGAAACGCCACTCCTGCCCACAACTACGTCGTTCAGGGCCTGATAGGGCGCCGCCGCGTTTTTAGCTTTTTCGGAAACCGCCCTGGCCTGTAGCATGGCCCGCTCCTCTACCCACGCCTGGCCATCCAGGTACTCCCCCACCCTGCTCACGGCCTCGTCTGCCCCCAGCTCGGTCATAAACCCCACCCTCCCCAGGTTGATTCCCAGCAGGGGTATCTCCCTGGGAGCCGCCAGCTGGGTGGCCCGGAGGATGGTGCCATCGCCCCCTACGGTGATGATGAGGGAGGTGGAGGGAGACACCCCCTGTCCCTCCATTGCAGCCGTGGGGAGAACCCATGAGGAGCTCCCCAAGCCCAGCTTCTCCGCCAACTGGTGAGCCAGCAACTCGGCCCGGGGTATGCCGGAGTTGTACACTATGCCTATGTTATCGGGGCCAGTCATCACATCACCCCCGCCCGCCTCAGGCGGGCGTGTCCCCGCTGCTTCGCGAGACAGATTCCCGGGGACACCAGCACTGGGAGTCTAGCATCGGGCACATAGCGTGTCAACGAAGGCTACAGGAAGAGGACGGCAACCGCCTGAATGGTGTGGATGGGGAAAGGCATCCTGTCCAGGGGAGTCTCTAGAAAGCTGCTGGCATCCTAGCTACGCTACCGGGACGATTGGATATCATCAATCCTGGGAATCCACTCCAAATAGTTTTGGAACTGTACTATGATCTTGCGAAGCTCACGCTCGTCTTTCTCAAACAGTTCCTTTAACTGGGCCTCCCGCATTGCAGCAGACTCTCTGCTTTCCTGACGCTCAAAATAATACAACTTGGGGGTTCGCCCTTTGGTTGAGGGAACTTTATCCTCGCTGTGTTCCATCATCCGCTCCTCGAGGTCACGCGTGTGACCTATATAGAACCTGGGCTTCCCGTTCTGTTTCAGTATGTACACAAAAAACTCGCTGGCCTCGGCGTCCTTCTTCTCCCAAGCGGGGTCACGCTCAATTTGCGTGGTCGTCCGAACACCACCTTGGAGACCCTGGGCGCAGGAAAGGCACAAATCGTACAGGACCTTCTTAAATTTACCGCAGTTGGGGCATTTGTTAAGAAGCCCCTCTGAAAAGTCGCCATAGTGGTCGTAGCATAGAACATATTTTTCTTTAATGACCTGTTCGCAACTCCAATACTGACAGAGAGCCACTGTTGCCCACCTCCTAACTTGAGGATCACTACTAACAGCGGGTGTAGTATACACCCGGGACTGAAGAGCAGCTCTAGTGATCAACACAACCGGCCAGGTAAATAACTCGGAATTCCCTATTTCGGCCGACCCCATGCCGTCAGCAAGGCCAGAATGGGCAGCTGCAGATTACCCCCAGCCGCGCAACTCCCGCAACCTATGCTGTAATAATCCGCATGATGACACTCTACCCGTGTCACCCATCATTATGAGCGAGAATACGAAGGCTACAGGAAGAGGACGGCAACCGCTTTCTCGGCAAAGGTCATCAGGGGGCCGGGGAAGATGCCCAGGACCAGGACGCCCAAGCCGGTGATGACCAGGGCGGCCAGGGGAACATACCCTACGGGTATCGCCTCTTCCCTCTCTGGCGGCGTCACATACATGACCCTGACCACTCTGAGATAGTAGTAAGCAGAGACGGCGCTGTTCACCACACCCACCACCACCAGCCATGCCAGGTCGCTCTTCATCGCGGCGGTGAACATATACAGCTTGCCCATGAAGCCCGCCGTGGGGGGGATGCCCAGCAAGGAGACCATTGAGAACGCCAGGACGATGGCCAGAAAAGGCGCTCGCCGCCCCATGCCAGCAAAGCCGCTTATCGTATCGCTGCCCGTGCGGTTGGAGATGGCGATGATGGCGAAAAAGGCCGCCAGGTTGGTGACGGCATAGGCCACCAGATAGAAGAGGACGCCGCTGGGGCCAAGGATTGTCTCCCCCGCGGGAGCACGAGAGGCGATGGCCGCCACGCCCACCATGAGATACCCGGCGTGGGCAATGGTGCTGTAGGCCAGCATCCGTTTGATGTTGCTCTGGGCAATGGCCACCAGGTTGCCCACCGTCATGGAGACGGCACTGAGCACGGCGAAGAGAGCACCCCAGTCGAGACTGAGCTCGCCAAAGGCCAGGTAGAACACCCGAAGGATGACGGCAAAGCCAGCCGCCTTGCTCGCCACGGAGAGATACGCCGTTATGGGAGTGGGCGCGCCCTCGTACACGTCGGGGACCCACATCTGAAAGGGCACCGAGGCAATCTTGAACCCGAAACCGGCCACTATCATGATGACACCCAGGAACAGAGCGTGGCTGCCAAAGGGCACAGTTGCATCCAGGGAGGCACCCAGTCGCTCAAGAATCGCGGCCAGATGCGTCGTCCCCGTGAATCCGTAGGTCAGGGCCATGCCGTACAGGAGCACCGCAGAGCTCATGGCGCTAAGCAGCAGGAACTTGACCCCCGCCTCGGTGGAGCGGGCGTCCCTCAGGAGGGCGGCCAGGGCGGCCAGGGGCAGGGATGTAAGCTCCAGGGCGATATATATGGAGATGAGGTCCGTAGAGGCCGCCAGGAGCATCATCCCGCAGGCGGAGAAGAGCATCAGTCCGTAGTACTCCCCCTGGAACTGCCTTATGCGGGAGACGTACTCCACCGAGGACATGACCACCAGGGCGAGGACTCCCATGACCAGGAACTTGAAGAACAGGCTGAACCTGTCCATCACCAGGGTGTTAAAGATGCCCGCCATCTGGCCGTCCGCCTCCCCACCCAGGTCTCCCCAGAGAGCTATGCTCAACGCCAGGGGAAGGGCCAAGCCAGCCACGGAGACGGCGGCCAGCACTCCCTTTCGTCGCACCACCAAGTCCAGGAGAATTACTACCATCCCCAGGGCCGCCAGGGACAGCTCCGGAGAGAGCAGGTACACATCGTGAAGGGTCATGCTGCTGCCACCTCTAAGAGGGTGTTTTCAAAGGGATGTACTACATTGCGAATTGTCCACCCCCTCTCTGACTCTCCCCCGTTCCACGGGGGAGAGAAATCCCCCGACTCGTCGGGGTTAGAGCCTGCCCCTTCGGTAAACTCAGGGCAGGCTCTGAGCGAAGCCGAAGGGATGGGGGCCTTCCACGGCTTGGGAAACACCCTTTAAGGCCCTCCCACCAGTTGCAGAGACTGGACTATAGGCTCCAGGCCTGCCTTGAAGACGTCCGCGAGGATTGCCGGATAGATGCCGACAACCATGATGGCCACCACCAGGGCCGCCAGGGGCACTGCCTCCACTACCGAAGCGTCCCCCAGAGTGGCGAACCGCTCCAAGGGGGGGCCGAAGAAGGCTCGCTGAAGCATCCACAAGATGTACCCTGCGGTGATGACGATGGCAAAAGCCGCCAGGGCGGTGATCCAGCTCCACACCTGGAACGTGCCCAGGAACACCAGAAGCTCGGAGACGAACCCGCTGGTCCCGGGAAGACCCAGAGAGGCCAAACCCGCCACAAGGAATACCACGGCAATAACGGGCATGCGGGCAGCCAGGCCGCCCATGTGGGGGATGTGCCGGGTGTGAGCCTTGTCGTACACCAGTCCCACCACCAGGAAGAGAAGCCCTGTAATGGTGCCGTGGGTGAACATCTGCATGGCAGCGCCCGTCAGTCCCACCAGGGACACAACCCCCCCTACTCCTACCACCGAGGATATGCCCAGCAGCACATAACCCATGTGGCTGATGCTGCTGAAGGCAACCAGTCGCTTTAAATCGGTCTGCTGCACCGTCACCACGGCCCCGTAGAGCACGCTGATTACCGCCAGGAGAGCCAGAATCCAGGCGTACTCCTGGGCTTTGGCCGGGAACATGCCCACGGCTATGCGAATCATCCCATAGCCACCCATCTTCAACAGGACTCCCGCCAGCATCACGCTCACTGCGGTGGGGGCATCGGTGTGGGCGTCGGGGAGCCAGGTGTGCACCGGCCACACGGGGAGCTTCACCGCAAAGGCGGTAAAGAGGAAGGCGAAGATGGCCCCCGCGGGAAGGATAAGTCGCGCCCCCTCCATCTTCGAGGGCAGGTCTACGATGCTGAAAGTATCCACAGATAGGAAGAGGGCCAGGATGCCCACCAGCATGAAGGCGCTGCCCAGCAGGGTGAAGATGACAAACTTCATGGCAGAGTACTCTTTTCGGCCACTGCCCCAAATGGAGATAAGGAAGTACATGGGCAGCAGCTCCAGCTCCCAGAAGATGAAGAAGAGGACGAAGTCCAGGGACACGAACACACCCGTCACCGCGGTCTGGAGCACCAGCAGCCAAACGAAGTACTCCTTGACCCGTAGCTGGACATGCCATGAGGCGAAGACGGCACACATCCCCAGCAGCGCCGTCAAAAGCACCAGGGGTATGCTCAGGCCATCTGCTCCCAGGTGATACTGGATGTTCAGGGCCGGGATCCAGCCCTCATAGAGCTCCACCAGCTCCATGTCCCCCACCCGGCGGTAGTCGTCTACTCTGAAGATAACGAAGGCGGCTATAGCCAGGGCCAGCTCCACCACTGTCACGGCTGCTGCCCACAGCCGAATACGCCTGTCCTCTTTTAGAAATAGCAGGATAACCAGCGCCCCTACCATCGGAAGGAACACTATTGCGGAAAGCACTCAGCTACCTCCGGTGCACTTCTCAGTGCCATAGCAAGAACACCACCATAATAAAGAGCACCCCTACAGAGATACCCGCGCCGTACGCCTGCACCTGCCCGGTCTCCAGTTGGGCGATGGCTCGCCCCGCGTTCCGCCCCAGAAAGGCTATGCCTGCTCCCGTGCGGTCAACAACATTCCTGTCAGCCCAGTCGGTGGCCTGGGCAAGCCCCCGATAGAACCCTCTCCGGACAATCCACTCTTCGTACAGGTCGTCAAAGAAGTATTTACGGTACGCCGCGCCGTAGGCCGGCTTCAGGGCCGCCGCAACCCTTGCCGGGTCTACCAGGCGGGTGCAGTACATCAAGTAGGCCAGGCCGATGCCCGCCAGCGCCATCACTGTAGACCCCAAGGCCACGAAGTAGCTGAACCCCTCGGGATGCACCTCAACCAGGGCCACACTGCCCAAAAGCTCTGAGAGCCAGTGGGTTGGAACCAGACCCAGTCCCCAGGCAGCGTTCAGGGGGTTGGCCAGGAACCCTGAGACCGCCGCGGGCACAGCCAGCACAGCCATTGGCACCACCATCACCCAGGGCGACTCCGCCAGGTGCACCCCGTGCCCCGCGGCTTGCGCCCCCCCTTCCACCCCTGCCCCGCCGCGAAACTCTCCGTGGAAGGTAACAAAAAGGGCGCGAAAGGCGTAGAAGGCGGTCATGAACGCGGCCACCAGGGCCATCCAGAAGACCACGGAACCTATCGTCCCGCCGTGATTGAAGGCCCCCACCAGAATCTCGTCCTTGCTCCAGAACCCCGCCAGGGGGAAGATGCCAGAGATGCTCAGAGCCGCGATGAAAAAGGTAGTATAGGTCCAGGGCATGTGTCGCCTGAGGCCTCCCATGTACCGCATGTCGAAGGTCCCAGAGGCATGGTTCACGCTTCCAGCGCCCAGGAACATGAGGGCCTTGAAGAAGGCATGGTTGAACAGGTGGAATATGGCCGCATCGTAGGCCCCCACCCCCAGGGCCATCATCATGTACCCTAGCTGGCTCACGGTGGAGTAGGCCAGCACCCGCTTGATGTCGTTCATCACAAGCCCCATGGTGGCGGCGAAGATGGCGGTGAACCCTCCGATGACAGCCACAATGTTCATGGCAGTAGTGGAAGCCTCGAACAGGGGGAAGAAGCGGGCCACCAGAAAGACCCCCGCGACCACCATGGTGGCCGCATGGATGAGGGCGCTGACGGGAGTGGGGCCTTCCATGGCGTCCGGGAGCCACACGTGAAGGGGGAACTGGGCCGACTTGCCCACGGCCCCCGCAAACATGCCCACGGCTATCCAGGTCGCGACGCCCGCCAGAAGCCCGGCCTTGGCGGCAAAGTTTATGGAGGGGATGTCGAAGGCGTCGGCCTTCAGCCCGTGGGCAACCCATAACTCAGAGCCCGCACTGAAGACAGGATGAAAGACATCGCTGTTGAAGAACAGGTACAGGATAGCCAGCAGGAAGCCAACATCCCCCAGCCGGGTGACCAGAAATGCCTTCTTCGCCGCAGCCGCGGCCGCGGGCCGATGATACCAGAAGCCGATGAGCAGGTAGGAGCAAAGGCCCACCAGCTCCCAGAAAACGTATAGCTGGATGATGTTTCGAGCCAGCACCAGCCCCAGCATGGACGCCGTGAAAAGGGACATGAAGGCGAAGTAGCGGGAGTAGCCGGGGTCGTCGCGCATGTACCCCTGGGAGTAGACCTGGACCGCCAGGCTCACACCGCTGACCACCACCACCATGATAGCTGTGAGAGGGTCCATGAGAAGTCCCACAGAGATTTCCAGACTGCCTATGGTAAGCCAGGGGTGAGCCTTCCACCCGATTGCGCCTTCGTCATCCCAGTTCCAGACAGACCACAGCGCCCAGAGGGAGAGGGCAAAGGCGATGCCGATGGCGAGAATGGTGAGGTAGCCGCTGTACCTGGCGTGCCGGTTGTAGAAGGGCCTGATGAGCAGAGAGATAATAACGAAAGAAGCCAGGGGTAAGAGGAAAATAGCCCAGGCTGCACCTTCGGTTATCATCTGTCTACGCTGCTCCCTTGAACATATGCCTGGTCACTCTTCGACAGTCCTTCGGCGGGGCTCAGGATGCAGCTCAGGGTGAGCGGAGAAAGGAATGTCATGCTGAGCCCTTCAGCTACGTTCAGGGTGAACTCCGCGAAGCATCTAAGGCGTACGTTGGTGCGCGGCACAGGCCTTAGATTCTTCATCCCGATTACATCGGGATTCAGAATGACAAAGGTATCCCCCCGCTCATGGTGAGCTTGTCGAACCATCGTGGCAAAGCCTATTATCCCTCCATGTGTCATTACAGCTTCCTCAGAATCTCCTCTGCCACGTGCTCCCTGCCCCGGGGCACCATAATGCGATAGGCCACCCGCTCTCCCCAGGATAGAATATCCCCCTCAGGCAAGATGTGAGTGGGAAGACCCTCGCCTTCCAGGAGCTCCTTCCACATCTCCGCTATCATGAGATTGGGCGCCTTCTTGAACTCTACCCACATCGCTTGCTACCCTCGCATCAGGTTGACCTGGGTCACATCCACCGTCTCCCGGCTGCGGTACATCGCGATTACGATGCCCAGGCCCAGCGCCACCTCCGCAGCAGCCACCGTGATGATAAAGATGGCGAATATCTGCCCCGTGAGCAGACCGCTCAGCACCGTCTCCCCCAGGGCCGTCCCCTGGGTCAGGGCCGCGGCCACCTCGGCCTCCGCGGCAACTGGATTCACGGCGATGCCCTGAGGAACCACATATCGCGAGAAGGCCACCAGTGCTATGTTCACCGCGTTGAACATCAGCTCGATGGACATGAGAACGGTGATGACGTTCCTCTTGGACAGCGCACCAAACAGCCCTATGCTGAAGATGACGCCCGAAAGAATGAGCAGGTTCTCCAGGTTCACAACTCATCCTCCCTCTCCCTCACCAGGGCCAAGGCCCCTATCACCGCCGCCAGCAGCACCACCGAGGCCACCTCCATGGGCAGGACAAACTCCCTCAGAATAAGGCGGGCTATCACCACGGTTGCATTGCCGAACACGTCCTTGATTCCCTGCTCGATGTGGCTGGACACTTCACCGGTGTCCCCGGGCAGCACCTGGAAACCCAGCCGGTCCCAACTGTTCCATTCGGTGTTCACCACCACAAATGCAATGGCCGTGAGCACCATTGCAGCCAGCACCAGGGCCGGAAGCTGAAAGCGGTTGGAGGGGTTCCCTTCGTGGACGTTCCGCGTCAGCATGATGGCAAAGATGATGAGGATGGAGATGGCCCCCACGTAGATGAGGACCTGCACCACCGCCAGGAACTCGGCGTTGAGAAGGACGAATAGACCTGCCACTACCAGGAAGGAGATGACAAGGAACAGGGCCGCCCTGAACATGTCCTTCAGCAAGACCACAGCCAGCGCGGAGGCCACCCCCACGCCAGCCATGACCCAGAACGCTATATCCAGGGCTGCCATCTAACGGCCCACCTCTTCCCAGGATAGTGGCTGTCCCCCCTGGGGTCGGTACTGCTTGGCCTCCAGCTGAGGGCGGAACCATGTGCTGGGGCGCTTCTCTGCTCTTTTAAGCTCCTCCACGGGTATCACCAGCTCGTCCCGCAGGTACCGTGCCCGCTCAAAGCCGCTGCCCATGAACAGGGCATCGTAGGGGCAGGCCTCCACGCACAGGCCGCAGAACATGCACCGGCCCAGGTCTATGTCAAACACCTCCACGGCGTAGGACTCGCCCTCCTGGACGTTGATGCCGCTGGGGTGAGTCACAATCCTGATGATACCCAGGGGGCAGTACTTGGCACAGCTAGCACAGCCGGTGCACCGCTCCACGTACCAGGCAAACTCCTGCCCCCGGAAGCGAGGCGCTTGGGGCACCGCCTCCTCAGGGTACTGGACCGTAAAGGGCTTCCTGAACAGGTTCACCAGGGTCACCGTGAGGCCCTTGGCAATCCCTAGTCCGTACATGTCATCTCACCTCTCGCAGACCCCTGGATCTTCTTCCCAGTGCCAGAGTCAGGGGAGCACGGGTGGTCAGCTTGTCCGACGCCAGACGGGAGACGACCACCAGACTTACGATGGCGACTCCCCAGTTGATGCCGGCCACAATCCCTAGCTGGCCATCGGTGGGGATCTTCCACACCAGCACCTCCGCGGCGGTGACAAAGAGATTCAACAGGCCCAGGGGAAACAGCCCTTTCCACGCGAGGCCCATCACCTGGTCTACCCGCAGCCTGGGAAGGGTCGCCCTGACCCACAGCAGCAGGAACCAGAAGAGGCACACCTTGATGAAAAACCAGAGATGGGACGGCAACACGGGGCCTTCCCACCCCTTGAGGAAGATGGTGGCCATGATGGCCGATGCTCCAAAGGGGGCCGCAAACTCGGCTACCTGGAAGAGGCCGAACTTCATGCCGCTGTACTCGGTGTGATACCCGGCCACAATCTCCGACTCCGCCTCCACCAAGTCGAAGGGGGAGCGGTTCATCTCCGCCGAGGCCGCCAGGAAGAAGATGAAGAACCCCAGGGGCTGGAGGAGGATGAAGGGGATGCGCTGGGCCTCCACCAGCTCCACCAGGGAGAGGGAGCCTGCCAGGAGAACAACCCCCCCGATGGAGAGGGCCATGGGAACCTCGTAGCTGATGAGCTGGGCCACAGCCCGCATGGCCCCGAAGAGGGAGTAGCGGTTCCCCGACGCCCATCCCGCCATGAAGATGGCTATGGTGCTCACCGTGGTCACCGCCATGATGAACAGTACACCTACATTCAGATTGGCGGCATAGGTGTTCTTTCCCAGGGGGATGACGGCGAAGATCAGCACCACCGGCGCGAACATGAGCACCGGGGCCAGGTTGAACACCCACCGGTCTACCCACTCGGGCCGTACGTCTTCTTTGGTGAGCAACTTGATGGCATCGGCGATGGGCTGGAGGAGCCCCCACGGCCCCCACCGGTTGGGCCCCAGCCGCACCTGGAAACGCCCCAGGACACGGCGCTCCACCCAGGTGAAGAGGGTGGTCACCCCCAGCACCAGGCTCGCAATGGAGACGGCGATCAGCACACCCGTCACCAGGTAGGCCAGCCAGTCTGGGAGGAAGCCCTCAAACCAGCCGTACAGGTTCCGATAGAGGGAGTTGGCAGAGGTGACAGGCCCCATTATCGGTCCACCTCGCCCATGTTGATGTCCAGGCTGCCAAAGGTGACAATCATGTCAGCGAGCTTCCATCCCACCACCAGCTCTTTCAGCACCGTCAGGTTGATGAAGGACGGGGAGCGGATTTTGCACCGGTACGGCGCAATGCTGCCGTCGCTTACCACGTAGAAACCCAGCTCACCCTTGGGGGCCTCCACGTGCCCGTAGGCATCCCCCGCCGGAGGTCGGAGCAGCCGGGGCACCTCCGCCCTGACGCGGCCTTCCGGTATCTGCTCCATGCACTGTCCCACTATCCGCAGGGACTGGCGCATCTCGGCAATGCGTACCAAGTAACGGTCGTAGTTGTCCCCCACGGTGCCCAGGGGGACGGCAAACTGCACCCGGTCGTATACTTCGTAGGAATCGGCCTTGCGCAGGTCCCAGTTGACACCGCTGGCCCGCAGCACAGGCCCGCTCACGGAGCCGTTGATGGCCTTCTGGGCCGGAAGGACTCCCACATCCTTGGTGCGGGCAAGAAGAACCTCGTTCCCCGTCAAGAGCCGCTCTAGCTCGTCTATGTAGTGGGGCATCGCCTGGAGGAAGGTGCGCAGGGCAGACCAGAAATCGGGAGGCGCGTCCTGGAAGATGCCTCCCACCCGCATGTAGTTAAGGGTAATACGCGCCCCGCACAGCATCTCGAAGAGGTCCAGAATCCTCTCCCTCTCCCTGAAGCAGTACATTAGAGGGGTGCCAAAGGCCCCCAGCTCCTGGAGGAAGAAGCCCGTGGCCACCAGGTGACTGGCGATGCGCTGTAGCTCGGCAGCGATGACCCGCAGGTACATGGCCCGCTCGGGGGGCTGGACGCCGGCCAGCTTCTCCACCGCCAGCACGTAGGCCAGGTTGTTGGACATGGAGGACACGTAGTCCAGGCGGTCGGTGAGGGTTATCACCTGGGTGTAGGTGCGCTCCTCGGCCAGCTTCTCCGACCCACGGTGAAGATAGCCGAAGACCGGCTCCACGTCTACGACGGTCTCCCCATCGAAGGTGACCCTCATGCGAAAGACACCGTGAGTGCTGGGGTGCTGAGGCCCCATGTTGATGGTGACTGGCTCGGTGCGAATAGGCATACTGCCTCTTCTACCTGGGAGACTCAAGGTAGTCCTTGCGCAGGGGATGGCCGTAGAAACCCTCCCACAGCATGATACGCTTCATGTTGGGGTGCCCGCTGAAGGTGATGCCCATCAGGTCATGAACCTCTCGCTCCTGGAGGTCGGCTCCCTGCCACAGACCTATCACCGAGGGTAGCGACGGGTCTTCCCTACCCCGGCACCTGGCCTTCACCACCAGGCTATGATTGCGGGCTATGGATGCCAGATGGTACACAACCTCGAAGTGGTCGATGTAGTCCACCGCCGAGATAGAGACCAGGTAGTCGAGCTGGAGGTCATCATCCTCTTTGAGAAACCGACACACATCGAGGACGGCCTCCGGCCTGACCCACACATCCCTGGCGCTCCACTCCTCCACTGCGCCCTGAACGGCCTGGCTGACGCGCTCTGCAACCTCTTTTCCCGACAGAGCACTGGTCATCTAATCCCCTGCCGCCTTGTGGGCCAGGCTGTACCGCTTGACCTTCTCGTGGAGCTGCATGATTCCATAGAGCAGGGCGTCTGGGCGAGGCGGGCAGCCGGGGATGTAAACGTCCACGGGCACGATGCGGTTCACCCCCGGCACCACGCTGTAGCTCTGGTAGTAGGGGCCGCCGCTGGTGGCGCAGGCCCCCATGGAGATGACCCACTTGGGCTCCGGCATCTGGTCGTAGATACGCCGAAGGGCCGGGGCCATCTTCCAGGTGACGGTGCCCGCCACAATCATCAGGTCTGCCTGGCGGGGGGAAGCGCGAAAGGCCTCCATCCCGAACCGGGAGATGTCGAAGCGGGACATGGCGCTGGCCATCATCTCGAAGGCACAGCAGGCCAGGCCAAAGGCCACAGGCCACATGGAGGACTTGCGCCCCCAGTTGAGCAGCGCGTCAATGGAGGTGACCACCACGTTGCGCTCGAACTCAGGGGGCATCTGTATAGCGTCCTCGGTGTAGGGCTTGATGTGGGTGGCCTTCAGGTCGTTGACAATGGCACCCTCTCCCCTGTCCAGTTCCCAGGTTGTGACATAAAGAGGGATTGTCACTCCCCCACCTGCCTCTCTCTCCGAGACCTCCCCAGGCCCAATCTCAAGGGACATCCGCTACTTCCACTCCAGGGCCTTGTACTTCCATGCGTAGACCCAGCCCACCACCAGGACAAGGATGAAAGCCAGCATCTCTACGAAGGCAAATAGCCCCAGCTGTTTGAAGTACACCGCCCAGGGATAAATGAAGACCGTCTCCACGTCGAATACCACGAAGAGAAGGGCAAACATGTAGTAGCGAAAGTTGAACTGGGGCCAGCGGTTCCCCACCAGCTCCATCCCACACTCATAGGGGCTGCTCTTCACCGCATTGGGCTTATGGGGACGTACCTTAGTAAATGATAAAAGCCACGAAACTATCAGCAGGCTTCCGGGCAGGGCCACCGCAATGGCGGCAAATATTGCAACCAGCCCATACTGGCGGAAATACTCATCAAGCACAGGGTATCCCCTCCCCTGCCCAACGTTCGAGCCAATATAGCACAGGGGCCTCTGGATTATCAAGTGAAAAGGTAATTGACCACTTGACACACCCATAGAATTGTGCTACGATTCTATCTGAGACAGATAGGAGACGAGCACATGGAAACAGAGCGGGTAACCTTCCAGGCCGTACTAAAGTGGACTGACGAGGAGTGTCGGGGATTCCTAGAGCGGATGCGTTGGCCTAATGGCCCAATCTGCCCAAAGTGCGGGGTAGGTGAACCATACAGCATCACTCGCAAGTCCAAGACAAAGAATACAGTTCAATCCCTCTACAAGTGCCGAGCCTGCCGACGCCAGTTTACGGCTACGGTAGGGACTATCTTTGAAGATTCCCACATCCCATTGGGCAAGTGGCTTGCAGCCCTATTCCTTATGTGCTCCTCCAAGAAGGGCATCTCGGCCCATCAGCTTTACCGGATGCTAGACCTCGGTTCCTATCGTACCGCTTGGTTCATGGCTCACCGAATCAGGGAAGCCATGAAGGACAAGGATATACTGCCCCTGTTAGGCATCGTCGAGGCTGACGAAACGTACCTGCATCCCAGGCGACAACGAGGCAGTCCGTCCTATCACGAGCGCATCAAAGATGAGACCGAAATGGGATTGCGCCCAATGGTTAAGAGGGACTGGCGTGAAGGGAAGCCGATTGTATTCGGCATGGTAGAGCGTGGAGGGAAGGCTCGGACCGCAAAGGTTCAAGAGGCAACTAGCGGAACACTACAGCCCATCATGCTACGCGGTATTGACCTCAAGACTTCCAGGTTGGTGACTGACGGCAACCCTGCTTATAGGCGTATGAAAGAGTATCTACCCCATGATGTGATTGACCACGAAATCGAATATGTCCAAGGGGAAATACACACCCAGAACATTGATGGCTATTGGAGCATCCTAAAGCGTGGAGTGTATGGTGTGTTCCATCATGTGAGTGAGGACTACCTGCCCCAGTACCTAAACGAGTTTGAGTACAGGTTCAACCGTCGGAAGGTATCTGATGTGGAACGGTTCGCCGCTTTGATGGCTCAGACTCAGGGACGCCTTCTGTGGTACTGCCAGACTCCTCAGCCTCAGAATCCTTACGCTTAGGCACGTCTTGGACTAAGGCGCGCACCGCATCCTCAAAAGTGAGGGGATGCAGTGAGATGCTGGTATCTTCGTGTTTGCGCTTACTCATACTGCAGTGCTGCGTCGCGCACGCGCTTGCGCGAAATGAATATGTATATTGACTCGCACCCCATCCCCAAATAAAATAACGGTGGAGGGCTACGACCCTAGCGTGGTACCAGCCCCTGTGCAAGCCGGTGGTGACACACCGTGCGGGCTGTGATGCGACGTAGCCCTCCACTATCTTGTATCGGGCAGGTGGCTGAGTGGTTTATAGCAGCGAGCCTAAAACTTGCCGAGGGTCAAACCTCCGAGGGTTCAAATCCCTCCCTGCCCGCTTATACCATGTCATATTCATTGGGCCACAACAACGTCTTAAACTAATCAAAATCCTACATAAAAGTACAAACAGGTACAGACAAGGGGGTTCTTATGATAACGGAGAGTATAGCTGCTGAGGCACTTCTGGAATGTCAGAACAAACGGAAGGTGATTCAAGAGGCGAATAAGATTCTCACAGAGTGGGATGCGAGTCTGGCGCAAGAAGAATCGGCCCTAAGAACGCTGGTGCAGGTCAGCCGTGAGGATGATTCCTTTGTGAAGCGTTCCAGGGAGGCCCAATTGAGTCTGCCGGGGATGGGTGTGCCCGCCAAAGTGCCAACTGCTAAGTCAGTTCAACGAAGGAGACGAAAAGATGGTAAGAAACCCGATGTGCAGATTATAGAGGAAATCTTTCGCGAACATGGCCCACTGCACGTCTCTGACCTCGTTCCTATCGGCCAAACACGAGGCGTATCGTTTAAGGGCAAGAAGAAGCCTACCCTGATGGCTAGAGATAAAATGGTCAGTTCCAAGAGATTCCGCCTCTTTGGGAATAATGTCTGGGGGCTGCCACATCAAGAGTTGCCCGAACACCGTAACGGCAAAGGCCATGACGCAGAATCGCCTATCCACGTAGGATAGGCATTCCAGCATGAGATTCACGGAAAGGAGGTGAAAAGTACATGCCTTTCACTCAAAATATAGTTGACAGAGCGTGGGACAGGTCGGGTGGCTCCTGCGAGTGCACGCGGGTTACTCATAGTCATAGTGTCCCCTGTGGCAAACGCCTTAGCCTAGGCAACCGTGGCCGTGAAGGTTGGGGCAAATGGGAAGCACATAGCAGAAGTGGGCAACACCTACCATCCAGCACCGATTGTCAAATCCTATGCTGGGACTGTCATAGGCAGACATTCTGAGACCGTGCATTCTGGTCAATATGGATTAGTATAGCCTTCAGAAGGAAGGCTGAGATTGCCAATAGCTTGTTTGAACACACAGGGCTTAGGAATATCTCGGCTTTCCTTCTGCTTCGTACCGCTCGGACAACACATACAAGGTCATTATCTTCGCCAGTACACCAGCCGAATGCCCAACTCCTGCTAGTGCGATTCTCCCAGGAATACAGTCTAGGTATCATGCGTCTCTTGTGGGTGTGTCAACGGCATTATTACCAGTGAAAATGAGCACAAATGAAGCCACTGCGCACCTGTTGTTCCAGAGGGATGATGGTGATACCATTAGCCGCATCGGACTCCCGATAATGAACATGAAGCTGGCCCTGCTGGTTGACTTTGATGGCACCGTAACAGAGAGGGATCTGGCTAGCACTCTCCTGGATACCTTTGCCGTGGAGGAGTGGCGCCGTTTTCAGCCCATGCTGGATGCTGGCCTCATCTCGGTCCGGGAGTGTCGCAGCCTGGAGTACTCGTGCCTGCCCAGCAAGGAAGAGGAGCTTACTCGATTCGCCGTGGAGAGGTCCGTCATACGGCCAGGGTTCGGTGAGCTGGTCAGACACTGCATGGACGAGGATATTCCCATTGCCATAGTCTCGGGGGGACTGGGCTTCTACATTCGGTCAGTTCTCTCCCACAACGGGCTGCCAGAGATACCATTCTTCAGCGCCAGGGCAGACTTTACCGTGGGCGACAAGATAAGGATGGACTATAGCGAATGCCCAGCAGTATGTGACATAGTGGGCGCTTGCAAATGCTTCCACGCACGGAAGTACGCCGACCTGGGATTCAAGGTCGTGTTGATAGGCGATGGCTCCTCTGACATATGCGTAGCGGAGAAGGCCGACTACATCTTCGCCCGGAGGAAGCTCAAATCTCACTGCGAAGTTCGAGGGATTCCTCGCTTCCCTTTCGATGATTTCCACTCTGTGCTCACATGGCTCAATGGGATGCACGAGCCTTCCTAGAAGCTCTCAAATGGCCTTCCATCGTGATTAGTTGACCTTAGCTATGTACGAGTGGGGCAAGGGAACGGCCTTGCCAAATGGCAATATCGATGGCATACTCTTCGTATTTCCTGGAACACCAAGGAGTTGTCACACGCTGAAGCGCTCCTTTGACCTGGCAATCTCATTCATAGGCATCATGGCGGCATCGCCCCTGCTCATCCTCATCTCCATCTGGATCAAGTTGGACTCTCGGGGGCCTGTATTTTATCGTGGTGCGAGGGTCGGGCTGCACGGCAAGCCATTCCGCATCTACAAGTTCAGAAGCATGGTAATCAACGCCGAGAGGCTCGGCGGCCCCTCGACGGCAGGCGACGACCCCCGCATCACCAGAGCCGGACTGTTCATTCGGAGGTACAAGCTCGACGAGCTGCCCCAGCTCATCAACGTCCTCAAGGGTGAGATGAGCCTGGTCGGGCCACGGCCCGAAGTCAAGTTGTACGTCGATATGTACACGGAGGAAGAGAAAGCAATCCTTGAGCTACGCCCTGGTATCACGGACTGGGCGTCCCTGTGGAACCCGGATGAGGGAGCCGTTCTTGCTGGCAGCCCTGACCCGGAGAAGACCTACCTGGAGGTCATCCGGCCTGAGAAGATACGGTTGCAGCTACGATACGCTCGTGAGCGCTCCTTCTGGGTCGACATCAAGATACTGATGGCAACCCTCTTGACGGTACTAGGGAAACAACCTAAAAACACGGTACTGGCCAGTTTGAAGCGGGATTAGCACAAGAAGCCTTCTGGTCATGCAGTCGTTGCAGGCCGATGGCAGACGGAAACCGGAGGTAGACACAGGTGGTGCAGTCGGGGGTAGGTATCAAAGGGCCTCAAGAGCTGGCGGCCAGGATACGCCGCCATGTGCTGCGGATGATCCACTACAGTGGAGCTTCGCACATAGGCTCATGCTACTCTATAGCCGACATATTGGCAGTCCTGTACAGCGGGGTGCTACGGGTGGACCCGGAGCGGCCTGACTGGACTGAGCGGGACCGCTTTATCCTGAGCAAGGGTCATGGCTGTGCGGCACTCTATGCGACGCTAGCTGAGCGGGGGTTTTTCCCTCGCGAATGGCTTCCCACCTTCTACCAGAACGGCTCCCAGCTCTTTGGACACATTACCCACGCTGGTATCCCCGGAGTAGAGGCATCCTCAGGCTCACTGGGGCACGGGTTACCCATAGCATGTGGGATGGCTCTCGTCGGTAAGCGGGCTAACGCCAGCTATCGTGTTTTCACCCTGCTCAGCGACGGCGAATGCGACGAAGGTTCAAACTGGGAGGCAGCCCTGTTTGCAGGTCACCACCGTTTAGACAACCTGGTTGCCATAGTAGACTACAACAAGATCCAGAGCCTTGGGCGAGTGGAGGAGGTGTTGAATCTGGAGCCGTTACGAGCCAAGTGGGAGGCTTTTCGTTGGGCGGTCCGAGAGATTGACGGACATGACTTCGCCGCAATAGAGGCCGCTCTTTCAAATGTCCCCATCGAAGAGGGAAAGCCCAGTTGCATAATAGCTCACACGGTGAAGGGCAAGGGCGTCAGCTTCATGGAGAACAATCTCCTCTGGCACTACCGGCCGCCCGATGCTACGGAGTATCGCCAGGCCTCCGCCGAGCTTGGTGAGACGCTATGAGAACGGCGTTTATTCGGGCGTTGGAGGAGATGGCTGAAAAAGACGATCGGGTTACGCTGATAGTCGGCGACCTGGGCTTTGGAGTGATCGAAACCTTTGCTCGGCGCTTCCCCCAACGCTATCTCAACGCAGGGGTCGCCGAACAGAACATGACAGGCATTGCCGCGGGAATGGCTCTCATGGGCAAGGTGGTATTCACCTACTCCATAGGCAACTTCCCCACGCTGCGTTGCCTGGAGCAGGTGCGCAACGACGTTTGCTATCATAACGCCAACGTGAAAATTGTCGTTGTGGGCGGTGGCCTGGCTTACGGGTCGCTGGGAATGACCCACCATGCAACGGAGGACATAGCCATCATGCGCGCCCTTCCCAACATGGTAGTTATATCCCCATGTGATCCCGTTGAGGCCGCGGCGGCGACTCGCGCCGTTGTACAGTGGCCAGGACCGTGCTACCTGCGGCTCGGTCGCGCTGGCGAACCAACCGTTCACCAAACGCCCATCAACTTCCAGATTGGCAGAGCAATCCAGGTGACCGACGGCGATGACCTGACCCTTATAGCGACTGGCGGTATCATTACGACGGCAATTGCCGCTGCGAATCGGCTTCTTGAACAGGGCATATCCACGCGAGTCCTTAGCATGCACACGATAAAGCCCCTGGATGCCGATGCGGTGCTCGCGGCTGCTCGTGAGACGTCCGCGGTGGCCACCATCGAGGAGCACAGCATCATAGGTGGCCTTGGCAGCGCGGTGGCCCAGGTGCTGGCTGAGGCCGATGGCCCAAAGGTGCCATTCACCACGATGGGGCTACAATCCGCTTTCGCCAAAGTCGCCGGAGACCAAACGTATCTGAGGGAAAGCTCGGGGTTATCAATTGAAGCAGTCACCAACCGACTGCTGAAGCTGGTAGCCAGAAGGAGCCACGCCTGAACACGGGGCGATTGTGTATGTCTTGTAGAGAGCTAGGAAAAGGAGAACATCCATGACGACATGGAAGGTCCGGTACATAGACTACCCCTCGCACTACGGAAAGATGAGGAAGGAGCTCCTGGAGACCATCGATAGAACCCTGTCCCGGGGCGACGTGATGCTCCGCCAGCAGCTGGAGGACTTCGAGACGAACTTCGCCAGTTTCATCGGCGTCAAGCACGCGGTGGGCGTGAGCAACTGCACAGATGCCATGCACCTGTCCCTGCGCGCCGCAGGAATCGGCCCTGGCGATGAGGTAATCACCGTGTCCCACACCATGGTGGCCACTGCCGCCGCCATACATCACGCCGGTGCAACGCCGGTTCTGGTGGACATAGGCGAGGACCACAACATGGACGTGAGCTGTGTCGAGCCGGCCATCACTCCCCGCACCAAGGCCATAATGCCCGTGCATCTCAATGGCAGAGTGTGTGACATGGGCCAGCTCATGTCCCTTGCCAATGCATATGGGCTCCTGGTAGTTGAAGACGCTGCCCAGGCCATCGGGGCGTCTTTCCATGGAACCAAAGCCGGGGCCTTCGGCCTAGCGGGATGCTTCAGCTTCTACCCCGCCAAGCTCCTGGGCGCGTTCGGCGATGGCGGGGCGGTAGCTACCAACGACGGCGAGATTGCAGAGAAGATCACCCTTCTCCGCAACCACGGGCGCAAGCCAGATGGAGAGGTTGCGGGCTGGTCCTTCAACTGCCGCCTGGACAACCTTCATGCCGCCATGCTAGACGTCAAGCTCAGGCAGGTGCCAGGCTGGATAGCCAGAAGGAGGGAGATCGCCCGCGCCTATCAAGACGGGCTTGGACACCTGACGCAAGTGCTCCTGCCCCCGCCTCCCCTGGATGAAGGCCCCTACTTCGACGTGTACCAGAACTACGAGATCGAGGCCGAGAGGGTGGATGAGCTGCGCGCTCATCTGACCGCCCAGGGCGTCGAGACCATGATTCCCTGGGGCGGTAAGGGGGTACACCAGTTCCAGGCCCTGGGCCTGACCCATTACAGGCTGCCAAGAACAGAGAGTATGTTCAAAGGCGCGCTGATGTTGCCCATGCACCCCGACCTGTCCGATGAGCACGTGGAGTACGTCATCGAAGCCGTACGAGGTTTTTACTAGGCCGCTCTCAGAAATGAGGATACTATTCCTTTGTCACCCTGAGCAAAGCGAAGGGTCTAGATTCTTCAGTCGTCCCGATGTGTCGGGGCTCCCTCAGAATGACATGGTATATTCGGAACCAAGCAAAAGGCCCTTGCCCAGCGCTATTACACCACGGGAGATTCAATGCCCGCAGAGTACACAGCAGTAACGGAGAACCCGGGCGACCTTATAACCAGCGAGGCACTGCAAATGGTGGTGACCCGCTACTCTCTGGCCACCCAGCACTCCCAGGACAGGGACGTGCTGGAGGTGGGCTGCGGCCCAGGGGTAGGGCTGGGATACCTGGCGCAAAAGGCACGGCGTGTGGTCGGCGGCGACTTCGACGCGAACATGATTAGAGCGGCCCAGCACACCTACCGGGGAAGGGTGGGAGTCGTGCACCTGGACGCCCATGCCCTACCCTTCGCCGACCGCAGCTTTGACGTGGCCCTTCTTTACGAAGCCATCTACTACCTGCCGGAGCCAGGCAGGTTCCTGGACGAATGTAAGCGGGTGCTGAGGGAGCACGGGATGCTCATCGTGTGCACGGCCAACAAAAGCTGGTCGGACTTTAACCCAAGTCCCTTCAGCACCGCCTACCACTCCGCGCCTGAGCTGTTCGCCCTCCTCACAGAGCACGGGTTCCAGACGGAGCTCTTCGGGGCGTTCCCCACCACCACAGACTCCCTCTCCCGAAAGGCGGTCTCTCTGATCAAACGCACCGCCGTCTATTTCCATCTCATCCCAAAGAGCATGAAGGGCAAAGAGTGGCTCAAACGGATTTTCTACGGAAGGCTCGTTCCCCTGCCAGCAGAGCTGAGTCCAGAGCCTGCCCAGGGGTTGCCAGAGGGCCAGGCCGAGCCAGGGGCGCTGATGCCCATTTCAGTCGAAGCACCCACCGGCCGGTTCAAGGTGCTGTATGCCGTGGGGCGTCTCCCACACGCATCCCGTTAAGACTGTACCCGCTATCATTAGTCGTCGCACACGCAGAAGCACCCCACCCCTCTCACCATGAGCTTGTCGAAGGGTGAGTCGCTCATGGTTCCCTTCGGCCCTTCGGCCTTGCTCAGGACATGCTTCGCTCAGAGCCTGCGCTGAGTTTAACGAAGGGGTAAACCAGGTCCGATTCCACTCCGTATGGAACGGAGTGGAATCGGGGCTTACCACGAGCGGTTGATTATGACGCCCTTTTTTACAAGTAAGTACCAGCTAACCTCCCGACGCGGCTCAGTCCACCCTACGCAGTGCCGAAACTTTTGCGCCTACCCCCATCGTTCCTGCTATCATGAGAGCGCCGAAGACGACCACGGCCAAAGGCCCACCAATGAGTGCTATGGTGAAACCTGCCACCGAGCCGCCCAGGGTTGTAAACCCCCGGTCCAGGGATTGGATGCTGAACACCCGCCCACGGACCTCGTTGGGAGTAATCTCAAACAGGATGGCGTTTTTCAGGGTGTTCATGGTGGTCTGGCCCAGGCCTATAAGGATAATCATGACGGCGGGCAGGAGTGCTATTGTTGCGCCCCAGACCACCGATACGGGAAGAACGGAGGTCAGGCCCAATCCTACCAGGGCAAACCCCATCAGCACCATGCCCACCAGGATTATTATGCCCCGGTGCCGCAGGCGCGTCCCAAAGGTGGCCAGGAACAGGGCGCCGACCAGAGAGCCTACACCCGATAAGGCCATGAGCAATCCCATGCCTTCGGCACCGATTTTCATTACCTCCAAGGCCAACCAGGGCACGAAGACCTGGTTGTACGGCATGGCGAAGAGGGCCAGCACTCCGAAGAGGGCCAGGATGCCTATGATCACCGGCCTGCGCCAGGCGAAACGGAACCCCTCCATCATGGTGGCGAGCCAGGGTTCCGCCGTCCGGGCAACACGCCCCTCCGGCGGCACCCTGAGCAGGTAGGTGGCAGTCACAGCGATAACGTATGTGATGGCCCCCACCAGGTACACGCCTCCAAAGGCGCGAGGGTCTTTATCCTCAAAGCTAAAGGCAAAGGCCCAGCCGGCGATGAGGAAACCTGCGACCGAGGCAGCCAGGATGCGGACCATCTGCATACTCCCCTGGTTAAGGGCTACAGCATTGACCAGGAGCCTGGGCGGCACCATGGCTGGCAGCAGGGCCTGGCGGGCCGGCTGGTCAAAGGCGTTGGCCAGGCTTTTCAGGATGGCGGTGACGTAGACGTGCCACATCTCCACGGTCCCGGTGACGATAAGCACTGCAAAAGCGACATTGAGGACCAGGCTAGTGCCCTTGGAGATGAGCATCAGGAGACGGCGGTCAAAGCGGTCCGCCAGCACGCCTGCGAAAGGAGCCAGGAGTGTCATGGGCAGGCCTCGTGCCAGGGCTATGAGGCCCAACTGGACGGCGGAGCCGGTCATGGCTATCACCAGGGCGGGCCGGGCTATCATGTCCATCCACAGGGAAAGGGAGTTGCTCATCTGGCCCAACCACAGGAATACGAAGTTCCTGTAGGCCAGCGATTGGAAGGTGGGAGGGAGCCAGTGGGGCGGCGCCTTCCACTGCGTTTGCGTCGTGGAGACAGTCGCGGTTTCCACGCGGCCGTCCTCCTTCCCAAGGGTTGTGTCCTGTCCCGTTCTGGTGCTTTCGTGCATCATGGTAACTATTCAGTTCCTTTCGGTAGTAGGGTGTGCTAGTCCAGCTTGCGCAGCCTGGGGATGAAGGCAATGGCGAACACGCAGAAGACGGCTAGCATCGCCGCCATCCCGCCGATGGTCGCACGGACTCCTATCTCATCCGACATGATTCCAGCGATGAAAACTCCCAGACTGGTAAGACCGAAGTCCATCATGTAGAGGGCCATCACCCGGCCGCGATACTCGTCCTGTACGTAGTACTGGAGCAGGGCGTTGGCCAGGGTCATTCGGGCCGTCTGGCCTATGCCTACGACCACAATGAACCCCAGGGCCAGGGGCCAGGCTTGAGATGGAAACCAGTAGCTGGAGAAGGAGAATCCCACCAGGGCCAGTCCCAGGAGGAGGCTGCCCCACAGGAACATGACCCCTCGCCTCTTGTTGGGCAGGGAGGCAAAAACCAGGGAGGCAACCAGGGCGCCAACGCCCGAGACGCTCAGGAGCACACCCATCCCTCCAGCCCCCACCTTGAAAATGTCCTTGGTGAAAACCGGCAATAGCTGCGAGTAGGGCATAGAGAGGAATACAACAACGAAGGTTACGCCCAGGATGATGAGCAGAGTGGCCTCGTGGCGGACATACACCAGGCCCTCTTTTATGTCTACCAGTGCCCCCCGACCTCTGAGGCTCATGGTGCCTGTGCGTGGCATGAGGAATGCGAAGGTCGCCGCCACAAGGTACATGGCCGTCATAAAGAAGTAGGCCGCTTCATAGCCGAACAACTCAATGATGAAGCCGGAGATCGCGGGCATCACCAGACGGTTGATGTTCATCTCCAGATTGCCCAGGGCCACGGCGTTCATGAGCTGCTCTCGTCCAACGATCTCGGGGATTATGGCCTGTCGAGAGGGCATCATGATGCCCTGGAAGGTCCCTTTGACAAAAGCCGCTACTACCAGGACCCACCAGCGGTTAGGTTGCTCCACGCCTATGAAGCCGATGGCAAGAAACAGGCCAATTCCGCCGGTTATTGCAGCCGAACCTAACATGCCCCCTATGAGGACGTACTTCTTCTGAACCCGGTCGGCCAGGACTCCCCCAAAGAGGGAGAAGAAGAGCTGGGGAAGGGAGGCGGCCAGGGTCATCACCCCCAGGATGGTACCTGACCCCGTCATATCGTAGACCAAGAGGGAGCGGGCCAGCATCTCCATGTTCATGGCGGCCATCTGGCCTGCCATGGCTCCGTAGTAGAGCAGGAAGACTCGATTCTTAAAAGAGGCAAAGGTGTTCAGGTTGCGCAAAGTGCTCAAAGAAACGGGAGCTGCGCCTCCTCCCCCATGCCCCATGCCGCCCATCTCCATGCCTGGGCCACTACCCATCGGCCGGCCGTCATTGCTCCCTTGGGGAACCCCGTCCTTGGGCACAATGATTGGGTTTGCTGCTATCTCCTTTGTTGCCTCGTCTCGGATGGGCGGTTGCATCAATGACTCCTCATGGTGATATTCATTTCAACTATTGAACATAGACATGGATTGGATTGTCTTTTGTGAGAGCACGGGACACACTAACTAGCGACGCACGGTATCTACCGTGAGGGACTCTGGAGCAGGCGTCCCCCGCCGGATGGCGCTGCGGACCAGCTCCATGGCCTTGCACACCTTTTTCAGCTCGGCCTGAGAGAGGGGTGCTAGCCTTTCCTCCCACCGGGAACGCCGTGCAGCCGAGAGCCGTTGAGCCAACTCTTTCCCCTTTTCTGTCAGGGCACATAGCACCGAGCGACGGTCGTCCGGGTCAGGCCAGCGACTCACCAGGTCTTTCTCCACCAGACGGTCCACCAGCCCGGTGGCCCTGGACACGGATACGTCCAGGGCAGAGGCCAGCCTGCTCATGCGGAGGGACCCCTCTTGAAGTATAAGAAAGAGCGCTCGGATCTGCGGCGTGCTCAGGTCCAGGGTGAGCCACTCCGGCGAAATTGTGTATGGACCGGAGCTGGTGACCTCCGCGAGGATGTCCACAGCCTGTTTTAGCAGGTGCTCTCTGGATATCTGTATGTCAGATGGGAGTGCTTGTGATTTACTCAAGATTTCACAATACCTAGATATTTCAAGATTTCTGGAAATTCTACAAGTCTTGTAACACGTTGTCAAGGGGTGTTGGAGGATCGGTTGCTGGATTGGTCGGAGCCTGCTTCTCTGTGGTACATTATCATGGGTGAGATTAACAAAGGGTACGAGGGAAAGGCAGCTATGCCAGTAGTGTGGATTCCAACAGGAATGCAGAGGCTAACCGGTGGGCGGGAGCAGGTGCGGGTCGCCGGCGACACTCTACGCCAGGTGGTGAACAACCTGGAGAGGCAGTTTCCGGGCATCAGGGACGAGCTGTGTCACGGAGACGCCATCAGTCCCGGCCTGGCGGTGATCGTCGATGGTGAAGCGGCCAACCTGGGTATGCTGGAGCGCGTCAAAGAGGACAGCGAGATTCACTTCATACCCGCCATCGCGGGTGGTGCAGGCCGGTAGCGCGAATCTCACTTGAGGCTGCAACAGGCAAGAGCTGTGGAGGGTCTGCTGTCTACGTTTGCACACCGAGCACACGCGCCACGTTTACACAATGGGTTATCGGTGGTACGCTCTATTGATGCGACTGCCTCTGCCCCCGATTACTCATCTGAGCTCAGGACGGGTTGGACAGCAAAGCGAACCTAGAGGTTCGATGCCTGTGAAGAAGAGGATTTTCTTTGGCTGGTACATTGTAGCTGCCAGCGTTGGTCTTAACTTCTATCTGTCCGTAGTGTTTTTCCAGGGCTTTCAGGTGTTCTTCCTTCCCATTCTTCATGAGTTTGGCTGGAGTCGGGCACTCACCTCTGGGGCATTCTCCATCCGTCAACTGGAGTCCGGTCTGCTGGCGCCGGTCATCGGTTTTCTGGTAGACCGGTGGGGCCCCAGGGCCGTCATACTGCTGGGCGTGATACTGGGTGGAGCGGGGATGGTCATGTTGGGCTACGTCAACTCACTTTGGACGTTCTATGTGGCCTTTATCATCGCTTCCACAGGGACGAGCGGTGCTTCCCACGGCGTTTCGTGGACTACGGCCGTTGCCAACTGGTTCCACAGGCTGCGGGGTCGAGCATTGGGCATTGCCATGCTGGGGCCGGTGGTGGGTGGTCCCTTTGTGGTGGTAGCGGCCATCATGGAGGGATGGCTGGGCTGGCGCATGTCCCTGGTGTTGATGGGCATTGGCGTGTGGATTGTGGGAGTGCCCCTGGCCCTGGTGGCGCGCTCCAGGCCGGAGCCATACGGCTACCTCCCGGACGGAGATGCACCTCGGAAAGCAGATAACCGTGAGGCGGAAGCACCTAATCTGGCTGTTGAAGGGGCTTCCAATGGATTTACCGTGGCTCAGGCTATGCGTACCCGAGATTTCTGGGTTCTCACGGTCCTGTTTGCTTTCCTGTCGGTGGGTATCAGTGGCCTCATGGTTCACCTGATTCCCTTGCTGGAGGACCTGAACTACAGCACTGCTCAGGCGGCCAGTATCATGGGCCTGATGTTCCTGCTCAGCGGCATCGGTCGTATGGGTGCGGGTGTCCTGATGGATACGGTCGACTACAGGATTATCTTGAGCGGGCTGGTGTTGCTCCATCTTCTGGCTCTGCTTCTCCTCGCCATGGCCGGTGCTTCGCAAATCTGGCTGCTGGGCATCTTCGTTCTGCTCTTTGGGGTCGGCTTTGGAGGCACCATACCCCTCAGGCCCTTTCTTATCATGCAGCTCTTTGGTGCGCGAGCCTTTGGTGCTCTCCAGGGGCTGATGCAGTGCGGTGCCATTTTTGCAGGAGTGATAGGGCCGGTCTTCTATGGCTGGGTCTTTGACACCACGGGGTCTTACGACGTGGCCATCTACATCACCGTGGCAACAGTGGTGCCGGCTGTCCCCCTTGCGTACCTGTTGAGGAGACCTCAGGCGGTGGCTGAAAGCCTGGGGTGATGTTTGCCAAAGGGATGTTTGCCGAAGGGAGGTGCAAGTTGCCCATAAAAACAGATGGAGAGTACGTGCTAGTTGATGCCCGACGACTGGAGCAGTTCGTCGTCGCCGTCTTCACCACTCTGGGGCTAACAGATGCCAACGCGCGCGACGCGGCAGAGGTGCTGGTCAAGTCGGACATCTACGGCATCGACTCCCACGGGGTGCCGCGTCTGTCCGGTGTGGTGGCTCGACTCAAGAGTGGGGCTGTTCAGCCCAACCCGGAGGTGGTGGTCGTCCACGAGCTGCCTTCCACCGCCCTGGTGGATGGCGCTCACGGCCTGGGAATGGTAGTGGGACGGCGAGCCATGGAGGTGGCCATTCGCAAGGCCCAGGCCACTGGAGCTGGCTTCGTCTCGGTGCGAAACAGCTCCCACTTTGGAATAGCCGGATTCTACGCCCGGATGGCCCTGGCGCACGACATGATCGGCTTCTGCATGACCAACGTGGGCAGCGGAGGGACTACCCCTCCCACTGGGGGACGCACCGGCTTCTTCGGCACCAATCCCATCGCGGTGGCGGCCCCCACCAGGACGCCGCCGGACTTTGTGATGGACTTCGCCACCACCGTCGTGGCTGCTGGGAAGCTTCAGATTGCCCAGAGGCGCAAACATCCAGTGCCCCTGGGCTGGGTCATTAACCGTGACGGGGTTCCCTCCACCAATCCCGCCGAGCGGCATGGTGGCGGCTACATCCCTCCCCTGGGCGGACTTAAGGAGACCGGCGGACACAAAGGTTACGGCCTTATGCTCCTGGTGGATATCCTCTCAGGCGTCCTGTCCGGAGCGGCAGTAGGGGCCACCTCGTTCAAGCTGACTCCCGAGACCCCTGGTGAGCAGTCACGCTCAGCAGACTCCGCGTCCAACACGGGCCACTTCTTCGGGGCGTTGCGGATAGATGGCTTCCGCCCCGTCCAGGAGTTCAAAGAGGAGATGGATGAGATGTTCCACATTATCCGCAGCGCGGAGAAGCTGCCTGGTTGGGAGCGCGTCTACGTCCACGGCGAGCCGGAGTGGGAGGCGGAGCGAGACCGCCTTGCCAATGGTATCCCCCTGGACCTGCCCACCTACCAGTCCCTGGAGGAAGTGGCCGCGGACCTGGGCATCCCCCTGGATGTGAAGAGATAGGCTGTGGGGGAGGATACCAGGTTTCTGTGGCTCGTGGCATAATGCCACATACAGAACAAGGAGGTCAATATGAAGTTGGTGCTGTACGGTGAAGAGTTCCGCCTGGGAGTCCTCCTGGGAGACACGGTAATAGACGCCTCCTCGGTGACTAGAAGGATTCCCCATCGCACACCTCAGGCGTTGATAAGCCGCCTCATCGAGGGTTTTGACAGGTATCGGAGTGCTCTGGAGCTGCTTGCCCGCACCTCCCTGGGCGTCCCTGTAAGCCGGGTACGCCTCCGAGCGCCTCTCCCCCGTCCACCTCGCCTGGTGTGCATGGCCGTGAACTACATGGAAAGCGGTACACATGCAACCCCCCCGCCCATCAACGCCTTCAACAAGTCCTCTAGCAGCGTCATCGGCAACGGAGATACCGTCGTGCTTCCAGACGCTCCGGCCACTATCTTTGAGCACGAGGCGGAGTTGGGGGTGGTCATAGGCAAGAGGGCCAGCGCCATAAAGGCCAGAGACGCTTACAAGCACATCTTCGGGTACGTCAATTTCATTGATGTCTCCTGTCGAGGGGCCGGCCCCGCGGGGGACAGCTTTTTCATAGGCAAGTCCTGGGACACCTTTGGCCCTATGGGCCCCGCCCTGGTCACGGCCGACGAGGTGGCTGACCCCCACGACCTGATGGTTCGCCTGAGCGTCCAGGGGGAGCTGAGGCAGGAGTACAGCACCAGCGACATGGCTCACAAGATTCCCGAGACGCTGGAGTGGGTTTCATGGATTACCACTCTGGAGCCGGGCGACGTGATATCCACGGGCACCCACCACCGAGGTCTGGGGCCTCTCCAGGACGGCGATACGGTGGAGATGGAGATTGACACCTTCGGCAAGCTGACCGTCCACGTCACCGACGCGAAGAAGCGCTCCTGGCCGCGGGAGACCCGCGCCCAGCGAGAGGCCCGGGAAGCATCCGCGAGGCGGGGAAGCTAGTAAGGTGTCCTCGCTAATGCCCTACGAGTTGTCATTGCGACGAAGCAATCTGGAGGCGTCCCAATGCAATAGGGACTTAGGTGAAAGTCTTAGATTCTTCGCTTCGCTCAGAATGACATCATATCCGACGCCCTTGCCACCGATGGTCGCCATGATACATAATCAGGCTTGTCCACGATGCGGCCACTACCTTCATCGTGGGGGCACATGGCTGTGCCCGATATCAGATGAACGGAGGGATATGCCATGGCACACATGCTTGTTAGGATGAACGTGGAAAGCTATGCCAAGTGGAGGCCTGTATTCAAGGAGCACGAAGCGGCTCGCAAAGCTGCCGGTTGCACAGCTACACAGGTCTTCCGCAGCGGCAACGATCCTTTTGAGGTATTTGTCCTCACGGAGTGGGAGGAACTGGAGAAGGCTCGGAAGTTCGCAGCGTCTGATGACATGCGTGAGGCCATGCAGAAGGCCGGGGTCAAGGGCCAGCCGGATGTCTATTTCATGCAGGAGGTCTAGCGGGGTGAATCAGAGAGCCGCTATAAATGTCATTCTGAGTCCCGACGGGTCGGGACGAAGAATCTGGTGGTGGGGTTGCCTCCCCGCCAGATGCTTCACTTCGTTCAGCATGACGATTTTATCATGCAGACCTGTCTCTTCACTCGGCTGGACATAACGGACTACCTGGAGGCGTGGGAGCTCCAGAAAGCCATCGCCCGGCGGAGAGAAAACGGCTCTCTCCCCGACACCCTTGTCCTGTTGGAGCACCCGCACACCTATACCCTGGGACGCCGTGGCAAGCTTTCAGACGTGCTGGTGGGAGAGGCAGCCCTGGAACGGATGGGAGTCCAGGTGTGTCAGGTAGATCGCGGCGGCGAGGTCACCTACCATGGGCCGGGGCAGATGGTGGCTTATCCCATCGTCGACGTGCGACCCCTGGGAGGGCCGGTGGCTTACGTTCACACCCTGGAGGACATCGTCATCCATACCCTGATGGACTTGGGGGTGGATGCCCATCGAGAGGACGGTCTCGTTGGTGTCTGGGTAGGGCATGAGAAGATTGCCGCCATAGGAGTCAAAATCAGCCGGGGCATAACCACCCACGGTTTCGCCCTCAACGTAAACCCGGACCTGTCCTACTTCCAGCACATCGTGCCCTGCGGCATTCGGGGCATGGCCGTCACCTCCATGGAGAGGCTCCTGGGAGCGCCCGTACCCCTGGATGAGGTGGCCCTGCGCCTGGTGCATCACTTTGGGCTGCTTTTTGGCCGGAGCATGGAGGAGGCGTGGCTCGCCCCGTACCTGTACTCTGGTAGAATGGACTTGATTCAAAGGAGCAGGCCATGGTTTTCTCTTCCAGAGTCGGCGTGACCCGTTGCGGCTCCATGAAGCTGGAGTGGGGAAAACGCACCTATGTGATGGGGATTGTCAACGTGACCCCCGACTCCTTCTCCGGCGATGGCCTGGGGTACGACGCGGAGGCTGCCCTGGAGCAGGCTCTGAGGTTCCAGGAGGAGGGCGCGGACATCATCGACGTGGGGGGTGAGTCCACCCGCCCAGGCTCGACGACGGTGGACGCTTCCGAGGAAAGGCGGCGGGTTATCCACGTGATACGGCTGCTGGCCTCAAGGCTCCACATCCCCATCAGCGTAGATACCTACAAGTACGAGGTGGCCCAGGATGCCCTGGCCGCGGGCGCCGCTATGCTCAACGACGTCTGGGGTCTGAAACACGACCCTTCTCTGGCCGTACTGGCCGCCAGGGAAGGCGTGCCCATTGTTCTGATGCACAACCAAGTGGGCACCAGTTACACAGACCTGGTGCCGGAGGTGCTGGCGAGCCTGAGGGCCAGCGTGGAGAAGGCGCTGGACGCTGGTGTCCCCAGGGAGGACATCATCCTGGACCCCGGCATAGGCTTTGGCAAGACGGCTGAGCACAACCTGGAGATTCTGCGCAGGCTGGAGGAGCTCAAGGCCCTGGAGTTGCCTCTCCTGGTCGGAACATCTCGCAAGTCCACCATAGGCCTGGTCCTGGGTCTGCCCGTGGAGGAGAGGGTGGAAGGCACCGCGGCCACCGTGGCTCTGGCCATTGCCCACGGAGCAGACATGGTGCGAGTCCACGACGTGAAGGCCATGACCAGGGTGGCCCGCATGAGCGACGCCATCATACGGGGATGGCAGAGGCCACCGTCTCCTACGTGAAGATGGTCACTGCTTACCTGTGCCTTGGCTCCAACCTGGGAGACCGAGAGGACAACCTGCGAAGAGCTGTCTCCCTCCTTGGCAAGAATACCTCTCTTGTCGCTCTCTCCTTGGTCTATGAGACCGAGCCGTGGGGATACACGTCTCAGCCCCTTTTTCTAAACATGGTATGTGCGCTGGAGACTCGCCTGAGCCCGCAAGAGCTGTTGAAGCTGGCCCAGGGAGTGGAGCGTGAGCTGGGGCGAGTGCCCACGTTTCGATACGGCCCCAGGAGCATAGACGTGGACATCCTGCTATACGGGGACGAAGTGATAGACATACCAGGCCTCCAGATTCCCCATCCCCGCATGGCGGAGAGGGCCTTCGTCCTGGTGCCCCTGGCCGAAATCGCCCCTGGCCTTGCTCACCCCTTGCTGGGGAAGACCATAGCGGAGCTGCTGGCGGACGTATCCGGGAAAGAAGAGGTGGTGATGTGGGGGCCACTGTCTTCTTCTAAAGAAGGTGGCTTTAACCCTTAGCGGCTGCGGAAGAAGGGAGTGCAGAGGGGCGAAGCCCAGAGCCTACCCAGAGCGAAGCCGAAGGGGTACGCCCTGCTAGGCGCGCAGGTTAGGTGGAAGGAGATTGGGGATGGAGTCCTCGATGGGGTAGTTCTCCTGGCATCTCTTGCAATGGAGCGCGCCCCGCACAACCTCGACGCCATTCTCCTCCTCCACCGTCAGGGTCAGGGGACTTTTGCAAAGGGGGCAGGCCAGAATATCCAGCAGGTCTTTTTTCATGGCTCTCTCGGTACTCTTTAGCTCAAACCGAAGTGTATATTGACTCTTGCTTACCTCCCTGTCAACCCCTTCTCAAAAAGGAACGCCAGCAGGTCGGAGAGAAGGAACACGGCTATCCCCAGGACAACCGTCATGTTGACCCCCGACATAAAAGCTACGGCTCTGGCAAGAAGCCCCCGACGGGTGGCAGGTGTGGATGCAGGCTGTGCCTGGGTTGACCTCCGTCGCTGCCATCTGCCCCGGGCAATGGCAAACATCCACAGGGCCAGCCCTATCTTGATGCTCACGATTACCATGTACGCCGGCGTGGTGGAGGCATCCGTTATGCGGTCGAAGAGGAGGATGGCCCCCGTCACCAGAAGGACGGCCATGCAGGTATCCACCAGCCCGCGAAACTCGGCCAGCCCCTCCGGCCCTACCAGGGTTCCCTGATTTCCGGCCCTTCTTTGCTGGGGTCGAAGGACCAGGACATAGAACAGGCTCCCTCCCACCCAGGTCACCGCCGCCAGGGCGTGGAACCAGCGTATCAGCAGGAGGAAGCCTTCATTGAAAGTCATAGGGGTGGAGTCATGCGGCCAGGTCTAGCTCTGTAGCAACGCGTTCAGCCCGGCTTGAGCCACCTCTCGTCCTGCTTGGGTTACATTCATAGCGCACACCTCGCAATAGCTTCAAGATACCGCGCCAGAGCGGCTACCTGGGGGTCTGCTCACTCCTGCTATCCGGTGCGGTGAGGGTGATGTGAGAGAAGGCCGAGTCCCTAGTCGCGCCGTGCCAGTGCTTTTCACCAGCCATGATGTGAATCACATCGCCGACGCCGACCATGTGCTCTTCAACCTCCGTTGCGACGATGCCCTGGCCGGCGGTGACAATCAGGATCTGGTCGCTGGCGTGGACATGGAGGTTGTTTCGTGCGCCAGGGCTGAAGTTCACCACCGCCATATTAAAGAAGGGGCTTCCCTGGGGGCCAATCAGCGTCTGCCGTGTCACAGGCCCTCCCACGAATGATGAGGTGCCTGCCACCTCTTTGGGGACGTCACTGATTTTGATGACCTTCATTGGTTCTCCTTTTTTCAGCAGACGGTTAGAGTTGGTTCGAGCGGGTTGAACTGCCCGTGGGCTATTACGAGTTGGGGCCTCTTTCCATGGAGTACGGCTGCCATCGTTTCAGCGTGGTCTTCTCCAGCACAGAGGGGTTAACACACGACCTGGGCCAGCGTCCGCTCAGAACCAGCGCTATCTCCTGCCCTACCCGCCTGCGCGTCACCGGCCTCATCCTGGTTGATGCCGACGCGACGTGAGGAGTGAGTATCACGTTCTCCATGAACAGCAGGGGATTCTCCGGATCGGGCGGTTCCTGCTCAAGCACATCCAGGGCCGCGCCCGCTATCCAGCCCTCTTCCAGGGCCTTGATCAGCGCAGGTTCGTCCACCGTCGGCCCACGACCATTGTTGATGAAAAGAGCGGTGGGCTTCATCAGCCTGAAGTGCTCCTCGGTGAGCATGTGATGGACTTCCGGTGTGGATGGGGCGTGCATGGAGAGTATGTCTGAGCGCTGAAGAAGCTCGGCGAGTCCGACGGGTTCGACGCCGTAGTCGGACATGACCAGTTCTTCGATGTACGGATCGTAGGCCAGCATGTGGACGCCGAAGGCTCTGGCCCGCAGCGCGGTGGCTCTTGCGACGTGACCAAAGGACACAAATCCCAGGGTTTGGCCCATAAGCCTTGGGAGCTGTGCCGGTAGCAGCCGCGCCTCGCTCCAGCGATTCTCTTTTACCAGACGGTCCAGAACGGTGAGACGACGAAAGGCCGCCAGTATCATCATCATGGTGTGGTCGGCGACCTCTTCTATGAATACGTCTGGCACATTGGTCACTGGTATGTTGCGTTGGGTCGCGGCAGCTACGTCCACCGAGTCCGCGCCCACGCTGCCCAGGGCTATGATTTTGCAGCGTTGGAGGTTGTTTATGATGTTTTCGGTGATGCGGCGTCCGCCGGCGATGATGGCGTCGGCGTCCCGCGCGGCCTCTATGAACTCGTTTTCGGTGCTTCCGGAGACCTCGACAATCTCCGCGTCCATGGGAGCCAGGGACTCCATCTCAAAATCGTAGTAGTCGCCACCAGCGTCAGAAGTGACGCCTGGACGCCTCTGAGCCACCACTTTGAATACTGCCAACTCCCTGTCCTCCTTTACTCCGCCGGGCAAAGCAGGCCCCAGCGCTGGTTGATTACATATCCCTGGGCGACCTCTGGTTCGCGAAGCGGGTGTGCACGTCCAGCAGGACAGTCTTGCCATCTGCGTTCAGTCTCTGCGCTCTCTTGAGGGCGGGGGCTATCTCCGACGGTTTGATGACGGTGATGCCGACGGCCCCCATGCCCTCGGCAATCTTGGCGTAGTCGCCGTACATGTGTGAGACGCCGTACACTTCGCGCGCCGTGGGAAATCCGCCCGGGTAGGTAGCCATACCGCCGTTGTTCACCACGATGGTGGTGATGGGCACGCCAGCGCGCGCTGAGGTCTCGATGTCCAGGCCGGACATGCCAAAGGCGGCGTCGCCCATGAAGTTCAGGCAGAACTTGTCCGGCTTGGCCAGCTTTGCGCCAATCATGAGGGGAATGCCGTAGCCCAGGTGGGTCGACTTGCCCCAGCCGATGTAGCTGTGAGGCGCTGTTGCCATGAAGAACGGCATCATCATGTCACGGGGGGAGCCGGCGTCGTGGGTAACTATGCTGTTCTCCAGGTCAAGGTTCTGGTTCAGCTCCCAGATCACCCTGTAGGGGTTGATAGGCTCCTGGTTGTCGGTGAGGAGCGGCATCCATGCCTCCAGCCACCTCTTTTTGACCTGGGACACCTGGGCCGGCACGCCGGTCTCACCTTTGCGGCCGTTTTCGCCAAGCTGTGCTTTCACCTCCGCAATCATTGCCTGGAGGGTTGCCCTGGCGTCGCCGGGGAGCGCGACATCCACCGCGAAGTCCTTGTTGATGTCCTCCAGGCTGGCGACACTGTGGATGATGACCTTCCCAGAAGGGATGGGCTGTCCATAGCCAGTCCTGGTCATGCTGGAGCCTATCGCGAAGAGCACATCCGACTCCTGGAGCCACTGCAGCGCGGCCAATGTGGTCGCGCTGCTGCCTCCGCCAAGGGCCAGGGGGTGGCGCTCATCCATGGACGACTTGCCGGGCATGGTGGTATAGACCGGGACCTCGATAAGCTCCGCCAGCTCCCTCAGCTCTGCCGTGGCACCGGCCAGGAGGACTCCCATCCCCGACCATATCACGGGCCTCCTGGCACCCAGCAGGACTCTGACCGCGTCCTTGACATCGGAGGTGGACGGCATCTGTATGGAGACCTTTGGAGAGTGGTACTTCAGGCCCTCCTCCGGGACCTCCTGACTGCAGACGTCGGAAGGCATCTCCACCACCACCGGGCCGGGGCGACCGTTGCGGAGGGCGTGAAAGGCCCTGCGCATGATATCGCTCACCATGTCAGGCCGTATGATGGTTTCTGCCTGCCTTGCGATGCTCTGGTAGGTTTTAACCGCGGAGAAGTAAGGACGCACGGCAGTGCGCTCCAGGCTTGAGCCGCGGGGGAGTACCAGTATGGGCACGTTGTCTGCAAAGGCCTGGCTTATGCCGCCCATGGCATTCTCGGCGCCGGCCTGGTCCTGCACGGCGACCACGCCAAACCGTTGGCGGTCGCTCATTCTGCTGAAGCCGTCGGCTGCCATCACCGCGCCGCGTTCCTGGCGGAACGAAATAGGTCGAATTCCCTGCTTGGCAACCGCCTCAATGAGTGGGGTAGAGGGGAAGCAAGCCATCCACTCCACACCCTCCGATTTCAGAATCCGGGCGATGGCTTCGGTAACATCCACAGTTCTCACCCCCTTTTGATTGTCAAACCCTGCTCTCCTGCTGTCGATATTATACGGCGTTTGGAGTCTGTGGCAACCACAGCAGTATGTTAGAATTACTGCATGGTTGGTATGGTGACTCCATTATGAAACCCTTGCACTACAGGCCCACCTTTTTTCTAGCTCTGCTGCTACTGGTCTTGATGGCCATGGGGACGGCGTGTGGGCCTCTTCGCGTCGCATCCAATCCGCCCACCCCTACCCCTCCACCCGATATAGCCGCCGTGGTGCAGCTATGGAGCAGTCTCTCCGAGATTGCCGTGTCTCCTGAAAAGAACACCATTCTTGAGGTCTGGTACAGTCTGTCCCAGGACTTCGTAGAAAAGGGCAACCTGGACGCCAGCGCCCTCAGCCAGGCGGCTATGAACGCCATGCTGGACGTCCCCCTGGATGGAGAAGGTAAAGCAGACCCTAATGTCCTCAGCAATGCTGCCATAGAGGCCATGCTGGACACCCTGGGAGACCCTTACACCTCTTTCCTGGATCCCCACGAGTACCAGCTATACGTGGAGGATAGCCAGGGCAAGTTCGAGGGGATTGGCGCTCGTGTCGACCTGGTGGACGCCCGTGTCACCGTCGTAGAGCCGATGCCCAATACCCCGGCGGAAAGGGCTGGAATAAAGGCCGGCGATGTAATCCTGGAGATAGATGGGGTCAGCACCGAAGGATGGAGCCTCATGGAGTCTGTCCTCAAGATTCGGGGGCCAAAGGGCACTTCAGTCCGCTTGCTGGTGCAGCATCAGGATGTCCGAGAACCCGTTCTCATTGAGATCGTTCGCGCCGTCATCCAGCTGGACAGCATCCGCTGGGAGATGCTGCCTGGAAAGGTTGCCTATCTGAAGGTAAACACCTTCGCCGACGACACCGATGAAATCCTGGCGGACATCCTGAAGGAGGTGGGGAAACAGGAGGCTCAGGGAATAGTCCTGGACGTGAGAAACAACCTGGGTGGATTCCTCTCCACCGCGGTAAACGTGGCTAGCCAGTTCCTCAAGGACGGCCTTGTCCTCTACTCCACCGATGGAGATGGCAAGAGGACCGAATACAAGGTGAAACCTGGCGGGCTGGCCCAGGACATCCCCCTGGTGGTGCTGGTGAACCGGCACAGCGCCAGCGCCAGCGAGGTGCTATCGGGAGCGCTCCAAGACCATAAGAGGGCTGTCCTTATAGGCACAACCACCTTTGGAAAGGGCAGCGTAAACCAGCCCAAACGCCTCAGCGACGGCTCCGGTCTGTACGTCACCATCGGCCGCTGGTACACTCCCCAGGGGCGTCTTATTGAAGGTTATGGCCTGGAGCCAGACGTCTGGGTGGCGGCAAGCGCCACAGGGTACGACGACCCTCAGCTTGAGCGGGCACTGGAGTACCTGGGCGCTCAGGTCACTGCCACGTCTCGCTAAGAGGCTCCCTGGAGGCATTCCCAAACCATGCCCAGAGCAGAACGTTCCAAAGCCACTGACCACTCCAGGGTCATCGCCGTAAACCGCCGTGCCTATCACGACTACGATATTCTGGAGACGGTGGAGGCCGGCCTGGTCCTCACGGGCACGGAAATCAAGTCCCTGCGGGCCGCGCAGATGGACATTCAACACGCCTTTGCTCGAGTGGAAGGCGGTGAGGCATGGCTGCTCAACGCCCACATCTCTCAGTACCCCCAGGGCAACATCTATAACCACGACCCTGTTCGCCCCAGGAAGCTGCTCCTGCACGCCAGGGAGATTGGAGAGTTGGCGGGGACCACGACCCAAAAGGGCCTTACGCTGATACCCTTAAGGGTGTACATAAAGGGGCATGTGGCCAAGGTGCAGATAGGTCTGGCCCGAGGGCGCAAGCTGTACGACAAGCGCCAAGCGATTATCGAAAAGGAGCAGGAGCGGGAGATAGGACGTGCAGTCCGCGCTGCCTCCAGGGGCTAAGGAGATAGCAGCAACCAGTATGGTATAATGCGACATGGGGACGCGTGGTTTCGACAGGGGGTGAGCTCGCGGGATTGCAGGCCGAGGTGCCGTCAACCTCGTAAACACGGCGGCAAAAAGTAACTGGCGAAAAACAACTCGCCCTGGCAGCCTAACTAGGGCTGCCACGTCCACCTCTGCCTCTCCTCGAAGGCAGGGAGTGGGCGACATTAAATCGAGGTGCTACCCCTCCTCACGCCGATAGGGAGGACATAAGAGTCATCGGCTGGCTCCCAGTGGCCCTAGCCAGTAGGGACCTCTGGAGCGAGAAACAGATACTGGACAAGCCTGTAGTATATTCTAGCGGGAATCTCTCTGGACGGGGAGTTCGACTCTCCCCCGTCTCCACCATAGTCGTGTGAGAGATGTACGCTCCCAGTCATCTCATCCACGTTTCAAACGGTGAGATGTGATCTGGCCTTCTGGTAGAGACCTGGGCTGACCTAGCGCGCCGAGGCAGCCTCCATGAGCACCTGGGCCACTTCAGGGCGGGTGAACTCTAGCGGAGGCGTCTCTCCCCTGGCCAGCATGGCCCGGACCTGAGTCCCGCTAAGGTTCACCCTGTGCTCGTTGCCATGAGGACAGGTCTTCTCCGTGGCCATCCCCTGGCACTGGCGGCAGTAGAAGGAGTTTTCGAAGAAGAGGGGCGCGATGCCCAGTTCCCCAGGCTCGAACTCCTGGAAGATGTGCTGGGCGTCGTAGGGGCCGTAGTAGTTGCCGACTCCCGCATGGTCACGCCCCACGATGAAGTGGGTGCAGCCGTAGTTCTTGCGCACCAGGGCGTGGAAGATAGCCTCCCTGGGGCCGGCGTAGCGCATGAAGGCGGGCAGCACGGAGAGGAGCACTCGCCCAGGGGGGTAGTACGCCTCCAGCAGCGCCTGGTAGCAGCGCATACGAACGGGCGCGGGAATGTCGTCCCCCTTGGTCTCCCCTACCAGGGGATGAAGGAGCAGGCCGTCCACCGCCTCCAGGGCACACTTCTGGATGTACTCGTGGGCACGGTGCACCGGGTTGCGGGTCTGAAAGCCCACCACGGTGCTCCATCCCAGCCTGGATATGGCCTCCCTGGTCTGGGCCGGAGTGCGGTAGTGAGGTGAACACCCCTCCTCTAGCGGAGGACGCTCCTGGAACAGGGTTACTTTCCCTCCCAGGAGCACGTCTCCATCCTGGTACAGGTTGGCCACTCCAGGATGCTTGGTGTCCGTGGTGCGGTAGACCTTCTGGGCCTCCTCCTCCCTATCCCGTCGGTACTTCTCTTCCAAGGAGAGGATTCCTACAACCTCTTCTCCCCCTTGGGACAGGGCGAGCCGCGTGCCTTCTTTAAACCCAGCCGCCTGGTGGGAGTCCACCGACAGGGTGACAGGCAGGGGCCAGGGCCGGCCGTCGGCCAGGTGCATATCTCTGACGACAGAGGCGTAGTCCTCATGCCCCATGAAGCCTTCCAGAGGGTTAAAGGCCCCCTGGGTGAGCATGTGGGCATCTGAAAGCTGCCGTGCATTGAGGACAACCTGGGGGAAACCCCTCGCTTCTTCTTTTAGCACCTGGGCCTGCGCTCCCCTGGCATAGCCATCGACGAGAGCGCCTCCGAACTGCACACCGCTCTTCGCTTTTGCCATCATGCGCCTCTCCTGGCGCTGGCGGTGCGGGACGAGCCTTCCCTGGAGGTGTCAGCGTGTAGATAGCCCAGGTCTTGAAGCCTGGCCAACACCCTGGAAACGCTCTCCTCCACACTCTCATACTGGGTGTTGACCACCACCTCCGGGTTCAACGGCTCCTCGTAGGGGTCGGACACACCCGTGAAGTTCTTTATCTCACCGCGAATCGCCTTTTCGTAAAGGCCCTTCACGTCGCGCCTTACCAGCTCCTCCAGGGGGCACTCAACGTACACCTCCACGAAGTCGCCAATCTCCCTACGCACCTCGTCGCGCACCTCACGATAGGGCGAGATGGCGGCGACGATGGCCACAGTCCCGTTACGGCTCAGGAGCTTGCTCACAAAGCCGATGCGCCGTATGTTGGTGTCCCGGTCCTCTTTGCTGAACCCCAGCCCTTTGCTCAGGTTGGTGCGCACTACGTCGCCATCCAGTATCTCTACCCTCATGCCCGCCTCTTTCAGGTGGCGATACACCCTCTCGGCGATGGTGCTCTTGCCCGCCCCTGAAAGCCCGGTAAACCAGAGGGTGAATCCTCTGTCCGCGAAGCCGTTCGCGGAATGATGATTGTTCTGAGTCATTATCTGCTACCTCCAGTGGTCTCCTGTGCGACGGGATTGGCGGAGCCATCTCCCGGCAGGTGGATGCCGCACTCGATTTTGTCTGTTCCAGACCAGCGACCGGCCCGAGGGTCCTCTCCCGATTTTACGGCGCGGGTGCAGTGGATGCACCCTATGCTGAGGTATCCCTGGTCGTAGAGGGGGTTGTAAGGGACCTGGTGCTCGCGGATGTACTCCAGTATCTGCGCCTCTCCCCAGGTGGCCAAGGGGGCCAGCTTCACCAGGTTGAACTGGGTGTCCCAGGACACCACCTGCACGTCGCGGCGAGTGGATGCCTGGTCGCGTCGTAGACCAGAGACCCAGGCCCGCTCCCCTTCCAGGGCGCGCCTGTTGGGCTCCACCTTCCGAATCTCGCAGCAGAGGTCGGGGTCGCGACTCCACAGGGCATCGCCGTACTGAGCGGCCTGCTTCGCGAGGGTAAGGCGTGCCTTGAAGGCCACGGGCGAGATGCCGTACCGACGGGCTACCTCGTCACGCAGGGCATAGGTCTCCGGGAAGAGAAGGTCGGTATCGAGATAGAAGACCCTCAGCTGGGGGTATATCTGCACCGCCATGTCCACGAGCACCATGCCTGAACCGCCGCCAAAGCTACATGCGAGGACAATGTCGGGGGCGAAGGTCTTGAAGGCCCACTCCAGAACCTCTTGGGGCGACCTTCCCTCCAGCCGCTGATTCGCTTTGTTTATGTCCTCTGCCGTCATCTCATGCGCCTGTTGCAACAAGTCCTTCCTCCTTGAGGTTTTATCGCTAACCTATCGGTTTATCGGTCTGGCTGATACATCACGTTGCAGCTTGTACAAGACTCCATGTGTTAAGGCCAACCAGGGCCACTCCCACGAGTATGCCCAGGCCTCTTGCAGGAACACGACGGCAAAGATATGCACCCAGGGGCGCCGTCAGAAGTGCTCCCGCCATTAGAGCTACCGGGAATTGCCACTGAAACCCGGTCCAACCAACCCGCAATAGAAGAGTGGCCGTGATACCAGCAGCCACGAAAAACTCTACAAAGTTGACGGTCCCGATGGCGTACCGAGGTGATGCCCCTGGGTTGGTCAGGAGCACCGCTGAGGTGGCAAAGGGGCCGAAAACGCCGGCTATCCCGTTGAGAACACCTGCTGCCATCCCTATGCCACCCAGGCGAAGGGTGGGGAGTGCTTTGACCAGGGTATACCCCAGCCTGCGTTGACGTCCTTGAGGCACGGCCAGGACCAGGGCCTGGCTGCCACCGGCCACCTGGGGTAGAACCAGCGCACCGAACAGAAAGCGGCGTAGGATAAGCGCCCCCATTCCCAGCAATATCAGAGGCATCACAATGCGCAGGAGCCCCGCAGGCAGGTGAGTGAGCAGGGTGGCTCCAGCAATCCCACCGGCAATCGCTGGCAACCCGAGAGGCACTACCCAGGCCCAGCGCACGTTGCCGAAGCGGCAGTGGGAGAGTCCCTCGACAAGGCCTGTGCTAACTTTGGCCAGGTTGATGGTGCTGACCACCAGCACAGGGGCGATCCCGCCGGCTACCATGATGCTGCTGCTGAAGGCGCCGAATCCCATGCCTGCAACGGTGTCTATGAAAGTTCCCACTGCTCCGGCAGTGGACAATAAGAGCAATAACCCCACAAACATGTTTATGCTCTACTCCTGTTCTTTTAGTCTTTCGCGTGCGTTTGTCGCTTCCCCAAAGGGAGGGCAAAATAAAAGCGCCCCACTCAACTATGTGTGAATGGGGCGCGCTGATGCCTAGCAGACTATTTCAGCAGATTTCTTCTGCCCCTATGGCCCTCCGTTACAGCAGCAGCTTATTGGGAAGCAATGCACAATCATGTTAGTTAGACCTTACCACAGCGTTAAATCCGTGTCAATAGGGTCTGCTCATTCACTGGTACGACGTTAGGATGAGTGAGCTAACCCTTAATCTTTCTCTCCGGCGTCTTCAAGTCTGCTTCGTATTCTGTGCATTCCCACAGTGGTTGATTGTGGGTTACGCACCAGGTTTGGTCTCGTTCACTTCTTCGGCAGTCGGCGGTGGAGAATATTCCAGAGCTAACCCATTCGCTGGGGACACTGGTGTCGAGGAGCTGTGTGGCCTCTTCTGGGGCGGTGAGGACAGCGGTATCGGAGGCACCTTCTGGCACCCGGCCCACCGTGGGCTCCGGCCCTCTCCCATTCAGCATGGCAAGCCAGGGCTCCGCGGCGGCGTCAGTCATCCACATGAAGTTAAAGCCGGCCTCAAGAGCAAACTGGCGATCCAACTCCCTGTCGCCCAGATGGAGATAGTAGTCTGCCTCAAATCGTTCCCTTACGTTAATGAGCACGTGCTTCTGAGAGGTGAAGTCCACCACAATGTTGCTCTTCTCCCACATTAGCTTCTGGGTGCTGATGGAACGGTCAGAGGCGCTCCCGATTATGCATCCCCTCTCTTTGGCCCTCCTCACCATGTCCAGAGTTACGGGCCCCGGGGGGTCTCCCGTCTCCAGGGTACCGTCTATGTCAAAGCTCAGAAGGATCTTCAAGTACGATCCTCTCCTTTCACAGGAAAGCCTGTATGGCTTCAAATATGGGAAACTATCTGGGAGGGACAAATCGACGCACTGATGAGCATACTATGTGAGTGGGTTTGGTTTGTCAAGGGTAATAGTTAGCTTAGAGAGTGCCCAGCAGGGCGGGACGCAGTCCGAATCGCACAAAACGCGATTTGACTTCTTGCCAGAAAGCTGCGGATGCTCTGGTCCCCGAGGCTTGAACCCTAGTCTGGGCTGGCGCTCCACACTGTAAAGTTGCCGCCCGATGTTGTGGGGCCACCGGAGACACCAATCTCTGCCTTTTTGCTTATCTGCCGTTGGCCCGCGCGTCCCTGGATTTGCTGAATGCAATCGGTGTGCATCCAGAAGCGGGTGCGTCCGCCACCCTGGTTGCCGCCGCTGGGTGAGACGGGATTTGGCCCCTCGATGCTGATGTCCGTCTGGTAGAGGTCCAAGGCCTCCCCCCTCTTGATGCCGGCGTATCGGAGGCCCTCAATGTGGAACTGGTGGAACAAGGTATAGCCGTCGTACATGTTTTCAAAGGACAAGTCACTGGCCGTGATCCCAGCGCCCTCGTACAGCTTCCGACCGGTGCTGTCAGTGCCCTGTTCACACTCATCCAGGGTCTGGAGAACACTGCGCTCTTTGCTCCTGTCCGAAGCATGATTAAGGATGTAGACGGGTCTCTGCTTCATGTCCCTGGCCCGTTCAGGGGTGGTGAAGAGGTAGGCCGCAGCAGTCTGGATCGGCAAGTCGCAATCGTAGAGGTTCGCGGGCTTGGCTACCCATCGCGCCGCCAGGTAGTCCTCCACCGTCAGAACTTCTGGTCGGTGCTGGTAGAAGAACCCCTCAGGAAACATAAGGCCGTTCCTTTTCTCGTTCACCACAAAGGGGGCCATCATGTCGTGGTTCTTGCCGTACCTCCGGCAGTACTGGTCGAAGAGGTAGGCATATTGTATAGCTGCGGCGCCCCAGCCCCAGGGCTTGGTCCACTGCAAGTCCCCAGGGGCAGTATCCGAAACGTTCGTCTCTCTTCCGTGGCCGTAGCGGCCTGACAGGTTATTCCAACCCTTGAGCACCAGGCAAGTGTGGGTGAGACCAGAACCCACGGCCTGGGCAGCAACGACGATGGCCTGGGACATGCATCCTCCCGCGTGCATGGTAAACTTCACGTTCTTCAGCTCAGGCATGTTCTTGAGAATCCAGTCCGCGCTCATGGAGCTGATGCCGTCGTCTGGGTTGTTGGTGAGCTGGTATGTCCTGGCAAAATCCTCGGGAATGGGGCGGGTAAACGACCATAAATCTCCAGTAGTAGCCGCTGGAGGAAGAACAAGACCGTCGACCTGGTCAGGTGAAACCCCGGCGTCCTGCATGGCATTGCGGAGCGCTATGATGCTCCAGGCGCCCAAGCTGGTCCCGACCTGCTCGTCCCAGCGTCGAGCGGTGGGGGAGTGCCCTATGCCGACGGCCACCACCTTTCCCCTGTGCTCCCATATCCCCAACCCCTCCCTGGTTCGATACATTGAAGCTGGTGCATTTGGAGTTGGCATCATTCACCTCTTTCTGTATATTTCCATTGCATCTGCAAGGGCAGGTGGGTCTAGCGCCTACCCCGACGAGCGGCTGGCCTAGTGCCTACGACCCGCCACTCGGGGACCTTTTGGCCGGTCTGCGTCTCCTGGAACTCCACCTGGACAGCAGCCCCCACGGGGACCTCATCCACCGGCGTTCCAGGAAGATTGGAGAAAAACCTGACATCCGGGTCTTCTTCAATCTCTATTGTCGCGACGTTATAAGGCTGTTCAGGGATCCATGACGCGAGACGGGAGTCATATATGACAATATAGCCCTCTACCCTGCCTCGCCCGCTCACCTCATACCACTCCAGGTGCTGGTCTGAGCCGCAATATATGCACGCCTTTTCCGGCGGATACTGCATCACGTTGAGGCCGCGTCTTTCGCTACAGGCCATGCACCTTTGTACTATCAGCCGCCCCTCGTTACAGGCGTCCCAAAAGGGCCTGCTCAACTCATCGGGTACCGGGGAAGGTCTTGCCATCTATCACCTCCGCGTAAATTATGCGCCAAAGCCTTGGCGCCACCGACGTCGTAATCGAAGAGGATGGCCCAAGAGGATCCACCTCTAAACTAACCATCTCACCGCTTGTAGGCCTACTCCTATCGGTTAGCAGGCCCACAAAGCACTAGTTACCTGCCCAAGCCGCAGAACCCTAGTCTGGGCTGGCGCTCCACACCAGAAAGTTGCCCCCACTCGGCATGGGGCCACCGGAGACGCCAATCTCCGCCTTTTTGCTTATCTGCCTGGCTCCTGCCCGTCCCTGTAGCTGCTGAATGCAGTCGGTGTGCATCCAGAAGCGGGAGCGCCCGCTGCCGACGTTGCCGCCGCTAGGCGAGGCAGGGTTCGGCCCCTCGATGCTGATATCCGTCTGGTAGAAGTCCAAGCCTTCCCCCCTCTGCACGCCGGCGTAGCGCAAGCCCTCCATGTGAAACTGGTGGAAGAGGGTAAAGCCATCGTACATGTTTTCAAAGGAGAGGTCGCTGGGGGTAATCCCAGCGCCTTCGTACAGCTTGCGTCCCGTGCTGTCGGTGGCCGCTTCGACCTCCTCCAGGGTTGGAACGACGCTCCTGCTCCTGGACCTGTCGGACGCAGGAGTGAGGATGTAGACAGGCTTCTGCTTCATGTCTTTGGCACGCTCGGCGGTGGTGAAGAGGTAGGCACAGCAAGCCATGATGGGCAGGTCGTTATCGTAGAGGTTCGCAGGCTTGGCAATCCAGCGCGCGGACAGGTAGTCCTCCACGGTTATCGGCTCAGGCCGGTGCTGGTAAAAGAACCCTTCAGGGAACATGAGGCCATTCCTTCTCTCGTTCACCACAAAGGGAGCCATCATGTCATGGTTCTTGCCGTACTTCCGGCAGTACTGTTCGAACTGCATGGCCGTTGTGTAACACGCCACGGTGCCCCAGAGGGTAGCCCACTTGGCAGGTCCGCCGATGGTGTCCTCAGCAGCGGCCCCTTGCCCCACGTAGTATCGGCCCTCCAGGTTGTGCCAGCCCTTCAGCACCAGGCAGGTTTTGGTAAGGCCCTCACCCACGGCCTGGGCAGCAACGACCAGGGCATTGGACATACATCCCGGGCCATACATGGTGAACTTGATGTTGGTCAGCTCTGGCATGTTTTTGAGGAGCCACTCCGTGCTCAACCTGGCAATACCGTCGATGGGGTTGTCGGTAGGTTGGAAGGCTCTGGCGAAGCTTTCCGGGATGGGTCTGCCCGCCGGCCATGGCGCTCCAGTGGCAGTCGAAGAGTCAAAGACCAGTCCGTCCACCTGGTCTGGCGAAACCCCAGCGTCCGCGATGGCCTTCCTGAGCGCGTCGATGGCCCAAGCACCCACACTGGTCTCCGGGGTTCCGTCCCAGCGGCGGGCGGTAGGAGAGTGCCCGATACCGACGGCAGCCACCTTTCCTCTGTGCTCCCATACCCCCAACCCCTCCCTGGTACGGTACATGGACGCTGGTGCATTCTGAGTTGGCATTGTTCACCCCTTTCTGTAAATACGTTTGGCTAACCGACTGTCTCTACCGCCCCCTCCTCCGACTCCGAGGCTTGCTTGAAGATTCCACCACACGCCACTCCGGGACTTTCTGGCCCGTGGCCGTAGTTGTCTCGAACTCCACCTGTACGCTGGCTCCCACAGGGACCTGGTCAACCGGAATCCCCGGAAGGTGGGATAGCATGTTGATGCCTGGGTCCTCATCCAATGCTATCACCGCGATGTTGAAGGGCTGATCAGTGGTGAGCAGCGTGACGGGGCAATCGTACATTACCCCGTAGCCGTATATCTTGCCACGGCCACTCAACTGCTTCCACTCCAGGTTGTTCGCGGAGCCGCACTGCAAGCACGTTGGCTGCGGTGGGTGCTGTAGCCTGTTGCAGGCTTTGCAGTTCTGGACTACCAGCCGTCCTTCGTTGCAGGCATCCCAAAAGGGTTTATCCAGCTCATCGGGTATCGGCGACTGTTTGGGCAACTCTCACCTCCGCGCAGATTTGGAGGTCGTGGGCATCATAAGCCGCAGCCTTCACGTTGTCAATTGTGGGTACTCGCCCAGGTGAGGGGACACCATCCCGGTTATGGCTTCTGGATATTTGGAGAGTTCTGCTATAGACTCTTAGGAGGTCAGACCTTGGGTAGGCGTTAAGGCCTGCCGTGCGGAGGTGAAAATGGGACCTGTTCCGATTGTTTACACCATCCAGGGATGCTCTGCCTGCATAAAGCTGCTGGAGAAGTGGAACGCTGAAGGGATCGCTTACCAGGAGCTGCGAGCAGACCTGGACCAGGACGTGATGGAGGAGGCCCGGTCTTACGGTAACGTGGTTCCCATCGTTGTGTACCCGGACGGCAGGGTTGAAGAAGGATTTGAAGGTGGTATCGGCTGCTATATTGGATAGCAGTTTCCTGCACAGGTAAAGGACTGATTTCGGTGGTTTAGAAACGGAGGTTCATGTGAATGTGAATAAGAAGGTCAGCGTGGTTACGCCCGACAGGTTCAAGCAAGGGTTGAGCTATAAAGAGTTCCTGGACCAGGTCAAGGTGAATAAAGACCGCTTTGAGCAGTACTACCAGACGGCGAAGGATGCTCTCACACCTCAAGATGTACGGTTCTTCAAAGAAGCACGTGACAAAGGCGCGGTCCGGATTCTCGTGCTTGGTGAGGACTGGTGCCCAGATGTCTACCGGGGTATGCCAGTCATTGCAAGGATTGCCGAGGCGTCGGGGATGGAGCTGCGCGTGTTTCCTCGCGACGCAAACCTGGACATTATGAACGAGTTCCTGAACCAGGGACAGTTCCAGTCCATCCCAACGGTGGTTTTCTATACCTCCAACCAGGAGTACCTGTGTCACTGGATTGAGCGGCCGAAACAGGCCCACGATGAGATGGCACAGATCAACGAAGGGATTCAGCAGGAGATGGCAGGGAAGGACGAAAACGAGATTCGTCAGGCCCGCCGGGACCGCACCAACGCACGCTTCCCGGCGTGGCAAAGTGCCACTGTCAAAGAGATTCGGGACATGCTGTCGGCTAAAGTCCGTACCCAGTAAACAGGCACAAGGCCGCAGAGGGAGGTCTTTCTGCAAGGAAGACCTCGCCAGGGATGACCGTCTCTTGTGCCGTCCACGATGGCGCGATGGCAGAGGAGGCGCGCCGACAAACGCGGCCGACGTGCCGTGGCATCAGGCTGAACTTGAGGTTAAGAAGCGATTTCGCAGAAGGAGGGAATAAAGGTGAAAGGCAACGAGAGGGTTCTTGAAGCGTTGAATGCCCGCCTGGCCGATGAGCTGACCGCCATTAACCAGTACATTGTGCACTCCGAAATGTGCGCTAACTGGGGATACGGGCATCTCCACGATGCCATTGAGAAGCGGGCCATCCAGGAGATGCAACACGCTGAGAAGCTGATTGCACGTATCCTGTTTCTGGATGGAAGGCCAATGGTCAGCAAACTCAACGCCATCAGCATAGGGCCAGACGTTGAGAGACAGCTCCAGAACGACCGGGTCGCTGAGGAAGGCGCTATCAAGACGTACAATGACAATATTCGCCTCGCCGCAGAAATCGGGGACAATGGGACTCGAGAGTTGCTTGAGTCGATTCTTGTGGATGAGGAAGCGCACATTGACTGGATAGAGGCCCAGCTCAGCCAGATTGAGCAAATGGGCATTCAAAACTACCTGGTAGAGCAGCTTGGCTAAGCTCCACCCCAAAAGACCGCGCACCTGCTGATAAGAAAGAGTAGTGGCTAGTGGTAAGACCCAACTGGTATGCTGCACATCCTCCAGCCTGCACTTGTGTCATCTGTGAAGAGAAACGGCTCATAAGCCGACAACACGGCAAAGTTGGACGGAACGAAAAGTGCCCGTGCGGAAGCGGCAAGAAGTACAAGAGGTGCCACGGCCAATGAGCAAAGACCTCGAGCCCTTCCCTCGTGGATGGAGGAGAGCAGAGGGTAACTGACTGCGGAGGGAACAGGTACCTACCTGCTAGAAAGGTTGTTGCAACAGAAGGAGCTTCTTGAGCCTGGTTTGTCCGTCGGCAACACTCAGCGCAGGCTCTAACCTTTTCCCATCGCGAGGTGTCTGAGGCCGCCGTGGTCCAGGTGAGTTGACCAGGGATGCGAATGAGGTTAGGATGTGTTCACTCAGTTTCCAACGTTCTGGGACACCAGTGTCTGATTTAGATACCCAGGGAGAGTCCATAGTCTGCGGGCAGTGTCGCAGGAGGTATCCGGTAAGGGAGGGTATCCCGATTATGCTCAAAGAGGAGCTGCGCCCAGGGTTTCTCAGCGGTACGGATTGGGCAGGAGCTAAGTGAACATCTGGCTGGTAGACCCCTTCGACAGCTTGCCCGGGGAATCCTCCCAGTATCGCAGGTACAGCTTTCTGGCTGAGATGCTCGCCAAAAAGGGACACAAGGTCACTTGGTGGTCATCCAACTTCTGCCATCCTACCAAGCGCTTCAGGACTCCCGGGCAGGCAACAATTGAAGTGAACGATAATCTACGGGTCGTCCTGCTGAAGACGCCTGGATACGGCAGGAATATCTCCCTTGGACGATTCTGGAATCACTACGTATATGCTAGAGCGCTGAAAGCGGAGGGAACCAGATGCACAGAGGCTCCCGATGTTATATTTGCAAATAGCACTCCTCTTGAAGGGGCCAGCGCAGCTTTAGCCCTGGCAAAGAGGTTTGGTGCCAAATGCATAGTGGACGTTCAGGATGTCTGGCCGGAGGCTTTTGAGGTCGCCTTTCTTGCTTGGCTGAGACCCGCGGTGAGGATACTCCTCTCGCCCCTGAAGCGCTTAGCCGATGGAATATACGATAGGGCTGATGGTATAACAGGAGTTTCTCACACCTATCTCCGAAGAGCACTTTCAGCGTCAAAGGATATGACCAAACCAGCCATGATGCTGCCTTTGGGGGTGGATATAGACCTTTATGGCGATTATCTAAGCAAACCACCGTCTGACATGCCCCACATTAAGCATGATAAGAGTGAATTCTGGGCAATCTATATCGGCACAATAGGCAAGTCCTATGACATAAAAACTATATTGAGGGCTGCGTACAGGTTAAGCCATCAACATCCCAATATAAAATTGCTTATCGCAGGGGACGGACCAGATTTCGCCCGAATGCGAAATCACGCCCAAAAGAAGGGGTTAGCTAATGTTACCTTTACAGGATTACTAAGTTATCATCAGCTTACTCATCTGCTAACTCAGTGTGATGTAGGAATAAACGCCATTGTCGCTGCTTCCAGAACCTCTTTGCCCAATAAGCCCTTCCACTACATGGCCGCTGCCTTGCCCATAATCAACTCGGTCAAAGGAGAGCTTGAGGAGTTGATAAAGGATGAACAGGTTGGGCTTCAGTACGCGGCAGGGAGCGCAGAATCGCTGGCTGAAGCCATACTGACCTTGCATGATAATCCTCAAGGGCGTTTGCTCATGGGGCAAAGGGCAAGGAAGCTGGCCGAGGAGAGGTTTGATATGAACAAGGAGTACCCTAAATTGGTGGGATTCCTTGAGTCTTTCGCCTCGAAAGTCCCGTCACGATGAACTACTAGAGAGCGCACGCCCAAGCCCTGACGCGCCGTAATAGGCACAGACTAGAACTTAGTTGCAGAAGTCAACGTACACACAGCCGAACCCTACCCCGCTCACCCTGAGCTTGTCGAAGGGCGAACCGCTCATGGTTCGACAAGCTCACCACGAGCGGTTGATGATACCGCCCTTTTCTGAAAATATGTATAAAAGCCCAGGAGTAGTGTATGGATGACCGCAAAGAAGCAGAAAAACATTTCCATGATCATCTTCGCGAAGAGTTGCCCTTTCAGCGCTATACGAGGGAAGCAGAAGATGAGTTGTCTAGCGATCCGAGATGGTCTAACCTGAAGTTCTACTCCATCGAGAGAAAGAGCAGGGCTTACGTAGAGAAATGGATTCGAGCGCGGTGCGAAGGAAAGAAAATCCTCGACTACGGGTGCGGCAATGGTGAAGATGCTCTCTTCGCAGCGGAGAATGGCGCAACGGCGGTGGGTATCGACATCTCTGAGGTATCTATCGCGAATTGTCAACGCTCAGCTACCGAGAGGGGGCTGAGTACCAGAACCTCATTCCAGGTCATGGACGCGGAACATCTGGAGTTCGAAGATAACTCCTTTGACCTGGTGGTCGTGTACGGCGTCCTGCACCATCTGGATTTCGCGGCCGCGATGGGCGAGATATCCCGTGTCTTGAAACCCAATGGACAGGCAATATGCACGGAGGCCCTGGCCCACAATCCGCTGATCCACGCGTATAGAAAGAGGACGCTTGAACTGCGCACGCCCTGGGAAGTGGACCACATCATGCGGCGGAAGAACATACAGATGGCCTCGCGCTGGTTTGAAGGGGTCAATACCAGGTTCTACCATCTGGCCACCATTGCGGCTGTGCCCTTCAGGCGTGTGCCTGGCTTCTCTCTGCTTCTAAGCGCGCTGGAGGGAACAGATGCGTTATTGCTCCGTCTGCCCTGGCTGCGCTGGCAGGCATGGCAAGTGGTGTTCGAGCTTTCGAAGCCACGAAAAACACCAACCATGAGCTGAAGGTGGCGGCGCATCACCGCGACCTCACGCCCAGATGTAGGTCTGGGCTGATCCCATCAGTCCACCAGTTGCTTCAGGAACTCTTTGAGGGCTGGCCCTATGTCTTCCCGCTGGAGGGCCAGCTCTACAGAGGCCTTGAGCAAGCCCAGGGGATTGCCCACGTCATAGCGGCGTCCCTGGAAGCGGAGGGCGTACATGGGCTGGCTCTGGAGGAGAAGGCCCAGGCCATCGGTGAGCTGGATTTCTCCTATGGCTCCCGGCTTTACGTTGGCCAGGGCGCCGAAAATCTCAGGAGTCAGGATGTAGCGCCCCACGATGCCCAGGTTGGATGGAGCATCCGCCAAAGCGGGCTTTTCCACGGTGCCTCGAACCCTGAAAACCCCCTCTGCAACAGGCTCCGGCACGATGACCCCGTAGCTCTGTATCTGGGGGCCGGACACCTCCTCCACGGCGATGACGCTGGCCTGGTAGAGGTCAAAGACCTCCATGAGCTGGGCCAGCGCCCCCTTTTCTGCCACAATGATGTCGTCCGGGAGGATGACGACAAAAGGCTCCTCTCCCACGGCCCTGGCGGCGCACAGGACGGCATGGCCCAGCCCCAGCTGCTCCGGCTGGCGCACGTAGGTTAGCTCGACCATCTCAGAGAGGTGCTTTACCTGGGAAAGGCGCTGGGAGTCCCCTTTTGATGCCAGCATCCGCTCCAGCTCCAGGTGGCGGTCGAAGTAGTCGGCGATGGCCTCCTTGCCTCGGGCGGTGACGATGATGACCTGCTCGATGCCTGCGGCGGCGGCCTCCTCGACGACGTACTGGATGGCGGCCCTGTCAACCAGGGGCAGCAGCTCCTTGGGCACCGCCTTGGTGATGGGGAGGAAGCGGGTGCCCAGGCCCGCAGCGGGGATAACGGCTTTTCGCACCTTCATGGTCACGTCCTCCAAGCCGCGTCGAGGCTACACCACCTTCCCACACATTATCACGCCCTGTTCTTGCATTAGTTTCTCTGCCGCCAGCAGGTATTCTATGCTCGCCTGCTGATCCTTGAGCCATGCCCCGTACTGGGCCACGTTTTCTTCGACCGGTATGGTCGGCTCCCAGCCGAGGGCACGCAGCTTGGAGATGTCCGAGACGGTATGGCTAGAGTACTTCACCCGAATAAAGTCATCTGCTCTGGGTCGATTGACATATATGTACATGTACTTATCGATGGACGCGCTGAAGATGAAGCCACCGTATTTGGTGTAGTATGACGCAAGATCAGTCCCTCAACCACCCAGAGAGATACGGAACGGTGCTCGCGCCAGAATCAACAAGGCCCCCCTTCGTTACAGCCGCCATCTCCCCCGCGGTCTTCCATCTGCTACGATTCCCTGGGGGAGCGATGTCAAGTTGGTCTATAGCCAGTTTGTAGCCGACCGAAACACCCCTTCAGCTACAGCAGGGTCAGTTTAGATGTCATGGGTGAATCTGTCAACTCTTTGTACTCGTCCTGTAGACTAGAGCGAGGTGTGCATAATCCCAGGAGACCTTCATTTACGGAAGATGCTTGAGCAGCAAGCTCAGAATCCCGGCTCCGCTCGCCCTGAACTCCGACTCGGTGCGGAGTCCGAAGAAGTCGGACCTACAGAGCCATGAGTGGACAGCTTAACTCACCCCCTCTCTCACTCTCCCCCATCAAGGGGGAGAGAACAAATCCCTTCCCCCCTTGTGGGGGAAGGATAGGATGGGGGTGAAGGTTTAGCCATCAATGCAAGGCTCAGTAGTTTACCCCTTCGTTAAACACAGGGCAGGCTCTGAGCGAAGCATGTCCTGAGCAAAGCCGAAGGGCCGAAGGGAACCATGAGCGGTTCACCCTTCGACAAGCATTGGGGGAGCGGGATTGAGCCGCCAATTGTGCAAGAGGATTTACGGAACTAGGTACTAGCTCTCCCCTGCCCGTTTCGCTGGCCGCGCAGCTCGAAACAGAGGCGGAAGAAGAGCAGCGCCTCCCTGGCAGAAGCCTTGGAACGGCCATGCCGGCGGTCCACAAAGGTTATGGGGGTCTCCTTCACCCTGGCGTCGCGGCTCTTGGCCAGAATCTCCAGCAGCAGCTTGAACCCCTTGGGATTCAGGCTAGGCATTAGCGCCACCATGCGGTCCCGTCGGAACGCGCCAAATCCCGAGGTCAGGTCCCGAACCTGCAGGCCCACAATCCACCGCCCCAGTGCCGACGCTCCCCGGCTGACAATCCTCCTCGGCAGCGGCCAGTTGACCACGCCTCCGCCCTGCACATAGCGCGAGCCAACCACAATGTCGGCGTCGGAAAGGCCCTTCAGCAACTTGGGCAGGTCCTCCGGACGATGCGACAGGTCGGCATCCATCATCACCCAGTACTCTCCCTTGGCCACAGCAAACCCCGCGGTTACGGCGCTCCCCAGCCCCAGCTTCCCCTGCCGTTGGATCAGCTTTATCCGGGGGTCTTCCACAGCCAGATGGCGCACCATCTCAGAGGTGCCGTCGGGACTGCTATCGTCAACTATAATAACCTCGTACTCCCACACGGCCTCCAGGGCCTTCCGAATGCCTTCGCAGAGGGGTTGGACATTACCCCGCTCGTTATAAGTTGGGATGACAATAGAGACTTTCATAACCGCCGACCATTATACCCCTTCGGGCAATGGCCTTGGTGGCGAGTTCAGGAAGTCCCCTTACCCACCGTCCAACCTCCTCCACCGGCTCGGAGGCCAGTAGACCAGCCACGCCCTGGCCTTGACCGCCTTCCGCGACACCAGGCCAAAAGAGCGGCTATCGGTGCTCATGTCCATGGCATCCCCAAGCAGAAAGCACTCGCCTTGCTTGAGCGTCCACAGGCCATCCTCCTGGAGAGCCAGCTCCTCTGAGGAAGACGCCCTATCTATCGGCATGTCGTTTACCGTCACCGCCCCCTGGTTGAACTGCACCGTGTCCCCCTCGATCCCCACCACCCGCTTTATCACGGCCTTCCTGCCTTCCAGGAGCCCCCTGGCCAGCACCACATCCCCCCTTTTCGGACCGCGCCGCACGTAGGCCAGCCGGTTGAAAAGCACGTACTCCCCGGCGACCAGGGTGGGGTACATGCTCCAACCCGTGACCACCACCCGGATAGAGGTGGCGAACACGACTGCCCGGTATAGCAGCCTCAGCATCCAGCTCAAGGGTCCTCTCCTCTAAACTATCAGCCCTTTCTCGCCTCTTGAGCATACCAGACCCGTCACCGAAATGGGACTCGTAAGAACTCACTTGTCCCTTGGCATCGTGAGGCCATTGCTTTAGACTATAAGTATGGTAGAAACGTTTTTTGTAGGAGGTATACGTGTCTCTATTCATCCAAGCTTTCAGCGTAATAGCTAGGGTGCTCCCGGCAGAGAGAGGCTACGCCCACTGCGATATCCCCTGTGGCATCTACGACCCCATTACGGCCAAAATAGCAGCCCAGACCGTACAGAAGATGGTCATGCGAATCCTGGCCCTCAAGAAACCGGCCGCCGCCGATAGTGCGGAGGTATGGGCCGCCTACGAGAACACCCTGGGCCGCTATGTAGCAGTCAAAGAGGAGCACGCCCAGCTCTGCAAGAAAGAGCTCTCCATTCTCTGGGGCGACTACTTCAGGCCCGAGCACCTGGTGAAGTACCCGGACCTTCACGAGACCTTCTGGAGGGCCGCAAAGCTCTGCGGCGCTAACAAGCAGAAGGTAGACCTGGACGCCTCCAAGGAGCTGGTGGCTACCGTGGACAGGGTGGCCGAGATTTTCTGGGCTACCAAGAACGTCACCTGGAAGGACACCGTGGCCGAGGTGCGCTTCGGGACCTAGCACCTGGTCTCGTAAGTCCGTTTCATCAGACTTACAGGGCCATGCATAGCGGCCTAAACGTTTCCAGTGGTCAGCCTGGACTGGGGGATGTCATTCCGAACCCTTCGGCTCTGCTCAGGGTAAACTCAGTGAGGAATCTAGGGCGTCCCATCATTGCTAAAGGCGTAGGTCCTAGATTCTTCGTCGTCCCGACAGGTCGGGGCTCCTCAGAATGACAGGGCATATGTTTAGCTCACCGTTCA
>JACQTZ010000010.1 GCA_016210515.1 Chloroflexota bacterium
ACTCCAGCTTCGACACCGTAGCACGGGAAGCCTTCCTGCTGGACAGGCCGCTGATCTACCAGGCGAGTGTGGGCATCGACGCCTTGACGAGACAACCAGTGGCAAGGGTACGGGTAGCGGGCACCGCAGTAAGACTCTTCGTCTTCCTTCCCTTCAAGACCTTTGGGAGGAGAGGAAGGAAGAGAGACCAGGTTATCCACCATCACTGCAACCTGGCAGTCAAGGACTGGCTAAAGGAACAAGGGATGATTTAGATAGCCCCGATTTGCATCGAGGCAAGGCCCCTGGGGACTGCGCTGTAGGGCGTGGCCCCCAGGGGCCTTTTGCTTGTTGTGCGTCTTGGCCTTGGGCAAGCCAAGGGCCAAGAGAGGGAGACCCGCTCAGAGGCGTGGTGGTCTTCCTTGGAATACCCACATCTCTCATAGGCAGAGCCTCGGGAAGGACAAGCTCCCGGGGCCTTTTCACGTCCCCCCGAGAAGGAGGAGAACAGTGCCGTCAGCAACACAACTACAAGAGGTTAACGACACTGGCGTGGACGAGTTGCTGGAACGTTACCAGCCTCTGGTGAGAAAGGTGTCCAGTTGGTGGTCTCGGTATCACCCAGCACAACGAGAGGACATCGCCCAGGAGATATCCCTGGCTTTCTGGCAGGTCCTCTCCCGGCGTCCTGATGCCCCTCTTAACTACCTGACTGCCGTGGCCAACCAAACTGCCCACAAGTGCCTCTCCCGGGGGTCATCAGTGGATCGAGCCCTGGATCTGAAACGGCTCCAACGCTGGCAGGTGGTCTCCCTGGACGTGGTAGCGGCCAGCGAGGACGGCGATACGGAGCAGGTGGATGACGACAAGGTAAGGCGGCACCAGCAGGCCAGGGAGTGGGAGTCGGTGGTCGAGGACCGGGTGATAGCCTGGCTGCTCTACATGGAGATTAGCGAGCGGTTGAGCAGGATGGAAAGAAGAGTCCTGCGTGCCCGCCTCCGGGGCTACAGGAACCATGAGGCGGCGGAGTTGCTGGGGCTAGAGTACAAACAGGTGAAGAACACCCAGGAACGGCTCAAGAAGAAGGCCCGTGCGTTGTGGAACGGTAACTCCACGAACCAGGCGAAACCCGGGCGGGACAAGAGAGTGTCAGGCATTTCGGTTGTTGGGAGAGGGGAAGCCAAGGTCAACGCCGCCTAGATGCCGGGTACGGTGGGACTGACCACGTACCGCTGATCAGTCAGGTCAGAAGAAACCACAGCCTTGAATACCGACGCTGTCACCGAGGATATGTGAAGGATTCTCGGTGAATCAGAAGGGACGCGCTACCGGCCGTTGCAGAGTACATGGGGTCTAGCTTAGAATGTGCCACAGACCATGGCTGTGGAGGAGCCAGTGGAGGCATATCGTGTCAAGTGCAAGAGCAAGCGAGAGGTTCGCAACCCGGCACCGGCGACGATGAAGAATGGTAGGCCTGCGACTAAAGGGACGTGCCCTGTCTGCAATAGCAGCGTGTTCCGAATAGGCAAGGTGTAGATTGCGGTTGCGAGAGGCCAGACCAGGAAACCGTGACTTTGCAAGCGTTGCAACCACTGAGGTTCAGTCATGCCGGGCCAGGGGAAAACCGTAGCCACGGTACGAAGATGGTCAGTGCTGGAGAAAAGAGACGGGAAAGGGGCCCCGGGGAATGACTTTCAGACCATCTCAACTGGAGGATATAGTCAACTGGTGCTCTACCTGTGCTGTTTTGAACAGCGAACGACAGGAGGCATCACGAATCTTCTTCGGGGATGATGACCCGAGGCCGGTGCGCTACTGGCCCGGTGCTGATGGTTACACATCAAAGCAACGTCGGTTCCTGGGTTGGTTTACGTTCTCGCATGGGCTGGAAGATGGTAGAAAGCCGGGTCAGGTCGCCGTTGAGGAATTCTACAGTGGGCGTGAATTGGAGGAGGCTCAGGCAGCCGTCCAAGGAGCACGATATGTCCTGGCGATAGTTACCACAGTCCTTCCGGGACGAGGCATCTTCTTGGAGCTTGAAGACGAGCGTTTTGAGGTCAGGAGCAGGATACTGAGCCAGGTTCTTGTCAGGGACAAGGCACTGGTCTCTTATCTTGTTCCATCACGTCCCCGACTTTGGATACCCGGACCTGGATGGATGGAGTGGCCGATAGCCATTGGCCCTAACATGAGACGGGAATTGAAGCGGTTTCAACTCGAGCCTTTGTCTCAGGAGCGTCTTCTGCAAACACGCGATGACGGGCCGGACAAACCCAGGGTCGAGCACCCCAGAGACGAGAACATGGAGCAAGCTGTGGCCCGAATGACTGAAGCGGCCACAGCCGCGGGGAAGACGGAGCTCATCCTGTCCATGGAGGAATGGGAGCAGCTGGTGTTGAAGCACCTGAACGACCCAGACATCCTTGCGTTCGGTCAGATAATAACAGAGGGAGTTGGGGAGGTGGAGGACGTAGAAGACCTTAACCGATGGCTAGGTCTCGCAATGAACATCTGGAACACGACACCCCGACCAGGTCGTAGTGGTAGGACTGCATACGAGATGTCCAAGGAGAACCCGCGGGGATTTGAGAAGCTTGGAGGTCTGGGGCAGTAGTGTCTCCTGAGGTGGACCCTTGATAATTGGACAACTGTCTAAGAGAGAGTTTGCCTCACGCCCCAACGCTCGCCACTCGAACGGACACATCTGCGCTGCTCAGAAAATGGCCGCTCACCCTTGCTGAGCCTGTCGAAGGGCGTGAGCAGGTTCTTGGACGGTACCCCGCTCTCATGGTTCGACAACCTTGCTTGTTACTGCACGTACCCAACAGTGCTGACATCTAACAAAGGATCTGTTGGCAGCCAAGTTTCAAGTAGGCGCCATCGGACTCCGTGCCTTATGTTACAATCCTCCCACTAGATGTACGATCATTGTGGTTCGCAATTATCCGAGTGGGCCGCAGTCTCGTGGAGTAGATCTCCAACGGAGGCACTTTGCCAATACTGACGCTTTACCAGGATTACAGCCGCTCGGATATACATGATATCTTTGCTCCTGACACGCCTTTTCACTCTCAGCGTGGAAGCTGGGGGCTACAAGGAATCGTTTCCATACCAGACCGCCAGGGTGACTTTGTTTTCTTCGTTACTTATGGCCAGGAGCAGGCAGGTCACGTTTTTGACGAAGGGGTTACCGAAGATGGCGTTCTGACCTGGCAATCACAACCACGCCAACACCTTGACACGCCTATGATACGCCAGCTCATTCAACACAATGAGCTTTACAATTCGATATACTTGCTGTTGCGCACCTCTGGAGACAGGAAGTACACCTACGTGGGCAAACTGAAGTACATATCCCACGACAGCTTAAGAGAGAATCCTGTCCGCTTCCAGTGGCAGATCCTAGATTGGGATATTCCCAGCAATGTACTCCCACGGCTGGAGTTGACTCTGCAACCCGCAAGCAATCAGCCCGTCAGCATGGTGTCGAACACGTTAATACCCACTCCTCCTCCAACTCCAAGGTTCAGAACCGGCAATACCACCAACACATTTCAATCCGTTAGGATTTCGGACCACTCTGAAAGAGATGCGAGAAACAGAGAACTCGGTAGAGCTGGTGAGTTGTTAGTCCTACAGTACGAGAGAGATGAGTTGATAGCTGCGGGGAAGCCAGAGCTGGCTGGTCATGTCAGACATGTTGCCGAAGAGGAGGGTGATGGGGCAGGCTATGATATCCTATCGTACACCGCTGCTGGCAAAGCGAAGTACATAGAGGTCAAGACGACCCGTGGTTTGCCGACAACATCCTTTCACCTTACGAGCAACGAAGTAGCATTCTCTCGCACCCATTCAGAGTACTCCTACTTATACAGGGTGTATGGCTACGATTCTTCGAGTAACTTGGGCTATTTCTACAGCGTGCAGGGAGACGTATCCAAGAGCTTCGACCTGACTCCAACAAGCTACCGGGCCAATCTTGGACCGACACCGTAATGGGAATACTCAGGATTGCTTGTTATTATACGCACCAATCAACAACAAGGCCTTAGGTGCTGGCCTCGGCGCGCATGCCCAATGTTACAACATCCTCCAATTGAAGCCTACGGTAGCATAGCCCCCTAGCACGGCGTTAGCCGTCTCGGACGGCTGATGGCTCCGTGTGCCTCGTCTTCTCCACCCACTCCGGGTCCTTCAGGCGACCGAAGTTGGTGACGATGGAGTGGTATCGCATCCGGTTGAGCTTATAGGGTATCCGCTCCAGGTAATGGACTGTCCATCGCTCCATCTGCTCCGAAGAGACGGGCCCAAGGCCCCGTTGCCCTATCCGCCGCCGTCATAATAGAAACGGCGCACCCGGCATCGGCGGCACCATGTGGTCCAGCCACCTCGACAGGGCCGTCTCTCTACGGTGTGATGGCAAAGGTCGCCACCCTGACTCAGCCGCTCCAACAGGATGGGGTTGTCGAAGAAACACAGAGACCCACAGGCGACACAGTGGGCCATGAAACGGCCACCCGCCAACTGGAACACCGCGGCCTTCGCCCCACACTCGCATGCGACACGGTGTTCGGTGAGCTTCTTCTGGCGCTTCATCTGGCCACCTCCGGCGAGAAGCGGACGCCCACGCCGGGATCTGGGGCAAGAGACAAGACTATGTGTGCCTCGTGGTCCAAGGTGACCCAACCCGTTAGTCCGCACCGAGGACACGCATCCCGTGGCCCGCGCACCAAGGGCTGTTGGTCACGTTCTTCGTATAGGAAGCGACAGCCGCAGTGCCTGCAGATGCGAAACAGTATGAGGTTCCAAGTCGCCAGGTATCCCAGCCACCCCTTCAGCCCGTACCAGCGGTCGAAGAAGTCGTGAATGGGTGTCTCCCTGCGGCAGCGAGCCTCGAGGTCGGCCAGTTCCTCCTTGGCAGCGTCTCGCCCAGCTTCCAGGTCATCCTTCCTCTGGAGGGTTTTCTGGCACTCCCTCTCCAGGGCCTGCTGGGCCTCCCGGAGGTGTTCGTTGCCAGCCCGTAACGAGGAATGCTCCTGGATGGCCTCGGCCAAATGCTGGCGGGCATTCTCATCATCTGGAATCTCCCGGCAGAGGTCGAGGACGAAGCCCAGGGTGAGGCCCTGTTCCTCCACCGTCCGCTTCAGGGTGGCGGCTTGGGCGATCTCCTCCAGGCTGATGCGAGTCTCCTCATGGGCCCTGGCGACTGTTTCATTGGCATCGGCCCTGGCCTGCTCTGCTGTGGCCTTCGCCCGCTCTGCCTCCTGCCGGGCCGCGGCGGCCTCTGTCTCTGCCCTGCGCCGGCGCTCCTGGGCCCGGCGAACCAGGCGCTGCTGCTCCTCCATCTCCTCTTTCCCCTGGGCTTGGGCTGCCTGCAGTTCCCGGACCCTCGTCTCTTGGACCTGAGCCTGTCGTAGCAACTGCTCCAGCCGCTCCGGGACATGGTCTATTCGATCCCCGTACTTCGCCCTCAGCTTGGCCACCGCCCAGGCCGCCTCGACAAAGCCCGCCTCATCAAGGTGCTCAGCTGCGCTCATCATCTTGGCGAAGGTATCCTCAGTAAAACCGGGATCAACTATGCGGCAGACCTGGACAATCTGCTGGATCTCCTCAGCGGTCAACTGTCTTTCTTGCATAGCGTCACCTCCACAACTGGTCTCTCGCTCTTCTCTCAGGAGTCCCTCTCCAGGGCGATCCGTACCGCCTCATCCAAGTTGCGGGCCTCCTTCAGCCTGTCACCCCTTTGCACCTTGATGGACTCCACCTCTTTCGTGCTGAACCCCAGGGAGCTCAGAAGCTCCTCCAGGTCGCCCCTGCGCCAGGGTTCTGACCCTGTGGACCGGCCCCGTGCCCCCACGAGCCACCCCAGCAGCCAACCAGCTAGCAGTGGGGCTAACTCTATGCCCCGATCCCCGAAGCTGGACAACCAACGATAGAGGCTCTGGCGCTGGAGGGCTTCTGCGATCTCTCGGGTGACCCCGTCGTGAAGCCTGGCATCCCCGGATGACCCCGATATCCGCAGGGTGGTCCACTGCCCCTGCTTCTGAATCACCTGGTAGGCCGTACGCTGACCCATCAGCAGGTCATAGAACCACAACAATGGCAAAATAAGAGTGATGGGCTTGCCTGTGGGCACAACCACGGTCACCATGCGGCGGCTTCGGTGGCTGGGCAGGGTCGCCACCACCGGCGCCAACGCGTACACCTGAACGTTCACGATGAGGCGGGGCATCTCCTGCCCCTCGTATTCCAGCCGGGGGATGGGCACGTACTGCCAGCTGCCGTTCCATTCGACTCTCCTGCCGAACTTCTCGCGTAGGGCTGCGCTGATGGCATTGCGGGAGCCGAGGTGAAGCGCTTCGGGATCCACCAGGGGGAAGAAGATATTGGGGATGGCCGGGTCCATTCCCTCCAAGTTCGCCTTTGCCAGTGCGAGGCGGCACGCATCTTCGCTAGTTGGTGCCTGATTGCCGATGACTACGGCCATGATCGCTACCTCCTATGTGTTGCCCCGCATCAGCAGGGTCTGTCTTTGTTTGTAGTCGTTTGTTCCAGGTCTGCCCTTTGGTCCCCAGGGCGCGTTCCACCGGATGGACATCGTAACCGTCAATCTGACGCCCTCGGTTCCCTGGACCGTCGTTGACTACCTGGCACCTGAGGGGAATCACTACGCGCCGGGGCCGTCACGAACACGCTGAATAGCGGTGGGGAGGATGTGTCGTTGGCTTCCGGAGATGAAGACATTCTTGGGGAACGGCGAGGTGGAGGTGGGGGTGGTGGCGGCGACTGACCGGGACGCCCAGATGCCCGCCTCAGGGCCCTCTTAAGCCGCCCAATCCTTGCTGCCGCACCAGATTCTTCGTCCCGATGCAATCGGGACGAAGAATGACATAAAGGCGTGACCCTCATCCCTTCGGCTTTGCTCAGGGCAAGCTCTGACCTTCCCCCGCCCGCGGGGGAAGGGGTGGTGCAAGCCACAGGTTGCCACGTCCCGATGGACTCGGGACTGGCAATGATGATGGAGTGGGGAGTTCAAGGCCTACCATCCTTGCTGACGGCGTATGTCCTAGATTCCTCGTCGTCCCGACAGGTCGGGACTCCTCGGAATGACATATGTTGCCAAGCTGGGGGAGTGGCTGGCAGTGATGAGAAGGGGAGCGGGCGGGTTTGAAACCCGCTCCTACGGAGGCATGCACAGGCTATCGAAGGGTGATGGTTCGGCAGGCTCAGGGTAAACTAGCTCACCATGACCCTTCGACTAGCTCAGGGTGAGCGGAAGGCAGAGGGCGATTCGTGAATCGCCCTCTAGAGGTGTGCCTTACCTTCCCACCGCGGACAGCAGGTAGGCTTCCAGGAAGGGGTTGAGGTCGCCGTCCAGGACGGCGGTGGTGTCCGAGGTCTCGTAGCCGCTGCGGTGGTCTTTGACCATCCTGTAGGGGTGCAGGACGTAGCTCCGTATCTGGCTCCCCCACTCGGCGGATATGTGCTCGCCTTTCAGCCTGTCCTGCTCCTCCGACCGGCGCTTCATCTCCACCTCCATGAGCCGCGCCCGCAGGACTTTCATGGCATACTCTTTGTTCTGGAACTGGGAGCGCTCGTTCTGGCAGCTCACGACGATGCTGGTGGGGATGTGGGTTATGCGCACGGCGGTGGCCACCTTCTGCACGTTCTGCCCGCCATGCCCGCTGGCATGAAATATGTCGATGCGAAGGTCGCTGGGGTTGATGGCGATGTCCCCTTTCTCCTGGGCCTCGGGCAGCACCTCCACCAGGGCAAAGGAGGTGTGCCTCATGTGGGCGGAGTCGAAGGGGGAGAGACGCACCAGGCGGTGTACGCCCCGGTCGGCCTTGAGATAGCCGTAGGCGTACCTGCCCTCGATGTTGAGGTAGGCGCTCTTGATGCCTGCCTCGTCGCCCGGCGACAGGTCCAGGATGCGGCTGGTGTAGCCTTCCCGCTCGGCCCAGCGCAGGTACATTCTCAGGAGCATCTGCGCCCAGTCCTGGGACTCGGTCCCGCCGGCGCCGGCGTGGATGGCCAGGATGGCGTTGCGGTTGTCGTACTCTCCGGAGAGGATGAGCTGGAACTCTCGCGCTCGCAGCTCTCGGGATAGGGCCTCCACCTCCTGGGACAGGGGCTCCTCAAGGGAGGCATCGTCTTCTTCGAGAGCCAGGGACAGGAGGTCGTAGGCCGAGGATGCCCTGGATGCCAAGGCCCTCCACGTATCCACCACGTCCTTCAACTCTGCTAGCTGCACCATCACCGGCTGAGCGGCCTGGGGGTCGTCCCAGAAGTGGGGCTGTCCCGCCTGGGCTTCCAGTCGCGCTATTTCTCTCTCTTTGCCCGGGACGTCAAAGCCGCTCCAGCATTTTGGAGATGCGGTCGTTCAGGTCCTGGGTGCGGCCTTTCAGCTCTTGCATTAGTTCACACCGTCCTTATCGTGTACAGCGGCGTCCCTGGACGCGTGCTGAGGGTTTTGATGCTCACCTGGCTCCCTGGGGGCTATTCGGCCCGCGGCGGCCAGATGTGCCAGCCGTGTAGGCTCAGGGATACGATACCTCTTGCAGCAGGCAAGAGTCAATGCGACGGCGCTATCCAGGCTGACTTTGTGGCCTATGGAGACGTAGATGGGGCTGACGGAGTCCCGGGTGCGCACCGCGGCACCGACCACTTCTCCTCTGTCCACCAGGGGGACGCGGGAGCCTGCGCGAGGGGCCAGGGCTTCCGACGGTCGCCCACAGAGGATGGACTTGGCGCACCCGATGGTGGGGGTGTTCGCGAGAAGCCCCAGGTGGCAGGCCAGGCCGAATCGCCTGGGATGGGCCAGGCCCTGGCCGTCCACCAGGATGAGGTTGGGGGTTGCCACCAGGCGCTCCAGCGCGCCCAGGAGCAGGGGAGCCTCTCGAAAGGAGAGCAGCCCTGGGACGTAGGGGAAGCCCGGGTTTCCCTGGAAGACCTGGACTTCGACTATTTGTAGCTGTGGCAACTCCAGGAGGACTGCTGCCCCCACTGCGATGCCGTGGGCATCGGGCGGGGAGATGTCCACGCCGGCCACGTAGCGGGGCGGCCCTACCAGGCCGTCTTCTGCGCTCACCCTGGAGGCGAGGCTTCTCTGGATTTCGACGGCCTGTTGTGTGCTCACGTTCCAGGGGTGCAATGATAGGCAGTGCATGGTGGGATTATATCAAGACGCCGACAGGGGAAGAACGGCCTCGTTTGTATTGATACACGGGGTCTTTTAGTTATCGGTTTCACCCCCTCTGACTCTCCCCCTCAAGGGGGTGAGAGGCTTATCCCTTCCCCCTGAAAAGGGGAAGGGATAAGGTTTAGGGGGGGTGCATATGCTTATGACCCTTCACGAATAACTAAAACAGCTTGTATTGATACACGGGCCTTTTGCAAAATGGGACGACCTCGGTTACAATAAGTTGGAGCCTGTGAGTGTTTCAAGGGAGGTTAATTGGAAGATACTATCGTTATCTACACCCATCCAGACTGCAACTACTCCGCTGCTGTTCTGGAGGAGTTCAGGCGGAATGACATACCCTTCAAGGAGGTCGACCTGGGCACCTCGCCGGAGGCGTGGCAAGAGGTGGAGCGCCTTACGGGAGGGAGACGCATTACTCCGGTCGTTGTGGAAGGCGAGCTGGTGACCGTGGGATACCGCGGTATTGGTTGAAGTTTCTAAGAGCGGAGGCGGTCAGCCTCCAGAGCCCAGACCATAAGAAAGACCGAAACGGCCCGGTGGTGTAGCTGGCTAACACACCGCCCTGTCAAGGCGGAGATCGTGGGTTCAAGTCCCATCCGGGTCGCCAGCAGTCAGACATGAAAGGCCCAGGGGGGTGTCTCCTGGGCCTTTGAAAAGGAGCCTCACGTCTTGCTAACCAGACTTGCGCTCCGCGCCAGAATCGCAACCATTGCCCTTATGGTGTTGGTGATGGTGGCTGGGGCATATAGCCTCACAAAGCTGCCCATGGAGATGCTGCCTGATATAGACTTTCCTCTCATCACCGTCGCCACGATATACCCGCAAGCCAACCCCGAAACGGTGCTGCGGGACGTGACCATCCCTATAGAGCAGGCAGTGAATGGGGCTGCCAATGTGAAGACAGTGAGGTCCACCTCGTCGCCCAGCATCTCCCTGGTCCTGATTGAGGCCCCCTTCGGCAAAGACATGAAGGCCATGGAGCGAGAGATTGCCCGTCGCATTCAGGGAGCGAAGCTCCCCGCGGGCGTCCAGCCGCCACGGGTAGCGCTGATCAACCCGGACGAGTTTCCCGTGCTTGAGATCAGCGTGCTCGGCGAACGGAGCATCGGCGACCTCAATGCCCTGGTGACGGCGCAGGTGCTGCCGGAACTGAACAAAGTGCCTGGGGTGTTCAGCGCCGATGTGCCCCTGGGGTCCGGGGAGGGCCTTGCCATCACCAGAACCAATGGGCTACCTAGCCTGGCCCTAAGCGTGCTGAAAACGCCGGATGCCAACACTGTAGATGTGTCCAATGCTGTGACCGCTAGGCTGAAGAGCTTGGAAGCGGGCCTGCCCGCGGACGTGCAGTTCGTCGAAATCTCTAACCAGGCTCCGGGCATCCAGAAATCCATCAACGAGCTCACGCAGGAGGTCTTGCTGGGCGCGGTGTTGGCGGTGATGCTCATCTTCACGTTCCTTTTGAGCGTACGCCCCACGCTGGTCACTAGCATCTCCATTCCAGCCAGTGTGCTGGTGGCGTTCATAGTCATGGCTTGGCAGGGCATGAGCCTCAACCTCCTGACGCTGGGCGGCCTGGCCATTGCCGTAGGGCGAGTTGTGGACGACAGCATTGTGGTGATGGAGAACATCTTCCGGCACATCCAGCTAGGCGACGACCGGTGGCAGGCCGCGCTGAACGGCACTCGGGAAGTGACCGTGCCCATCGTTACCTCCACCATGACCACTATTGCGGTATTTGCACCGCTGGCCATCATCGGCGGGTTTATTGGCGTGATTTTCGTACCCTTTGCCTTGACCATCACCTACGCGCTGCTGGCATCACTGCTGATAGCTCTGACGGTAGTGCCAGTTCTGGGAAGCCTGCTCATCAAGCAAGGAAATCACAGAGACTGGCAAGTGTCGTGGCTAGCGCGGACCTACGCCTCGCTGCTGCAATGGTCTCTGGCCCACAAGGGCCGCACGCTCCTGATGGCGGGGGCCTTGTTCGTTGCGAGCATTGCGGTGTTGCGTTTCATACCGGTCAGCTTCTTCCCGAGCATGGGCCAGCCTGTGCTAAGCGTGGAGGTAGTAGTGCCCGGCGCTGCCTCCGTCGATGCTGTGCTCCAGCAGTTGGACCAGGTAGAAGCGACGCTGGAGCAGATGCGACGCGCCGGCGTGGTCAACGTGTACCAGTCCACCATTGGGGGTAGCGGAGTGTTTGGCATGGGCAGCGGGCGCTTTGATACAGCCACCATCCTGGTGCAAGTGCCCGAGGGGACAGACGTGGATGCGACTGCCGCTGCGTTCCGCAGAGACCTGGGAGGCCAGGGCCGGACGCTCACCGTATCGCAGGCAAGCGGCGGCGGGCCGCAGTCCAACAACCTGGAGCTCACCCTGCGGGGCAATGACTCCGCCGCGCTGTCCACCGCGGCGGAGAAGATTACTACGGCCCTCCAAGGAATGCCCGGGCTCATCAACGTGCGCAATGACGCGCTGACATCCCCAGCCAGCCAGGGGAATGGCAGCCAGGCTCCCATAACCCGCGTTGACGGCCAGCAAGCCGTCACTGTGAGCGGAACGATTACAGACAGGAACACCGGCGCCGTCCAGCGGCAGGTGCAGCAAGTCGTGGATCGGGTGGGGATGCCGTCCGGCGTGGAGCTTGTCACTGGAGGCGTCTTTGCCGACATCAACCAGGCGTTTTCGCAGATGGCCGTCGCCATGCTGATGGGTGTGGCACTGGTATACCTGGTCATGGTGGTAAGCCAGAGGTCTCTGGTGACTCCCTTTGTGATTATCTTCAGCCTGCCGCTGGCATCTGTTGGCGCGCTGGGCGGGCTGCTGGTGACCCAGCGCACCCTGGGGCTGCCCGCGCTCATTGGGCTGCTGATGCTCATTGGCTTGGTGGTGACCAACGCCATTGTGCTGATCGCCTTTGTGGAACAGCTCCGCGCCAGGGGGCTGAGCATGATGGAGGCGCTAGTGCAAGGCGGGCGCACGCGACTGCGGCCCATTCTCATGACCGCGTTGACCACTATCTTCGTGCTGCTGCCCCTGGCGTTGGGCCTTGGCGGCCAAGGCGGGGGACTTATTGGCTCAGAGCTGGCTACCGTGGTCATTGGCGGGCTGATGACAGCCACGTTGCTGACGCTGGTGGTTATCCCAACCGTCTACAGCATTCTGCGGAAGAAGCCGCCCAAGACCAAGGCGCTTGCCCCTGTGGTCGGCGGCTCCGACTAGCAGCCCACGCCGGGGGAGAGCGCCCCACATGTCATTTTGAGAAGTCCTGCTAGCTCCCTCTCTCCATGTCCTTCTGTGCACAGCGAAGAATCGGCGGGGCCATCCCAACCCCCCAGACCCTTCGCGAAGTTTATCCTGAGTTGAGGCGACAGCTTATCAGCCCAAGAAGCCCCGAAGAGCGGCCGCCTCCGTAACCATCTCCTGGATCAAGGAGGGTTTGAGCCTGTCCTTGGCCGCCTGGTAGATTGTCCTGGCCAGCTTCTTGTGCTCAGGATTGCTTTCATAGTCCACCCGGTCCAACACTGCCCTGGCTTCGGGGAGGAACTCCAGGAGAATGTCTTCATGGACGAATGCCAGGGCATCCTTGAGGTCCTGGGTAAAGTTTCCGTCCTGGTTCAGATAGGCCCAATCTTCGGGAGCCAGGCTGGCCAGTCCCGCCACCTCCGGGGGTATGCCTATGGAGTAGAGGGTGGCACAGTAGGTGATGGCCCGAGGCAAGGTAACGGTGCCAAGCCCTCTAGCATAGCCATAGAGACCGATGTGGAGCTTCCTCTTTCGACGCTGGGGAATGTAGGAGGCCAGACCATTAGCCAGGGTAGCCAGACACTTCCAAACATCCTGCTGATAAGCCGCAGAGAGATGGGTGATTAAGCTTGTGGACCTCTTCTCGTCCACTTCCCGGGGGCATCCGCGAGGGAAGGCACTTATCTCTCTCACTGCCGCCTGGACTACCTCCTCTGGATAGTCGTACTTGAAGGCCGACTGAAGGGTAAAGGTCTGAACGCTGGGGTAGCTTTCCAGGCAGTTCTTAACATTGGTGGGCTTGAGATTCCCCCGAAAGGGGACGGAGCCAGGGCCCAGGATGGGGTATAGAGGTTTTTCCAGGCGTTCCTCCAGGCGGTGAAGCTTGAGGAGGGCTATCTCCACGGCCAGAAAAGCGCTGGCGTAGCCGTAGTTCAAAGCTGGATCGCTCCGGGCCAGGAAGACCCGCTGAGAGGGAATCTCCGGATGGCCCCCCAGGAACTCCTCGATAATGAGGTCGCAGTTCAGAAGGTTGGGGATGTCCTCGATAAGGGGGATCACGCCCAGGTTTTTTGGCTCAAAGGGGCCTACCCATTGGGCCAACGTCATGTCACCGGGCAGCAGCACTAGCTCCTCTTCTCCTGCTACCTGCTTCCGATAGTACTGGTACACCCGCTCCAGCTCTCGGGCGGAGGTGGTCATGGGGAGGATGACCTCAAAGACAGGGGGAACAATCCCGTCCTTGTAGAACTCCCTGGCAACATCGTAGCTCCTGGGGACGCTGCGCAGGGTTTCCAGGAGCCACTTCCCCTCTCCTGGCTCCACACGCGGGTTTGGCACCCGGAAGGTGAGAAAGGCGTCCTGCCCCAGGACGTGGTTCTGGAAGAAAGCGCTGTCTTTGAGCAGGAGCTTCCTTACCACGTTGGAGTCAACCTCTTTCCCCTCGTAGTCCCACATCTGCTCGTCCATACCCAGGTCTCGAAAAACGTACAGGGCCTCGTCCACCTCCTCTTCCTCCTGGAAGACCGACTCCTGAGCGAAGAAGGGCGAGCGCACGTTGTCCGGGTGCTGAGTGCTCATGCAGCGAGGGGGCAACCTGAGAGTCATCTGATTTTGCTCCTGCAAGTCGATTCAAGGGTCTGCCGTTGGGGTAGGCCCCATTAGTTGGACAGGATACCGTTGCCTGTTTCCCTGCTCACGTTGTCCTTGGCGGCACAGGCAAGGCACATAGAGTGAATAGCCTGTCTCAATAGATGGTAGCCTCAGAAGTGGGTCTTTCCAGAACACAAATGCCCACCACTCCAGGCTTCCGCTCAGAGGGAGGGCGATGACATAGCGCAGAACCGTCGGCAAGCCAGGTCCTGCGCCATGCCAAGATAGGCAAGCCAAGGTGAGGTTGCTACCTTCACCGCTTTAGAAAACGGGGCCAGCTACCACCGGTGGGTGTTGGCGTGCGAGAGGCTGCTACCAGCGAGAGCCTCTGCTCCCTCCGCCTCCACCACCGCCGCTACGGCCACCACCATACCCGCCTCCACCACCGCCGCTACGGCCACCACCATACCCGCCTCCACCACCGCCGCTGCGGCCACCACCATACCCGCCTCCACCATATCCGCCACCACCAGAGCCGCGCTCTTGACGTGCTCGGGCTTCGTTGACTGTTATGGCGCGCCCCCCAACGTCTTTGCCGTTGAGGGCCGCGATGGCGGCCTGAGCCTCCGCGCTGGTGGGCATTTCCACAAACGCGAATCCCCTGGAGCGGCCTGTGTCGCGATCACGCACCACAGAGACCTCTTGCACTTCGCCGTGGGCTTCAAAAGCCTGGCGCAGCTCCTGTTCGCTGGTCTCATATGCAAGATTTCCTACGTATATCCTCAATACCGTCTCCTCTTCTTCTTGAACTAACTAGCTATTGAACAGAAGGGGGCGGCAATCGCCCCCTCTGTCCTTTTGAGGTTCCTCTACCAGCTGGACCGTGCAGCCGGGCGACGCTTGCTGAAGCAATCGCTGCAGTACACTGGGCGGTCGCCCCGAGGCTGAAATGGCACGGTGGTTTCCTTGCCACATTCGGCGCATGTCACGGGGAACGACTGCCGCGGGCCTTGACTATAGCTACCACCGCCACCATTGCGCTCACTGCGCCGTGTCTGACGGCAGGACGCACAGCGCTTCGGCTCGTTGGTAAATCCCTTCATCGCGTGAAACGACTGGTCGTCCGCACTGAAGACAAAGGGCTGCCCACAGTCCTGGCATGTAAGGGTCTTGTCCTTATATTCCATCGGTGACCTCCTTTCTTCTATTAGTTGGCGAGAGACTGGTCACCGATACCGAGGATGCTCAAGACAGTCCGGCGGGCACCAAGGACACCTTTGACGGGCCGAGGAAAGCAGGAGGGACGCTCTACTAATCGGGTTCTGGGACTCAAACTACTGCCACCGTTGGACAGTATACCACAAGTTGCAAGGGGTTGCACATATTGCTTTAGGCCGAACCTCCTCTCGTGAATCCAGGAGGCATCCAACCCTGTCCGATGTGCATTCCGAATGGCGGCTTGCTTCAGGTGGGCCTGGCCCCCCAGATGGCCGACCCCAGCCTGACCAGGGTTGCGCCCTCTTCAATGGCAACCTCAAAGTCGCCGCTCATGCCCATGGAGAGCCCGAGAGCAGCGCCGCGATAAGGCTCGAGCCCGCACAGGCCATCTCGAAGCTCTCTCAGCATCCTGAAATAGGGTCTCGCCGCCTCGGGATTGTCCAGGTTTGGAGGGACCGTCATCAGTCCCGCCAGTCCAAGGTGCTGGCAGGTAGCGACGAACTGGGCAAGCTCTACCACCTGGTCCGGCCTCACGCCCTCCTTGGTAGTCTCAGCGCCCAGGTTCACCTCTATGTAGATGGGGATATGCCGGCCTAGCTCCCTGGCGACACTGTCTATCCTGCTGGCCAGGCGAATGCTGTCCAACGTCTGGATGACGTCGAACAGGGCAACGGCACGCCGCACCTTGTTGCTCTGAAGGTGTCCAATGAGGTGAAGGCTGACCAGTTGCCCTGGCCTCTCCTGGTCTTTGAATTTGGCCTCAGCCTCCTGGACCTGGTTCTCGCCTACGTGGGTAATGCCCAGGGCGATGGCTTGCAGCACTCTCTCTCGCGAGACCTGCTTGGATGCTCCCAGCACCGTAACCTGAGTCGCGTCGCGCCCAGCCTGCTGTGCGGCCCTGGCAATCCGCTCGCGAACTGCCTCGATGTGAACGCGAATATCGTTCTGTGTCATGGTTTGACCCTGGTGTCATTATGCTACATGGGAGTCACCCGCGTCCAACCTTCCCCCCCCCAAAATGGGGGGGAAGGGGCAGGGAGGCACACTACTTGCCCGAACGACAACAAGCTACTCTTTCGGAGACACCGCACTAGGGTATCAGGAGCAGTTTGCCGATGGTCATACGCCCCTGGAGCTGGCGGTGTGCCTCGGCGGCGTTCCTCAGTGGGAACTTGCCGTGGATGTGGAGATGGAGCCGGCCGGACTTGACCCACCCCAGGACGTCGCCTGCCCGTTGCAGCAGCTCCTCTCGCGTGGCCGTGTAAGTCCCCAGGTTGGGCCGAGTCAGGTAAAGGGCCTTCCGGCCAAGGATGGAGGAGTTAAGGGCCGGAACGGGGCCGCTGGCCTGACCGTACAGGGCCATGCAGCCACGGGGCGCAAGACAGGCTATGCCCTTGTCGAAGGTGGTGAGCCCCACGGCGTCGTAGACCACCTGGACGCCCTTTCCATCGGTGAGCTTGTTGACCTCCGCTTCAAAGTCCTCTGTGGTGTAGATAATCACGTGGTCGGCTCCGGCCTCAGATGCCAGCCTGGCCTTGTCTTCGGTGGAGACCGTTCCAATCACTCGAGCGCCCAGGGACTTGGCCATCTGGGTCAGCAGCAGGCCGACGCCTCCCGCCGCCGCATGAACCAGACAGGTGTCGCCAGGCTTCAAGGGATAGGTGGAATGGGAAAGGTAGTGGGCGGTCATGCCCTGGAGCATTGCGGCGGCGCCCGATTCGGCATCCAGGCCCGATGGCAGCTTTACCAGTCGCCAGGATGGCACGACTACCTTCTCCGCATACGCTGCACCAGCGCCTGTGTATGCCACCAGGTCTCCCACCTTCACCTCTGAGACTCCTTCCCCCACTTGAATTACCGTGCCGGCGGCTTCCCCTCCGGGGATGGCAGGAGGGGCTGGAAGGTTGGGGCCTGAGCGGAAGCCCACGTCCATGTAGTTGACGCCGATGGCTTTCACCTCTACCAGTGTCTGGCCAGGTCCTGGCCTGGGGTCTGGAACATCCCTGTACGTGAGGACCTCTGGCCCGCCGACCTGGGTGATCTGAATGGCTTTCATACTCTTTTCCTCCTTAGTTCTGGTGTAGTGTCCCTAAGTTCACAGTATATGTTATTCCTACAAAAATGCAGCGACAATTTTCTCCTTCCCAAAGGAGAGGATTGAGGTGGGGGTGCTCATCCCCATCACTTCGGCAAGTCCGACTCCATCGGATTCCGTACGGAGTCGGAGCTCAGTGCAAACTCTGGCCTTCCCCCTTCGAGGGGGAAGGGATGATAGGACACTAGAAGCTATTCGGAAAACCCTCACCCCCTGTGTCCCCCGCTCCCTTGCCAAGGGGGCGGGGGAGAAAAAGGAACCTGAGGGACACCCTCAGACTCCCGTCCCTTCGGCAGGCTCAGGGTAAACTCGGGGCTTCGCCCCTCTGGACTCCCCTTTTCCCGCAGCCTCCTAAGAGCTGGTCTGCAATTGCTTCTAGCCAATGCTGGGGAGACGCGCAGGGGCAAATCATCCTCCGGGTGCTGTGAGAATCAACGCCGGGCGACCCTCAGCCGCTCCTTCATCACCGATTCCACCACCTCCAGAGCCGTTTCGATGTCTGCCTCATCGATGCCGTAGTGGGTCACCATCCGCACCTTGGTCCCGTAGGGGTGATGTCCCAGCACCCCTCGCTCCTCCAACCGCCGCAGGAAGCTGGGAACGTCCCCGTCGGCCAGCTGGAATATGACGATGTTGGTCTGAATGCGGGCGGGGTCCAGGATGATGCCTGGAATACGGCTCAGCCCCTCGGCAAGCCTGCGGGCGTTGTGGTGGTCCTCTGCCAGCCGTCCCACCATCTCGTCCAGGGCCACCAGGGCAGGCGCGGCGAGAACGCCCACCTGACGCATGCCTCCTCCCAGGGTATTGCGAGCACGGCGCGCCCTCTGGATGAACTCATTGCTGCCACAGATGATGGAGCCTACGGGACAGGACAGCCCTTTGGAGAAGCAGAACATGAACGAGTCCACGGAGCGCACCAGCTCCCTGGGGGGCACGCCCAGGTACACAGCGGCATTGAACAGGCGCGCACCGTCCAGGTGCACCGCCACGTCTCTTTGATGGGTGATGCCAGCGATGGTGTCGATGTACTCTGGAGTGAGGACGGCGCCGCTACACCGGTTGTGGGTGTTCTCCAGGCAGACCACGGCGGTGCGAGGATACCTGGAAGAGGAAGGGCGAATGGCCGCTTCCACCATCTCCGGGTCCATGGTGCCGTCCTCGGCATTGGGTAGCTGGCGGTAGGCCACGCCACCGAAGGCAGAGACACTGCCGTATTCATAGATATAGACGTGAGACTGGTCTCCCACGATTATCTCGTCGCCCCGCTGGCAGTGGCTCAGCAGGGAGGCCAGGTTGGCCATGGTGCCGCTGGGTACAAACACCGCCGCCTCCTTGCCCATCAGGTCGGCAACCACCTCTTGTAAGCGGTTCACCGTTGGGTCGTCGCCCCAGCCATCGTCGCCCACTTCAGCGGTGGCCATGGCCTGGCGCATAGCCGGGGTGGGATGGGTCACGGTATCGCTGCGAAGGTCGATCTGCCTCATGGGAGCACCTCCTCTGCTCAATCCATTCTACCAGCATACCTTGCCAGTTGCCAGGCGGCCCGTTAGTATGGGGATGAGTTGTGAGCACACTTATCAGCATGAGGAGCAAAGAACAGGACTCCATGAGCGATGAGGAGCGCGGGGAGTGGGAGCGCCGGTGGACTGAGGGCGACTACCACGCCCGAAGCGAGCCGACGCCCCTGGTGTCTGAGTGGGCGTGGCGTCTACCCAAAGGGCGTGCCCTGGACCTGGCCTGCGGGAACGGTCGTGACGCCCTTCACCTGGCGGAGTTGGGGTTCGACGTGGACGCGGTGGACATCGCTCCGGCGGCCCTGAAGCTAGCCCGGGACGCCGCCCGGGAGCGGGGGCTGGCCGTTCACTTCATTCTCGCAGACCTGGATGTGTACACCCTGCCCGCCGAGACCTACGACCTGATTATCATCAGCTTCTATATGAATCGTGAGCTGGTTCCCAGGGTCAAGGATGCCCTGAAGCCTGGGGGCTTCGTGTTCCATCAACAGCACTACCGCACCAACTACCATGTGGGAGGCCCCAAGGACGCGCAGTTCCGCCTTCGTCCCAACGAGCTACTTCACCTGTTCATGGACTTCCGCGTGCGCTACTTCTCGGAGTGTCTCGAAGAGGAGGAGGGCCGGCTGGTGGCCGTGGAGCGGTTGGTGGCCCAGAAGCCTCCCACATCCGAAGAGCCCCTGCCTGCCAGCCAGGGACATGCTCTGCCAACGTTCACCACGGGTTGAGCTGCACGGGTAGTAAGCCGTAAGCAAGCATCCGGCTTCCTTCTGAGTGCCCGGGAGAGGCCGCGATGTTGCCGTAGAAATCCGACAGTCCATGTACACTCATGGACATGTCGAATCTCACACTGATGCACTGGCGTGGGAACTGCACATACCCCTCACGAAAGGAGCCTGACTGTCGGATATTTACGGGGAATACCTTGACAAACTGACGTGGACGTAGTATAAGCGCGGTACACCTGCGACGACATCGCACTCTTGTGCACATCAGGGGCGATGTTTCCGGGTTCTGACTCGGTCCACACGGGTTGAACGTACACACTGGCGGTTCTGAGAAGGAGGTGTGAATTGCCTAAACAGTCCCCCATACCCGATGAGTTGGATAAGCCCTTTTGGGATGCCTGTAACGAGGGCCGGCTGGTAATCCAGAATTGCAAGACCTGCAACAGGCTGCAACACCCACCGCAGCCAACGTGCTTACAGTGCGGCTCAGCGAGTAATCTGGAGTGGAAGCAGGTGAGTGGACGAGGCAGGATATACGGCTACGGTGTGATGTATGACTGTCCGGTTACAATCCTCGCGGCCGATCAGCCCTTCAACATTGCAGTGGTGCAGTTGGAAGAGGACCCGAGCATCAACATGCTGTCCCATCTTCCAGGCACTCCGGTGGACCAGGTTCCCGTGGGGGCTTCAGTACAGGTGGAGTTCGAGACCACTCCGACGACCGGGCAAAAGGTCCCCGAGTGGCGGGTTGTGAGCACTAGGCCGGCTGCTCCTGGGGGTAGGCGCTAGACTCACGTGTCTGTCCGCTCAAGATAGAAACGTACAACAAGGAGGCAGACAATGGCACCAAGTCAAACTCAGGCTGCACCACCTTCGATGTATCGAAGCACGGAAGGGCTGGGAGTATGGGAGCACCGGGGGAAGGTAGCGGTGGTCGGCATAGGGATCTCCCCCACTGCCCGGCGCTGGGACGGAAGACCTGAGACCACCGTGGGCGCCTGGAGTATAGAGGCGCTCCGAAATGCCATGCAGGACGCAGGGGTTTCGCCGGACCAGGTGGATGGATTGGTTATGACCCCAGAGACCGCCACGGGCTCTCCCTGGCCGACAGGCGACCCTATTCCTGAAAGCTTTACCCGAAAGTTTAAGCCTGGGGCCAATCCCCTGGACGGTCTCACAGGGATGAGCACGGAATGGATTCTCAATAACATGCCGGAGCTGAAGAACGTCAAGTTCACCATGTATGGTCCGGGATGCATGTCTAACTCCCTGGTGGTTGCTGCCCAGGCCGTGGGTTCTGGTCTCACCAATACCTGCCTGGTGCTGAGGGGTTGGCACAACCTGGCAGGCCGGTACTACGTGGGACAACAGGGTCGCGCTGAGGATACCGTTGCCGGGCCTGCCAAGTGGCAAAATCCCTGGGGCACTGTGGCGTGTTACAACACAGCCATGATCTGCGACCAGTACTGCCGGAAGTACGGCAAGAACCACGATATGATGGCCCCTTTTGTGGTGAACGAGAGAAGGAATGGCCTCATGTTTCCCGAGGGGTTTTTCTACCAGCACCGGCCGGAGCCGATAACCGTGGAGGACTACCTGAGTGCGCGGTGGATAGCCAAGCCGGCGAACCTCTTCGATAACGACCTGCCCATCTGTGTTTCCGCGGCCTTCCTCTTCACCACCCCTGAACGGGCCAGAGACATGAAGCAGAGGCCCGTCTACATTCTCAACCACTGCTCCACCACGCCTCGTCCTCCAGGACGGAGTACCGTCCAAACCCTGGAGGAGTGGCAAGCCTACAGCGACAGTACGGGTCGGAAGGTATACGAGGGCTCGGGGATTCGCCCCAGTGACCTCTCCTTCGAAAACATGTACGACGGCTTTACCCTTTTCCATCAGTTCCACCTGGAGGGCATACGGTACGCTGGCGTGCAGCCGGGGGAGGCCTTGGACTTTTACCAGACAGACATCAGCATTGAGGGGCCGAATCCTGTCTCGCCCAGCGGCGGCAACACCGGTAGTGGACGCACCCGTTTCTGGTTGCACGTCGACAGCATTCAGCAGCTACAGCAACGGGCAGGCAGGCGGCAGATCAAGAAGAAGGCGGAGATTGGTATCTCTGGTGCTTTCATGCCGCAGTGGGTACACACCCTGGTGTGGAGCACCACTCCTGGCTAGGCTTGTGGCTTGAGGCGGTAGACAACCAAACTTGTGGGCTGCTTCCAGGCGGGGGGGGCAGCCCACAAGCACAATACGACGGCTGCGTAAAGGGCTGAACGGTGGTTGCCCAGGGCAGGCTCTGCCTACACGCTGGGATCGGTGAACCTGTCCCGGTCGGGGTCTTCCAGGCCCGCTTCTTTGAACTCCTGTGCATAGCGCTGGTAGTCCGATGTGTACTTCTCCAGCATCTGGATGTGACGATCCGTGATCTGGCGACGTACCTCCCCAGGCGAGCCCGTGACCAGGGAGTAAGGTGGAACCTCCACCCGCTCCAGGACGACTGAACCAGCCCCGATTATGGAGTGGTGGCGAACGGTGGTGTAGCCGTTGACCGTGGCGCCGTTCCCTATCAGGCAGTGGTCTTCCACCGTGGTAGCGTGACACATCACGTGGTGGCCGACGGTGATGTAGTCGCCGTAGGTGCATTCGGCATCTGCGTGGATGACGCAGTTGTCCTGGATGTTGACGAACCTGCCTATCTTGATTCTGTGCTCGTTGCCCCGAATGACAGCGCCAGGCCACACACTGGAGCCTTCCCCTATCTCCACGTCACCCACAACGTAGGCCGCCTCGCTGACAAAGGCCGTGGGATGAATCCGTGGCCTCTTGTCCCCAAAGCTCCGTATCACTACACCCTCCTTGGGATCTATGAACACTGGTCGGGGCGACTGGATTTGAACCAGCGACCTCTTGGTCCCGAACCAAGCGCGCTACCGCTGCGCCACGCCCCGACCACCCCATTATACTTCATTCCAGGCCAAACGACGTTGACTTATCAGCCACGAGCACCTATGCTTAATAATAAGGTTGTGAATTCTTGTGCCCAGGTCGTGGTCTGACCTGTGGGCTTTTATGCAAAGGAAAGCCACCTGTCTCCAGAGTAGGAGGTAGGAAGTGTTTCGTATCCAACAACCTGGATAGAGTTGCGTGTGAAGGAGACCATCAGGATACCTATGTCCACAGGGGAAAAGGAGTGGTGACCGCCTGCCGCCTGGCTGGGCAGAGGTGGGTACTGGGGATCGGCTCTTGGGTGGAAAGAGTCCTGGAAAGGCTCCTTCGCTGGCAGGCTTTCCCACGGGCTTTCCAGTGGCCGCTGGCCCTGGGGCTGGTCGTTGTGGTACTGCTGGCGCTGAGGACGCCTCGTCACGCGGAGTTGAACCCAGGGGCGGCCATTGTCTGGCAGCTATGGTGGGCCATTCTTCCTTTCTTCATCCTCTTGAGCGCCCGGCTATGGTGTGGCGTGTGCCCCGTCCCTGCCCTGGGGGATGCTGCACGGCGGCTCAGACCGACTACTCCACTCTTGCCACCGTCGGTGGTCCGGCGCGTAGGCCCGTGGGTGGCGGCCGTGGGACTGGGAGTGATGGGCTTCCTCTTTCTTATCCTCAACCTGGAGAACAGCGGCCCTCTCACCGCAGGGTTACTTCTGACCTTCAGCGCGGTGGCTGTCGGCAGCGCTCTCCTCTGGCAAGGGAACGTATGGTGCCGCTACCTGTGTCCCCTGGGCCTTATGGCTGGGCTTTACTCCCGAATGGGGTGGTTGCGGCTGGAGCCAGGCGACAGGCGGAAGGCTGGAAGCACGGCTCGTCAGTGCGCCTTTTTCACATCGCCCCTGGCTCCTCGGCGTTCTCACGACTGCGCACTGTGCGGCGCCTGCGTCAAGGCCGATGGAGGTGAAGAGGTGAATGTCCGCTTTGGCGGGACATCTGCCCTCGCGGCTCCGCTGGCGCGTCCCGAGGCGATGGCGGTCTCTCTGCTCCTGGGGCTGCTGGTTGCCGACGCGGTGCGTATGACCCCTTATTACATCCGCTTCATGGCCTGGATGACACCTCGCATCGGGAACTACGAGATGGGCATGGCCCTGGGTATGGTCCTGGTCATGGCTCTGGTGCTGGTTGGGCAGGCAGGAGCGGCCCGTCTCCTGGGAGGCAGAAGAGGGTTCTGGTCATCCTTCACCCTTCTGAGCCTGGCATGGATACCTCTGGCCTTGGCGGCTCACCTGTCTCTTTCGGCACAACACTTGCTGGCGGTGGGAGCTGTTTTCCGCAATCTGGGGGCGGAGCTAAGCCTGCTCGCGCCCGGCCACATGCCTCCGGTCGACGCCTACGCGACCCTGTGGTCCATGAGAGCCTTCCAGTGGTCGGTGCTGGCCCTGGGCGGGATGGCGGCGCTCTATCTTTCTCGGCACCTATCCACCAGGGCTGCAAGCAACGCGTGGGCCATGGCCGGCATCTTCCCGGTCATCCCGCTGCTGTTTATCTTCGGACAACCCATGAGTATCTCCTGCTGAGGAGAGGAGTGTATGGAACGGACAAGAACAAAGACCAGGTTTTGGGTGGCGACGGGCGTGCTCCTGGGCGCTCTGCTGGTCCTGGCGGGGTGTGCCAAAACAGAGCCTGGGGCCGAAAGGGAGTTCCCAGACTACGTCTATCGCTCTACCCAGGCCCTTCGCGGGTATCAGCTTGCCGTGGACAACCAGGAGATGTTGACCTATATCCCATGCTACTGTGGGTGCGGTCAGGACCCCGCCTTCAAGAACCTGAAGAACTGCTTCATATCCGATGATGGCCGGTTCAACTCCCATGGTGCCAACTGCCTGGTGTGTCTTGAGGAGGTGGAAGACGCCATGACATGGAAGGGGCAGGGGTTGAGCGTCAAGGAGATCCGAGATAGGATTGATGCCAAGTACGAGGGGCGGGGTGTGCCCACGGACACCGCTCCTGTGGAGGACGAGACAATTGAGATACCGTAACGGTAAGATTGACAGGCGTACACAGAACAGGCGCGGACCAGGGACAAAGGTCTGGTTGGTTGGAGGTGGACTGGCGTTGGTGGTCGTCGTGGTGGCAGCGGCCCTGGTGTTCAATATGGGTCGGGATAAAGATGCGGGGAGCGTAGCCTCATCCAATCCTGAGCGGGTGGGGCCACTGGAGGTCTCGGCCACGCAGATTGACCTGGGGCACGTTCCCCTGAACCAGTGGGTAAACCCTACCTTCCACCTGAGCAATGTCAGCGCGGAATCAGTGACCATCACCATCCCCAAGCAGGCCGTGGAGACCCTGGAAGGGTGTTGACCGCCTATTCCGGTGGCGAGTTCCGCCACCACAGCAGGAAAGAAGCTCACCTTCAATAACATGGAGGGGATACCTCTACCCCTTCCCATCAACATCGACATGAAGCCTGGCGAGGAGGTGGAGTTGCGGATAGACTTGCAGATGATGACCGGGATGGGTGGGCCACACCTCTTCCGCATGCCTATCCAGGTGTCGGGGGAGTCGCTGCCTGTCGTGCTGTACATTCAAGGCCACTGGCAGTAAAGGCTCAGCAAGCGCCTGGGCTACCCCAGGACGACGGCTGGCCTTTGCCGACGGAGGGGCCGGTGGCCGCCGTGACAGCACTCGTAAATCCTCTTGACAAGGACTACCCTCTTTTCTATACTAGCTCAGGATTTAGCACTTGCCAGGCAAGTCTGCTAAATCCTTGCGCGCCAGGAACAACACACAGAAGGAGGCAAAAGGTGGCACGGAAATTTCAACCGTTTGGAGACCGAGTGGTAATCAAGCCCATCGAGCGAGAAGAGGTCTCCCCTGGGGGCATTCTTCTTCCTGATACGGCCAAAGAGAAGCCCCAGGAGGGCAAGGTGGTGGCCGTGGGACCAGGCCGCACTGCGGAAGATGGAAAGCATATCGCGATGGAGTCCAAGGTCGGCGACCTGGTGGTCTATTCCAAGTACGCCGGGAGCGAGATCAGAGAAGATGGCGAGGAGTATCTGATCGTGAGGGAAAGCGATATCCTTGCCCGGATCTCTTAGTCACAACTCGTTGAACTTGAAACAGAAGGAGTAGCATGGCAAAGCAACTTAGTTTCTCCGAGGATGCTCGGAAATCCCTGAAAACTGGAGCAGACAAGCTGGCGGCGGCTGTGAAGGTGACCCTGGGCCCCAGGGGCCGCAACGTAATCCTTGACAAGTCCTTTGGCGCTCCGCTGGTATGCAGCGATGGTGTGACCATCGCCAAGGAGATCATGCTGGAGGACCCCTTCGAGAACATGGGCGCACAGCTGCTCAAGGAAGCGGCCAGCAAGACCAACGACGTGGCAGGAGACGGGACTACCACCGCTACGGTGCTGGCCCAGGCCATAATCCAGGAGGGTTTCAAAAACGTCACCGCCGGAGCTGACCCCATGGCACTCAAGAAGGGCATAGAAAAAGCGGTGGCGGTAGTCAGGGATGAGATCAGGAAGATGGCTATCCCCGTGGAGGGGAAGGAACAGATATCCCAGGTGGCGGCCCTCTCTGCTCACGAGGAGGCCATAGGGGACCTGATTGCAGAAGTGATGGAAAAGGTGGGGAAGGACGGGGTCATCACGGTGGAGGAGTCCAAGGGTCTCCAGTACGAAGAGGAGTACGTGGAAGGGATGCAGTTTGACAGGGGGTACATCAGTCCCTACTTCATCACCAACCCCGAGCGGATGGAGGCTGTGATAGAGGAACCCTATATCCTTGTCACCGACAAAAAGGTGTCTGCGGTGGCCGACATGCTTCCGGCTCTGGAGAACGCCCTCAAGGTGACCAAGAACATCGTGATCATTGCCGAGGACGTGGATGGAGAGGCCCTGGCAACCCTGGTGGTCAACAAGCTGAGGGGCACCCTGAATCCCCTGGCGGCAAAGGCGCCCGGTTTTGGAGACCGCCGCAAGGCGATGCTGGAGGACATGGCTATTCTCACCGGTGCCAATATCATCAGCGTCGAAACGGGCCGAGGATTCGACTCTGTTACCGTGGATGACCTGGGGCGGGCCCGTCGGGTGGTAGCCACCAAAGAGGAGACCACCATTGTGGGAGGAGCCGGGTCGGATAGAGCCATCCAGGGCCGCATCAACTCCCTGAAAGCCCAGCTTGAGGAGTCCACCTCCGACTACGACCGGGAGAAGCTCCAGGAGCGAGTAGCAAAGCTGGCTGGCGGTGTGGCTATCATCAAAGTAGGAGCTGCCACAGAGGTAGAGCTGAAGGAAAAGAAGGCCAGGGTAGAGGACGCCCTGTCCGCAACCAGGGCAGCCGTGGAGGAAGGGATTGTACCTGGCGGCGGCGTGGCCCTGGTGCGAGCATTGGAGGCTCTCAAGAACCTTCATCTCACGGGGGATGAGGCAACGGGGGTGCGGATTGTGCAGAGAGCACTGGAGGCTCCCCTCAGGCTCATCGCAGAGAACTCCGGCCATGAAGGGTCTGTGGTCTTGAACAAGGTGCGGGAAGGCAAAGGCGACTGGGGCTTCGATGCCGACAAGGAGGAGTACGGGAACCTTATGAAGCGCGGCATCATGGACCCGGCCAAGGTCACCCGGGCGGCAGTGGAGAACGGCGCCAGCGTGGCCACCATGATACTCACCACCGAGTCCCTGGTAAGCGATATTCCGCAGAAGGAAAAGACTCCTCCCATGCCTCCCATGGACGGGTATTAGCCGCTACCTCAAAGGGAATTCTGGGATAACTCGTAGGGGCAGGTCTTAAACCTGCCCCTACTGTTTTGTGGCTTTTTCCTTGTCCTCCGTGGCAGAGCAACACCGTCTCCCCAACGGCCAGAAGCCCTGGCATCTGGCGATGTTTCGTGACTTGCTTACTTGCTAGCCGTGTGGGTGGATGCCTTTCCCCGTCGCCTCTTGTTGACCTGGTACAGAAGAAATACCACTCCCCCAAGCACCACAATGCTCAGATAGCTGACGGAGCGGTCCAGGAGAGTCACAGAGATGGCCTCGCTGCGGGCCAGAGTAAGGGTCAGTAGCCCCACCATGCCGGGCTCCGCTATTCCCAAGCCGCCGGGCGTTATGGGCACGGTGGTCAGAATGGCATGGGCCAGGGTCACAAAAAGCACCAGGGAGAAGCTCACTGTTGCCGAAAGGTCCAGGGAGTGAACGACCAGGAAGAGACGCCCGACCTCTGTCAACCACGCCAGACAGCTTATGAAGAGCAGAAGAGGTAGCTGCTCAAAGCTTCCCAGGGCACCCTGGTGAAACCGTTCGTAGGAGCTCTTGAAACGAGCCGGCAGGAAACGGGCGAGGCGCATACCGAACTGCTTCATAGCCACCAGGCCAGCCACTCCTACCAGCACCAGAAGGGAGGCAATGCCCAGAAACAGCGCCATGCCGCCCAGATTTCCAGCGCCGTAGAAGGCCAGGGAGGCCACCACCAGAAGGCTAAACACCATTACCACGTCCAGGAACCGCTCTGCCAGCACAGTCCCCATGGCACGGGAGAAGCTGTAGCCCGTGTCTTCGGTAAAGACGTAGGCCCTGTAAGCATCTCCCAAACGGAACCACGTGACAGTGTTGGCAAACCACCCCAGGAAGATGTAGCGAGAGCATGCCAAGACCGAGGGCACTTCGCCAGAAGAGTCGCCAGAGGTGCTGGAGCTCTTGAGCATAATCCGCCAGCGCCATCCCCTCAGCAGGAAACCCAGGTAATACGAGGCGAAGGCAGCCCCATAGAGATAGGGGTTGCTGGCCCTCAACTCATTCCAGGTTGCTTCCCGGTCTATGTCGAAACGGCTCGCCAGGAAAACCAGGAACATCGCGGCCACGGCAAAGGAGACCAGGGTTGGGATGGAGAACACCCGCCGTTTCAGGGATATGGGCTGCTGGCCATCGGCGGCAGGTCTGTTCAGAGCAGGAATTGCTGTACCTCCCTTGGCATGTTCATGTGGCCTAGAGCGGCCGCTTGGCAGGGAGCCCCGGCCTCCTGGGATAGCTGGAAGGCGATGGAGCGTTCTTGGCCAGGACCACCAGCCATCGCGTCTCGCCTATCTCCTCCAGATGCACTTCTTCTACTCTTTCCAGCACTCCCCCAAGAAGGGAGACGGCCCTCTCTGCCCTCTTGATCTCATCCTCTATACCCGACTTCTTCTGAGCCACTACCCTGCCGCCCAGTTTGCAGAATGGAAGGGTAAGCTCCGCCAGGACATTCAGCTCCGCTACCGCCCGGGCCACCACCACATCGAAGGTCTCCCTCAGGTGTGGGTGATGGGCGAGAGACTCGGCGCGCTGGCAGTGCACCTCCACCCCTTCAAGTCCCAGGGTGTCCGTCACGTAACGTAAGAAGGCGGCCTTCTTGCCCACCGATTCCGCCAGGGTTACTCGAAGGCTGGGCCACAGGATTTTCAGGGGCAGGCCGGGGAAACCCCCTCCGCTGCCTATATCTATCAGCGAACCTCCGGACGTCACTTCCCTCGGAATGACCAGGGAAACCGTTAGGGAGTCCAGGAAATGCTTTACCTGCACCTCCCTGTTCTCCACTATGGCGGTGAGGTTGACTCTCCTGTTCCAATCCAGCAGCTCCTGGAGGTATCGTTGGAACAGAAGCACCTGGTCTTCCCCCAGGTCCAGTCCCAGGCGCTGAACCCCTTTGCGAAGCACCTCCACCTGCGTCATCCATCCTTCCGCCTTACCAGTGACATGATGTTCAAAGCCAGGGCATTATAGCACTGGCAGCTATGGAAGTCATTTTGAACGGAAGCACAAGCTACGCCAAGCCCCAACTCTGAACAGTTTTTCACCCACGTGTTTCACACTGTGCGATCCAAGAAAGAAGGCCACGGCCTGCGCTGAGTTCCGACTCCATAGAGAGTCCGAGGAATCGGACCTGCCGAGGTGGCGGCGTGCAACCGCTTACAACCCCTAAACCAATAACTACCAAGCCTTGAGCAATTCCCCAGACATTCACCCCCTCTCTCACTCTCCCCCATCAAGGGGGAGAGGAGAATCCCTTCCCGCTCGATGGTGAAAGGTTAGAGCCTGCGCTGGTCCTTCCGTGGAAGGACGAAGCGATGGGGGTAAGAGGTTTAGCATGCTGCTCAAGGATCAGTAAAAGACACTGAGGTGGATGGGAAAGTATTTGTGTGTTGGGAGTGGGGATGTTATACTCTTGCTTTCCTCGTGAAAGAGGTTGGACTGGGCGGCGGCTTTACGTGTGGGGGACAGGAAAAGCCGTATTTAGTGTACTACACTTGATTTTTAACTTATAATAGAGTTTAAGACGGGCGACGGTCTGAATGACAGATGCAGAGTATGACGTGGTAATCATCGGCGGAGGCCCCGGCGGGTATGTGGCGGCCATCCGGGCAGGACAGCTGGGGCTGAAGACGGCCGTGGTAGAGAAGGACCGGGTAGGAGGCATTTGCCTTAACTGGGGCTGCATTCCCACCAAGGCCCTTCTGAGAAACGCCGAAGTGTTGAGCCTTTTCCGCCGGGCCGAGGAGTTTGGTGTGTCCTTCGATAACCTGCGTTACGACTTTGGCAAGGCCATATCCAGGAGTCGTGCTGTGGTCAGACGCCTCACCAGTGGTGTGGAGTCTTTGCTGAAGAAGAACAGGGTGAACCTGGTCAAGGGGTTCGCGCGTCTGCGGGATGCCCATACAGTGGAGGTGGTGGAGGGCGACCTCCAGACCCTTGCTGCCAGGAACGTTATTGTGGCCACGGGCGCTCGCACGCGCCCCGTGCCCGGCCTGGAGGTGGATGGCGAAACCATCATCACCAGCAGGGAAGCCCTGGAGCTTCCTGAGGTGCCATCGCCCGTGGCGATTGTGGGAGGGGGGGCCACCGGGGTGGAGTTCGCATACCTTTACAGGGCCTACGGTGCCCAGGTCACCGTAGTGGAGATGATGCCTCACCTAGTCCCCAGCGAGGACGAGGAGATTAGCCAGGAGCTGGAACGCTCCTTCGCTCGCCAGGGCATAGAGGTGCTCACCGGCTCCAGGGTGACGGGGGTGAAGAAGAGACCGGGAGGAGCCGGCCTCACAGTGGAGTCTCCCAAGGGCACCAGGGAGATGGAGTGTCGGAAGGTGCTGGTAGCCGTGGGAGTGCAGGGGAACAGCGAAGGCCTGGGGCTGGAGGAGCTGGGCATCGAAATGGAGCGAAGCTTCATCAAAATAGACGAGAGGATGCAGACCAGCGTCCCGGGTGTCTACGCCATCGGAGATGTTACGGGCAAACTGCTGCTGGCCCACGTGGCCCAGGCCCAGGGGATAGTGGCTATCGAGACCATCGCGGGGTTGGAGAGCCTACCCCTGGACTACAAGAAGATGCCCAGGGCCATCTACTGCCAACCCCAGGTGACCAGCTTTGGCTACACCGAGAAGGAAGCGATAAGCATGGGGCGCTCGGTGAAGGTCGGGCGGTTCCCCTTCAGGGCCAACGGGAAGGCCCTGGCCCTAGGAGAGGGCGAGGGAGTGGTGAAGCTGGTGGTGGACGGCGATAGCGGTGAGATCATAGGCGCTCACATGATAGGGCCGGAGGTCACAGAGATGCTGCCGGAACTGACTCTGGCCAGCTTGCTGGAGGGCAGCGTGAAGGAGGTGGGCCATCTGGTCCACTCCCATCCCACGCTATCGGAGGTAATCAAGGAGGCGGCCCTGGCGGCAGAGGGCCAGGCCATTCATATTTAAGTTCATGGAGGATCCTGGATGGTAACAGCGACCCACAAAGGTCTGGTGCAGATACGGTGGCACGGGCGAGGCGGCCAGGGAGCAGTCACCGCCGGCAACCTGCTGGCGGAGGTAGCCCTGGACGAAGGACTTTACTTTCAGTCCACTCCGGATTACGGAGCGGAACGGACGGGCGCTCCTGTGGCAGCCTACACCCTGGTCAGCGACGAGCCTATTTACAGCCATACCCCCATAACCAACCCGGACGTAGTGGTGGTCCTGGACTCCACCCTGGTGGGGAAGGTGGACTTCCTGGCGGGGCTGAAGGAGGATGGAGTGCTGGTGGTCAACAGTCGCCTATCTCCCAAGGAGCTGCGGGAGCAGCTAAAGGTGACCACGGGGACGGTGTGCACGGTGGATGCCAGCCGTATCGCCCTGGACACCATCGGGCGCAATATCCCCAACGTCTGCATCATCGGCGCGCTCCTTCGTGCTAAGGAGGTAGTGTCGTCCAAGGCAGCCCAGAACGCCATCGAGCGTCGCTTGAAGGAGCGGTTCAGCGAGAGGGTTGTGAAGGGGAACATGGCGGCCTTTGAGGGGGGATACAACCAGGTCAGGGTGGGCTAAGAGATGACGAGTGCTGGAGGTGCACTATGACACTAGAGGGATGGAGAGAGCTGCCTACAGGTGGCCTGGTTTCCAAGCCGGGCAGCACCGTGGATGTGGAGACCGGGTCCTGGGCCGTTCAGCGCCCGAAGGTGGACCTGGACAGGTGTGTTCACTGCATGATCTGCTGGATTTTCTGCCCCGATAGCAGCATTCTGGTGGAGAATGGCAAGGTGGTGGGAGTGGACTACTTCCACTGCAAGGGGTGCGGCATCTGCGCCGAGGAGTGCCCCAGGAAGTGTATCGAGATGTTAGAGGGGCTGGCCTAGGCCGTCCAGTCTAAGTTAGAATCGCCGGAGAAATCAAGCCTGCCGTAGGAGGGATGAATGTCGACAGGAGCCAGGGCCAAGACCAGGCCGGGGGTTGTCAAGGGTACGCCCGTAGCATTGAACGGGGCCAATATGGTGGCTAATGCCATGCGCCAGATGCACCCCGACGTGGTGGCGTGCTACCCCGTGACCCCCCAGACTATTCTCACGGAAGCCTTTAGCGAGTTCGTGGCTAACGGCCAGGTGCATACCGAGTTTGTCCTGGTGGAGAGCGAGCACGCCGCCATGAGCGCCTGCATCGGCGCGTCGTCAGCGGGAGCGCGAGTTCAAACGGCCACATCAGGCCCTGGGCTGGCCCTTATGTGGGAGGTGCTGTGGGTTGCCTCGGGGTCTCGCTTACCCATCGTCATGCACCTGTGTACCCGGTCCCTCAGCGCACCTCTCAACATCCTTGGGGACCATCACGACATGATGGGGATGAGGGATACTGGCTGGATTATCCTCAGCGCTGAGACGGGCCAGGAGGCCTACGATAATGCCCTCCAGGCGGTGCGCATTGCCGAGCATCCAGATGTGATGCTTCCCGTGGTCTCCGCCATGGATGGATTCACCATCACTCACTCGGTGGAACGTGGGGAGATCCTTCCCGACGAAGTGGTGGCGCGATTTGTGGGCACGTACCAAGCGCCCTTTAGCCTTCTGGACCTGGACAATCCTATCACTCTGGGAGCCATGGACTTCCATGACTACTACTTTGAGCACAAGCGGCAGCAGCTCCAGGCTATGGAGCGTGCCCGAGAGGTGGCCGTCCAGGTGGCCAAGGAGTACGGTGACATGACGGGGCGCTACTACGGGGCTGTGGAGCCTTACATGATGGATGACGCGGAGGTGGCCATTGTGATTATGGGCTCCGCGGCAGGGACGGTGCGCACGGTGGTGGATGGGCTGCGCCAGGAGGGCATACGGGCCGGAGTGGTGCGGGTGCGGTTTCTGCGTCCTTTTCCGGCGGAAGAGATTGCGCAGGCCCTCTCTGGAGTGCGGGCCGCCGCGGTGCTGGAGCGAAGCATCGCCTATGGCTCCGCCAGCTACAACGCCCTTCATGCGGAGGTATGCACCAGCCTGTACTCCAGGGGGATGGCTATTCCTCTGGAGAGCTGCATCTATGGCCTGGGCGGCAGGAATACGGTTCCCTCCCAGTTCCACAAGGTGTACATGGATATCCTTCACCTGGAAGAGAACAGCCCTGTGCCCGGCGGTGTGAAGTACGTGGACTTGAGGGATTAGAGGGTTGGAAAGAGGAATGACATGGCAGTAGTCCTTAGAGATATTGCAGATCAGCAGTCGCCTCTGGCCCCGGGGCATGGCCTGTGTCCCGGTTGTGCTGAACCGGTGGTGGTGCGGCAGGTGCTCCATGCGTTGGGCAAACCGGCGGTGGTCTCCGTCGCCACGGGATGCCTGGAGGTATCCACCACCCGTTTCCCCAAGACGGCCTGGCGCACTCCACTGATACACAGCGCCTTTGAGAACGCCGCCTCCACCATAAGCGGAGTGGAAGCAGCTTACAAGGCCCTGGTGCGTCGAGGAGCCATGGAGGAGAAGGATATGGCTTTTGTGGTGTTCGGTGGAGACGGGGCCACCTACGACATCGGCTTTCAGTGGCTCAGCGGAGCACTGGAGCGGGGGCACCGTTTCATCTACATCTGTTTGAACAACGAAGGGTACATGAACACGGGCATACAGCGAAGCGGCGCCACCATCCTGGGCACATGGACTACCACCACTCCGGTGGGTACCGAGAGGCCGGGAAAGATGGAGTGGCGCAAGGATATGACTCGTATCGTGGCTGACCACAACATACCCTTCGTGGCCCAGGCGGCAACTCATGCCTGGAGAGACCTGATGACCAAGGTGCAGCAGGCAGACGCGGCGAAAGGCCCGGCCTTCATCAACGTCCTTTCTCCGTGCGACCGGGGCTGGCGCTTCGAGCCAAAGGACACCATGTCTATCAGCCAGCTTGCGGTGGATACCTGTATGTGGCCCCTCTACGAGGTGAACCACGGGACGTGGAAGCTCAACTATAAGCCCCGGAACAAGAAGCCCGTCACCGAATGGCTCAAGTCCCAGGGCCGCTTCTCCCATCTATTGCGGCCTGAGAACCAGCTTGTGGTTGAGGAAATCCAGGACAGGGTTGACAAGGAGTGGGAAAGCCTGCTCCGGCGTTGCGAAGGGCAGTAAAGCAGAGGGAGGGCAGGGCGTGCCCTGCACCCACATTTGGCTGGTATTGCACTGGTCTGACCGTCTTTCCCTTGCGGGAAGGACCGGCAAAGGGGCTTCGTCCCTCTGCAACCCCTTTCTTCAGCAGCCTGCTAAAGAGCAGGGCTTGGCTCGGGGCAGGTAGGTGCTGTGAGAGTTCAGGAGACGCTGGACAAAAGCCAGGTCATGGGGTTCTACCGGCAGATGCTCCTCATCCGGGTCTTTGAGGAGAGGTCGGCGGAGCAGTACATGCTGGGCAAGATACGGGGCTTCCTCCACCTGTACATTGGTGAGGAAGCCATTGCTGTGGGGGCCATCTCGGCCCTGGAGGCCAGGGACTACGTGGTGACTCACTATCGTGACCACGGACACGCCCTGGCGCGAGGAATGGAGCCTGGGGCGGTGATGGCGGAGCTTTTCGGCAAGGCCACCGGATGCAGCAAGGGGAAGGGCGGCTCCATGCACCTCTTCGATGTGTCCAGGAACTTCATGGGAGGATACGCCATCGTCGGGGGGCAGCTTCCCCTGGCGCTGGGGCTGGCCCTGGCCAGCAAGTACCGAGGCGAAGACCGGGTGGTGTTGTGCTTCCTGGGAGACGGGGCCTTGAACGAGGGCGAGTTCCACGAGTCCATGAACCTGGCCTCCCTGTGGCAGTTGCCCGTGGTTTTCTTCTGCGAGAATAACCTGTACGGTATGGGTGCCCCCGTTGACCAGACCCTGGTATTCCACCAGGAAATCTACAAGATGGCTAACGCCTATCACATGCCCTCCAAACGGGTGGACGGCATGGACGTGCTGGCTGTACGGGAGGCCACCAGGGCGGCGGTGGAGCTGGTCCGGAGCGGTGGTGGCCCCTTTTTCATGGAGGCCCTGACCTACAGGTTCAGGGGCCACTCCATGGCCGACCCCGCGGCGTACAGGACCAGGAGAGAGGAGGAGGAGTGGCGGGAGAGAGACCCTATTCTTGCGCTCAAGAATCAGATGATAGCTGACGGGCTGGCCTCCGAGGAGGAGCTGGGTGCAACGTATCGGGAGGTGGAAAAGGAGGTGGAGGAGGCTGTTGCCTTTGCCGACGAAAGTCCCTTCCCGGAGCCAGGCGCTCTCTATGAGGACATGTACGAGAAGTAAGTCCTGTCACCCTTTGGCAAGCCAGGAGACCCCGCCCCAGATTGCCACGGGCGGGGACGCCCTCGCAATGACAATGCTCTCACAAGCGCTCAGAATGACAAACAGGAGCAAGAGTTGGTGCAGATAACATACCGAGACGCCATAACCCGTGCCCTGCGAGAGGCGCTGGAGGATGAGAGGGTCTTCCTGATGGGGGAGGACATCGGGGCCTATGGCGGGGCGTACGCGGTTACCAGGGGCCTGCTGGCTGAGTACGGGCCGAAGCGAGTTCGGGAGACCCCTATCTCGGAGTCGGTCATAGTGGGAGCCGGGACGGGCGCGGCCATGGCCGGATTAAGGCCCATTGTGGAGCTTATGACCATCAACTTCAGCTTTCTGGCCATGGACCAGATTGTGAACCACCTGGCCAAGGTGCGGTACATGTCCGGAGGGCAGATCAAGGCCCCGCTCATCATTCGGACTGTCACCGGAGGGGGTGCTCAGGTGGGTGCTACCCACTCTCAGAGCGTGGAGGGGTGGTTCGCCGCGGTGCCGGGCCTGCGGGTGGCAGTCCCCGCCACGCCCTACGACGCCCTGGGCCTCTTCCGATACGCTTTGCAGCAGGAAGACCCGGTTGTTTTCGTGGAGCACACTCTCCTGTACAGCAGCCGGGGTGAGGTTCCAGAGGAGCGGTACGTTGTGCCCTTCGGGAGGGCCGACGTGAAGCGGCCTGGCACCGATATAACCATCGTGGCCTATAGCCGCATGGTGACGGTGGCCCTGGCGGCCGCGGAGGAGCTTCTGGGCCGGGGAATCAGTGCCGAGGTGGTAGACCTTCGCACCCTCAGCCCCCTGGACGGGGAGACGGTGGTAGCATCGGTGAGGAAGACGGGCCATGCCGTGGTGGTGGAGGAGACGTGGCGCACCGGAGGGTTTGGCGCTACCGTGGTGGGGCTGATCCAGGAGGAGGCCTTTGACTCCCTGGACGCGCCGGTGGCCAGGGTGGCCGGGGCAGAGGTTCCTATGCCCTACTCTCGATACCTGGAGCAGGCTGCTATTCCCGACGAGGGCCGGGTTATTCAAGCGGTGGAATCCGCCCTGGGCCGGTAGTATATGGCGTTAGGAGGTACAAAGAGTGGCTACCACAGTCGTTATGCCTCAGATGGGCTACGATATGAAAGAAGGAACCCTCGTCCGCTGGCTGAAGCGGGAGGGTGAGGAGGTCAAGAGGGGGGAACCCATCGCCGAAATCGAGACGGACAAGGCTGTGGTGGAGATGGAGGCCTACGCCTCTGGCGTTCTGCTCAAGACCGTGGTGGCAGAGGGGGCCACGGTGCCCGTGGGCCAGGCCATCGCCTTCATAGGAAGCCCTGGGGAGCCGCTGCCGGAGATGGTTAGAGCGCCGACCGAGGCCGAGGCTTCGGAAGGGGCAGCAGCCCAGCCGGAGGCGGCCAGGCTGTCTGGAGTCTCTGTCGCCAGGGGCCAGGTAAGGGCATCACCTCTGGCCCGCAGGCTGGCGGAGGAGAAGGGGATAGACCTGGCCCAGGTGCCAGGCACAGGCCCCGGCGGGCGCATCACCAGGGAGGACGTGCTGGCCTGTGAGACGCGCATGAGGGAGGCGGTAGTAGCCGCGCCAACTGTGGAGGCAGCGCCCGCGCCATCTGAGGGCGAGGTTGTTCCCCTCTCACGTATGCGACAGGCCATCGCCCGCAGGACGGCTCAGAGCAAGCGGGAGGCCCCTCACTTCTACGTCACCGCCGATGTGGATATGACCCTGGCCATGACTCTGCGACAGCAGCTCAACGAGACCCTGGGCGGGGAAGTCCATGTATCCGTCAACGACCTCATAGTCAAGGCGTGCGCCCTGGCCCTGGAAAAGTACCCCACCTTCAACGCCACCTTCCAAGGTGACCACCTGAGGATAAACTCAGAGATAAACATGGGCATAGCCGTTGCCGTGGGGCAGGGGCTCATCGTGGCCTCTTTGGGGGAGTGTCGAGGCAGGTCTCTGGTGAATATCTCCAGAGCCGCCAAAGAGGTGGTGGAGAGGGCCCAGAGGGGCGTGATGCGAGAAGAGGAGTACACCGGCAGCACCTTCAGCATCAGCAACATGGGCATGTTCGACGTGGACAGCTTTACGGCCATCATTTACCCTCCCCAGGCCGCGGTGCTGGCGGTGGGCACGGTGCGAAAGCAGCCGGTGGTGCGTAATGACCAGATAACCATCGCTCAGGTGATGAGGGCGACTCTCTCCACAGACCACCGAGTGGCCGACGGCGCTCAAGCGGCCCAGTTCCTGGTGGAGGTCAAGCGGCTGCTGGAGAGCCCCGTTAACCTGTTAGAGTAGGGGTGGGTTTGAAACCCGCCCCTACAGGGGTGGTGGTACAATAAGTCAGGCCGACTGCACGGTAGAAGGAGCGGATGACAGCTATGGCAAACTTTGAGTACCTGCACACCTGGATCCTCTATGATGACAATGAGGATTCGGAAGATGAAGAATCCCTTGAGTCGCAGTTGAACAGGCTGGGCCAGCAGGGTTGGGAGCTGGTGAACATGACTCCCCACTGGGAGTGGACGTATGACCCCATCACCCAAATCCATGAATACCAGGCGGTCAGTGAATTTGGGCCCGATGCCATGCCGACTAAATACACGGTAGAAGCTCCCTACTCCTTCCCCGACTACATCCGCGGCTGGTATTGCACCTTCAAACGGTCTCTCTAATATCGCGTCAGGCAATCAGGGCAACATACGGGGGTGCAGGGGGCGAAGCCCCCGCCGGGGGTCTGGGGGTGTCCCCCAGATACCCTATATTCCCCCCTCTCCAGCAGGAGACCTTGCTTGATATTATACCTACCGTGGATATTGGTGAGTCAGTCAAATGATGCCCTCACAAAGGGAACGCGGCTGGCTCTGGTTAGAAAGCTCTTCTTGTCTTGCGGCGGGTATCAGATGCCTATTCGGACAACAGCGAAGATTCCGAAGGGGCACAATCGGCAAAGTCAAATTGCCCTTGCGATCACATCGGGAGTGTCATCCTTTGGAGAGTTCACCAGCGCGGATACTGGGTATGCCTCCATGTCCCCCGCCGCGTAAGGAACCAACAGGTCTCGCAAAGCGGTTTGGCTGGTTTGCTCAGGGCTTAACCAGATTCCTTCAGCCTCTCGTGGCAGGATGACAGGCATTCGGTTGTGAATTTGCTCCATGACTTTGTTAGGCGTTGTGGTGATGATGGTGCATGACTGAACCGGCTCACCATCTGGCGACTTCCACGTCTCCCACAGACCTGCAAACCCAAACGGCTCACCAGATTTAAGAATGATACGCATGGGTACTTTGCTCTTGCCCACTTTCATCCACTCGTAGAAGCTGTCTGCGATAACCAGGCAACGCCGTTTCTGGAACGCTTTGCGGAATACCGACCGTTCGGTAAGCGTTTCAGCCCTGGCATTGATCATGCGGTTTCCAATGGAGGGGTCTTTAGCCCAGAAGGGAATCAGTCCCCACTTCATCATCTGAGCCTGATTCTCAGAGCCGTCGGCGGTGACTGTTAGGACCTGCTGAGTTGGCGCTATGTTGAACCGCACCTGGTAGGTCAACCCTGTAGCCCGGAAGTCGAAACGGTCTGCTAATCCCTCTATGTCTGTTGCCAGCGAGTATCGTCCACACATAGTATTGATATTTTACTACGGCACATGGTTAACAAGCCAATAACCCCTTGACAGCGTAGTACGGGCGTTCTATTATCTATCCTACATCAACTTGGAGGCAGCTCATTCAGAATCCCGATGTCCCACTGGCAGAGTGGATGCACAAAGGCCGACGCTGGAGCCTCACAGAACGGGAGCCTACCACCATCTGTTATGCCGATCTGTGCCGCTACGCCGACGGATGTCTGCACCAGACTCCCAGGCCAAGGCGGATTGCTCAGGCGAGATGCCCCAGGTACTGGCCGGAGGCCCTGAGACCTCCAGCTACACTGTCCAGGCTCGTCAGGGGTCTGCTGGAGCAGTATCGGATACTGGGCCAAAAGCAGAAGATGGCACGGTTCAGACAGCGAGTCTTACGGTAGCTTCTGCCCGAAGATAGCAGAAGTTACCATCGTTCCCAACTTCCCAAGGGTGAGCTACGCCTTATGCAAGTTGCCTATGTGTTGATAGACCATCTCCCGTACAAGGTGGAGATACAGCGCGACCCTGGGCTGAGACAGCGTAGAACTATCATCGTTCGGCGCCACGGGTCTCGGCGTATTGTGCTGGATGCTTCTCCTGCGGCAAAGGGGGTCTCCCCCGGAATGTCCCTACAGGAGGCTCTGGCTCGTTGCAAAGACGCAGTGCCCATAGAAGCGGACGTTGCCAGATACGAGCAGGAGTTCGGCACAATACTGCTGCGTCTTGGTGCTAGAAGCCCTGTGGTGGAACCTGCTGGACTGGGATGTGCCTATGTCGGCCTAGACGGTCTACAGGACACTTACGGTAGTGAAGAGCGGCTTATGGAGCTGTTGCTACAGAGTGTGCCGTCACATCTGGAGCCGCGCATAGGTGTCAGCCAGGGGAAGTTCCCGGCGTATCTTGCTGCTCTCAGCGCTGGATATGGAAGAGCTTATAGAACCAGCCAGAACATCAAGGAGTTCGTGTCACCCTGGTCTGTAGACGTGCTCCCCATAGAATGGGGAGTCAAAGCACGCCTGCATAGCTTTGGGCTGAACACATTAGGCCAGATGGCAGAGCGGCCCATTGGCCCAATACAAGCTCAATTTGGCAAGGTGGGAGCAAGGATATGGCAACTGGCCCAGGGGATGGACGATTCTCCGCTAATCCCTGAGCACCATGAAGAGACAATCCAGGAGTCGCTCACCTTTGCAGCGCCCATTGTGGAGGTCACTACACTTCTGGTGGCAGTGGACAGCCTGTTAGGGAGAACCTTCGCCAGGCCAGAGATGCGGGGCAGGTACGCTCGCATCGCCATGCTGGAGGGCACAGTCTATAACAAACTCGCCTGGCAGCGTCGCATAGTCTTCAAGACGCCCGTGGGCAATAGACGGCAAGCCCTCTTCGTCATCAAATCGTCCCTAGAATCCATCAATTTGCCAGGCCCCCTGGAGGATGTCAGCTTAACTCTAAGAGAACTCACGGGAGAAGCGAGTCAACAGGAAAGCCTATTCCGTGATGTTAGACAGAGGCAACGGCTAGGCCAGGCGATAGCCCAGCTAAAGGTCTCTCAGGGTAGAAACCCCATATACCAGGTCAGGGAGGTGGAGCCGTGGTCAAGGATACCGGAAAGAAGAGTGGTGCTGGTGACATACGCCCCCTGAATCAACCCACTGCTATCCCTGTGAAGTTCAATGGGGATGGAACACCGGCAGAACTTAGGCTTCGCGGCAAGTGGCTGAAGGTGGAGTCGGTGGATGACCGGTGGCGAATCGACGACGAGTGGTGGAGGGACGAGCCTGTGAGCCGTATGTACTTCACGTGTGCTGCGGATAGAGGGATAAGAGTAACGGTGTTCCAAGACCTTGTTACAAAGCAATGGTACGGGCAGAGGATGTGATGGGAGATACCACGCAATATGTTGAGTTGCACTGCCACAGCAACTACTCGTTCCAGGAAGGTGCTTCGTTCATCCATGAGCTTCTTGCTCGCGCCAGAGAGCTTTCATATCCCGCCCTGGCAATTACGGACCACGACAACCTGTGCGGAGCGATGGAGTTCGCCCAGGCTGCACGTTCTCTAGGAGTCCAGCCTATCATCGGTGCTGAGATCACCCTCACGGGTGGCTATCACGTCACGCTTCTCACCGAGACACGGCAGGGCTATGGCAATCTGTGCCGTCTGCTATCCTCTGCCAGGATGACCACAGATAGATGGGAGCCGGAGCTTGAACCTCGCTTTCTGGCCGAGCATGCCCAGGGTTTAATACTTTTCTCCGGGTGTCCCAAAGGCGAGATACCATCCTTTGTCCAGGAAGGCAGGTTACAGGAGGCCGAAGAGGTCGCCGAGAGGTACATCCACTGGTTTGGCAGAGAGAACGTATACTTGGAGCTTCAACAGAGCCTTGTATATGGAGATACAGCACGCATTCGTCGTCTGGCCCAGATCGCCCAAACCCTGGGAATCGGAATCGTTGCTACCAACAACGTCCACTATCACGTTAGAGAGCGACACCAGCTCCAGGACTGCCTTGTGTCCATCAAGCACCGGAAGAGCCTGGAGGAGAGTCACAGAGAGAGACGGGCCAACTCCGAGTTCTATCTGAAGTCCCCGGAAGAGATGATGGAGCTATTTCGGGACTACCCAGAAGCCATTGCCAACACGGTTAAGATTGCCCAGCGATGTGCCAGCTTCGACCTCACAAGAGACCTGGGATACCGTCTACCTGAGTCCCCAGTGCCAGAGGGATATACCCAGGAAGGATACCTGCGCCAAATGTGCGAGGAGTCAGCTATACGACGGTACGGCGCTGTCAATGAGAAGGTCAAGGCAAGGTTGGACGAAGAGTTCCGTCTGATACGTCGTCACAACTTAACCGGCTTCTTGCTCATATACCACGACATCATCCAGCTAGCACGTGAGGTGATGATAGACCTGGGTCTGACCGATAGAGAGATACCTCTGGAGGAGAACCCTCCAGGCAGGGGTAGAGGTTCCAGCGTAGCAATGCTAATAGGCTATCTAATCGGCCTCTCCCATATCGACCTCTTGCAGTTCAACCTCTCCCTGGAGCGTTTCCTGCCAGATGACGACATGGCTTCCGTACCAGATATAGACCTTGACTTTCCCAGGAACATCCGAGAGGAGCTAATCAAGCGTGTCCATGAGAGGTACGGCTGGGAGCGAGCCGCCCTCACTGGGATGATCTCCATCTACAAGCTCAGGGGCGCAGTGCGCGACCTGGGCCTGGCCCTGGGATTGCCGATAGACCGGGTGAACAAGCTGGCAAAACGGGCCGAGCACGGTCATGCCGGCAATCTAGCAGCCGAGATGGCTACTCTGCCGGAGTTCAAGAGAATGGTCAACTCCCCTGTGTGGCGTGACCTGGTGCACTTGGCGGGAGAACTGGACGGATTCCCCAAATACCTGGCACAGCATCCGGGGGGCATGGTCATAGGCTCGGAACCCCTCACAGACCTGGTGCCAGTCCAGCCTAGCGCCATTAAGGACAGGTATGTGATGCAGTGGGACAAGAACAGCATTGATGACGCTGGATTCGTGAAGATAGACTTCCTGGCCCTGGGCGCTCTGTCCCAGATGCAAGAGGCGCTGGACATGATTGAGGAATGCACGGGTCACAGGCCCGATCTCTCTCGCATAGATTTCGATGACCAGAGCGTCTACGACATGATTTGCAGCGCCGATACCATAGGCATATTCCAGGTGGAGAGCGCTGCCCAGATGCAGACCACCCCACGAATCAGGCCCAGGAACCTCTTCGACATGGCCCACGAAGTTGCCGCGGTGAGGCCAGGGGTAGGAGTAAACGATGGCGTGAGCCAGTACATCCGCCGCCGTAGCGGTGTTGAACCAATAACCTATGAGCATCCCCTGGAACGTAGAGCCTTGGAGCGTACTCACGGGGTAATCCTCTTCCAGGACCAGGTAAACCAGGTGGCAATGGACGTTGCAGGTTTCTCGCCATTGGAGGCAGACCAGCTAAGGCGTGCCTATGGGCGTCGCAATAGCCTGGAGCTTCTGGAGGCTTACTGGGGGAAGTTCAAGAACGGTGCTGCCAACAACGGAATCGACGAAGAAACGGCCAAACGAATCTTCTCCAAGTTCAACGGCCACTATATGTTCCCTGAGTCCCATGCCTTCGCCTTCGGAGTGACTGCATATCAGGCAGCATGGCTGAAGCTGTACTACCCCCTGGAGTTCTACGTCGCCATCTTCAATCAACAGCCAATGGGGTTCTACAACCTGGAGACACTGAAAGAGGACGCAAAGAGACACGGAATCCCAGTCCTCAATCCCAATGTGAACATGAGCAGTGAGAGGTGTATGCCTGAAGACGGCGCTCTACGCCTTGGATTCCTCAATGTGGCATCGGTGGGGCCAACGGCAGCCAAAGCCATAGTTGAAACCAGAAATAGCGATGGGGTGTTCACCTCGATTGCGGAGTTCATGCAGAGGTCTGGACTTCATCAACAAGCCCTGGAGAATCTGAGTGACGCCGGGGCCTTTGATTCCCTCGCAAAAGACCGTCGAGCTGTGAAATGGGAGATTGGTCTGAGATACCGACCTGTGAACGGTCAGTTGGCCCTACCAATGCCCGTGCAGCAGAATATGTTAGACCTTACTCCTCTGTCTGCATGGGAGAGCATGGAGACAGAGTATGCGGTTATGGGCCTGCATCCGGCAAGTCACGTCATGGCACATCTCAGGAAACGGCTAGGAAGAAGCGTGACTACCAGCGCAGAGCTTGTGGGTTTGGAAGATGGGGCGCGAGTGACTGTAGCGGGCTGGGTCATAAGGCGTCAGCGTCCTCTAGGAAATGCAGTGTACGTTACCCTGGAGGACGAGTACGGACACTCTCCACTGGTGCTGTGGCCCAAGACCTACGAGCGACTCAGGCACGTGTTCAGGGAGCCTTTGGTAGTGGTAACGGGCGTTGTGTCACGGAGAGAGGGCACAATGAACGTTGTGGTGACAGGAGCAAGGGGGAGGCCAGTGATTGGGGCTGCTCCAAGGTCGAAGGATTGGAAGTGAACTGTCCAGTGACTGCATCCTACAGTAATAGGCAATGATCATGAATTATGACAGGTTTATCCGGGACCATCTGCAGGGGTTCCAAACATATTCTCAAATCAGGAACTTGGATACTACTGACACCATCTGGTGATAGCTTCGGAGCGTCCAGGGACATTGCCCCGACAGGGCGTCACAATGCCCTCAAGTTCATCGACAACGCCGACACGCGGGAGTCGGTGCACCAGAACTGGGACGACGATGTCTTTCGGGTGCCAGGGTAGGCTTCCGCCTGAACCATAGTCCCCCAAACCCCCTCGTGTAAGTGCCCTTATACGCTATTGCCTCTGGCCCTGGCGTATGAGCGTCCCTATACCCAATCGTTCTGACCCAGTGGGCTTGACTTATCGGCTAGGAGTGCCTACGCTCTGCTGTGAAGAGCTTGGAAGCTCTATGCGCTGATGAGAGCTACGGCAATGGACGACAGATGGATGACTTTGCAAGAGATTGCGGAATACCTGCAACTAAGCAAGGACCTGATCTATCGGCTTGCGCAGAAGGGTAAAATCCCGGCCTCCAAAGTAGGAGGCCGGTGGCGTTTCAAGAAAGAGAAGATCGACCAATGGGTGGAGAGCCAGGGTCGGGGAACAAACAAGAGCGGGGTGTAAGATAGCATGCCGAATCCACTATCGGTGCTCACGCCCGCGTTGGACGTCCTCGGAAAGAACCTCAACATTTTGCCGGCCACAGGATCGGCTGTGGAGGACCTGCAGCACCCTGACCAGGATGAGATTGACGATGTCCTCGTCCACAGAGAAATGGATAAAGAAGTCACAGCTTTTGCCGAAGAGCCGCAGCCGTCGCCGTCAAACATCTATAGACCAGCCGCGCCTTTACCGCGCCTAGAACGTCACCTTTTCCGTTTCTTCCTGGATGGAAGCCTTCGGACCTACTTTTTGGCTACAGGCGTTGAGGGAGCCCGAACCTTTCCAATAGAGCTGGCTCAAATTGCGGCTTCGGTGGTTGTCCGAGATGACCTTGGCCATCTCAGCATTCTGGCGAACGATCGCAAGATATTGCTTCTTGTCCCCAAGGGTGCCCGGGGTGTATCAGATACGGTGTGGGACCAGCTAAGAAAGCTCAACACATTGGACGGCATGCTCCAGATCGTAGACTTTGACCTCCCAGATGTAATTAGCGGTGATGAAAAAAAGGACCCTCGTGATAAAGCGGGAGGCAAGGCTCGTTTCTTGATGCACAGGATGGAGACTGAGCTTATCAATGCAACAGACCATGTCCGGAACGAGAATAGCTGGCTCATCTTGGATGGCGCCGTCAAACTCGGGGACTTCATTTCTGCCCCCTACTTGATCGGAGTCGCAAAATCGTTTAGCAAGGAACCGCTCTTCAACTTTGGAGGGAAGAGATCCGAAAAGAAGGATATCACTACCATCCTGGCAGGCCTGCCTTACGCCCATCGCACTGTAGCCTTTAGGGCTTACGACGGCCAGGTCGCCTTCTGGTATGTGAGGCTGTGGGAACAAAAGGATGTGGACTACCCGCTCATGGGCGTGGTTAAAATCGAGCTTCCCCGCCCAGATAGGACACCTGTGCCTTCTGATCTGGCAGACCTGCTTTCTCGAGCCCTTGTAGCGGAACGGAGTGTTAGCCCCTACGGGCTTGATAGGCGTTGGCATTGCCACATATACCCCATATTCATTGCGGAGACGGCCACAAAAAACCGATTCTTTTCTCAGCAGGTGCTAATGGGAGCCATTAGGTGGCCCAAGCCTGTTGTACTCTGAAGGGCAGGAGGGAGAAATGACGAACGAGAACTCGCAAGACCCCGCTCAGGTCGCTGTTGAGGAAGCGCCATCCGAAAGCCCAGAGATAGTGGCACAAACACCCGTTGGGCGGGCCTCTGCCACTGAGCGGGACCCTAGCACTTCGGACAAGTTCAACTTCTGGCTTTCTCCTGATGTCATAGTGAATCCATTCGACATTGTAGAAGTTGGGCAGGTTGCCCCCGATAACAAGGCCAGCAAGACCTATGGACTAGTTGCTATCCTCGAACACCGTACCGATGCGCCTAACCACCTTGCCAACTTCATATCTAGTAACTTTGGCAGCTTGGCCGAGGAGCCAAATACGCCTCGTCAAGGAACGACCATAGCCAAGGTCAACGTCTTGAGCAACAACGCCAACGTCTACATGCCAGTTCCTAATGAGCAATTGGTTAGGTTCGCTGATGCCAAGGGTATAGAGGAGGCTCTGGGCATTGACCAGATGGAGGTGAAAAACCGAGTTCCGGCTGGGCTCATAAGCATGAGCAACGGGGCTTCGGCTGTTGCCTACATAGACCGTAGGTACATCCTGGGTCCGGAGTCGGCACACATCAACATCTCCGGGATTAGCGGACTGGCTACCAAGACCTCCTACGCAATGTTCATCACCCAGTCCATACTTCAGAAGGCGGATGACCCTTCAAAGATAGCCGTTATCGTCATGAACGTGAAGCAGGCAGACTTGCTCCATATAGACGAGCGAGGCCCGGTTTTGCCGCCTGAACAGAAAGAGATGTGGGAAAAGCTGGGGCTTGAGCCGAAGCCCTTCGAGTCGGGTAAGGTTCACTACCTGCTCCCCAGGAGCAAAGATGGGAGGCAGCCTAATAGCTTTTTCCCGCCGGATATCTACCAAATATACGCTTATGGTTTGGAAGCAACGGCTGATAAGCTGGACCTTCTTTTCAGTGATGTCTCGGATCCTTCTGGGACCATGGAGTCGATCATTGGCGACATCATGATGGGTCTC
>JACQTZ010000011.1 GCA_016210515.1 Chloroflexota bacterium
ATGTCGGCGCTATCTATGGGCGGGCGGGTATTGGGCATGGCGCACACCGTGGTGAAGCCACCCCTGGCGGCGGCCGCAGTGCCAGTGGCAATGGTCTCTTTATTCTCGTCACCAGGCTCTCGGAGGTGGCAATGGAGGTCAAGGAAGCCGGGGCATACCACAAGCCCCGTGGCATCCAGGACACGCGTCTGCGACGGCGCATCTATGTGCTTCTCCAGCCCTTTGACTACACCCTCCTGGAGCCACAGGTCGCCAACGAGGTCAATCCTCCTCTGGGGATCGATGATACGGCCGCCCTTTATGACAATGCTCATTGTGTTCGGCTCGATACCACGTCCAGCCAATGCTTCCCGCTATCCCTTTCTTTGGAATGGTAGCTATCCCACCTGTCGGAGGTCTTCTTGAACCCGGCTAACCCGGCGGCCTCAGAAGACCGGAAAAAACGGACATGCTCAGGACGGACCAGGGGCGCAAATCTATCCAGCAGCTCGGAGGGGTAGTAGAAACGCGACTCGGTATTCCCCACATACGTGCCTGTGGTTTCCTGGTCGCAGTAGAGACAGCGCAGCTTGTAGTCTCCATTCCTCACGATTTCAAACTGAGGATGAGCAAACTGTCTCTCCTGATTGGTGACGCATCTCTCATTGGAGCAGTCAAAGCCGGGGTGGGTGTACACCAGACCCTTGACGTCCTGGGCGTAAGGCACCTTCCTGGGAGCGAGCGTCTCATCACCGAGTCCCAGGATGTGCCACAGCAGCGCCATTCTGATGGGGATTCCAATGGCGGCCTGCCTGAAGTAGAGGCTCCTGGGGTCCTGGTCTACCTCGGGGCTGAGCTCGTCGATGCGGGGCAGGGGATGCAGAATGGAGATGTTCTTGAACTGGCTGTCCTTTAGCGCTCTGGCAGTGAGGGTTGGATACCGGCCTGCCCTGGAGGGAGCGCTGCCACGCTCTTTCTGCCGCCGGGTGACGTATATGGAGAGGGCCTCGCCACTGCCCACCTGGAACTCAACGGTTGTCCCCTCAATGGACGACATGGCGAGCTGGTGTGGCTCACCGGGGGTGATGTAAATAGCATCGACAGTGGCCGACTCTTCACCGGTTGGAGATTCATCAAAGAGGGCGCTCAGGATGCCCAGCCGCTCCCTCTGGATATGCGCGTGATAGTCCCGCTCCAGACGGCGAAGAACGTAATCGGGTATCTCGTTGCCATCCCCGGGCACAAAGATGACGTTGGCCCCAAAGCGCGCCAGCGCAAAGGCAAGGGAGTGAATGGTGCGCCCGTGTAGCAGGTCCCCGCAGAGGGCTACCTTCAGACCTCTTAGCGTGCCGTGGCGCTCCCGCAAGGTGTAGAGGTCGCACAGGGTCTGGGTTGGGTGCTCGTGGCCACCATCTCCGGCGTTGATGACCGGCACGGGAGCGTATTCCGCGGCCAGCTTTGCCGCCCCCTCCCAGGAGTGGCGCACCACCAGGACATCCGCGTAGGCACCCACCACCCTGGCCGTGTCCGCCAGGGACTCCCCCTTGGCCACCGAGGAGACGTTCACGTCCCAGGTGGATATGACACCGCCCCCCAGGCGCTGCATGGCAGCCTCGAAGGAGAGCCTGGTCCTGGTGCTGGGCTCATAGAACAGGGTGGCTTCTATTTTCCCCATTGCCTTGCCAAAATAGGCTTGCTGGCGTGCGCCGATGTCGTCGGCCGCCTCAAATACTGCCTGCACGTCGTCCAGGGACAGGTCGTCGATGGATACAAGGCTTCTCCCGGCCAGATCACTCATGGCACGACCTCCCCTCCCGTGGCTGACCTCAGGGGGGTATCCATGACGTTGCGACGTGCGCCCTGAGATGTCTCCTGTCGGTCCTGGAGCACCACGGCGTCGCTGCCGTCCACCTCCATGAGGCGCACCTCCACGTGCTCGCCAAGAGAGGTAGGAACGTTCTTGCCCACGTAGTCGGCCCTGATAGGCAGCTCACGATGGCCCCTATCTATCAGCACCGCGAGCTGAATGAGGCAGGGGCGTCCCAGATCCATCAGCGCATCCATGGCCGCCCGAATACTGCGCCCGGTGAAGAGCACGTCGTCCACAAGCACCACTTTTTTGTCCGCAATGCTCACGCGTATGTCCGTGGATGGGCTGGAAACCAGGCCTCGCGCTGGCAGGTCGTCGCGGTAGGGGCGAATGTCCAAGGCTCCCACGGAGACCTCTTTCCCTTCAAACTGGCGAATTCGCTCGCCAAGGCGCTGGGCCAAGGGCACACCCCGGGTGTGCATCCCCACGAGGACAAGGCCATCAATGCCCCTATTCCGCTCCAGAATCTCATGGGCGATGCGGCTCAAGGCCCTTCTGACCTCGTCCTGGGACATGAGCAGTTTCTCAGGCATGAAAAAACCTCTCGCCGAGACTGGCAAGAGGCTCCGTCTTTGCTCCTGGCCTGCGGCTCTGGCCCGCAAGCCTCCGCCCCCTTGCCAGCCTCTCGGGACTGACTTAAAGGTCCGCTTCTCAGAGCAGTCCTTGTGCCCTGGGCACTTATTCAATTGGGGTCAGTTTAGCATCTCCCGGGGTTAATCGCAAGGCCTTTTCTAGTCCAGTAGATTAGTTAACCTCTGGCTCCTCTCTTTGGGTTTGTCGTTGCTGGAGGGACGCCGTGGAGGTTGGCATAACACCTCCCCGCTCCTTTAAACCCTTCAGGATCGAGCCCACAATTAATGTCTCAAGCTTTTGCTGGAGTAGCGGGGCCGCTTCAGCGACATGAACAGGGCTGCGGCAACCAGGCAGACCACGGCAAAGACCAGGAAGGCAATTCGGTAGCTCTTGGTGACATCGTAAACGTATCCGGCGAATACAGGGCCGAACATTGACCCTGTGGTTTGGATTACCCCTGACAGGCCGAGGATAGTGCCGAAGTTCCTCCGTCCAAAGTGGTCTCCCTTGAGAGCAGGCATGGTTGCTACCGAAGCCCCATATGCCGGCGCGTAGATGAGCACGAACAGCCAGACCTGCCAGAGGCTATGAGCCTGAGCGAGGAAGAGGAAGGTGAAGGCCAAGACACACGCGGTGCTCACCGCCACCACTTTGGTTCCGATGATGTCGTTCAGAATGCCACCTCCCAGTCTCCCTATCAGGCTGACCATCCCAATGGAGCCCAGAACGGCGGCGGCTGTGGCAGGAGAGTAGCCCATATCCTCTACCAGGGGCACGGCGTGGAGGACCACCGTGGTAGTCGCGCTGATACGGATTGCAAACCCGAAGGAGATGGCCCAGAAGGCCTGGGACTTCAGGGCTTCCATCACCGTCATGCCAATATCGTCCGCACGCTGTCCAGAAGGGGCTGTGGCGGCTTCCTTTTCTGCTCCCCCTGCTACTTGGGCGCTCCTGCTCTCTGGTATATCGCCGTCCGGCAGCAGGCCATAGTACTCTGGCCTGCGCCTGAACACCAGGGCAACGGGAACGCCAATCAGGATGGTGATAACACCTGCGGCCAGGAAGCCCATTCGCCAACCGTACTGGGCGATGAACCAGGCGAGAAAAACCGCTGCGCCTCCCCCCAGGGACCCCGCTCCCCTCAGGAGTCCAAAAGCCGTGCCACGCCTCTTTATGAACCAGGTGGTAATTGTCGTGTCGAAGGGGATGTTGTGGCTGAGGCTCTGGCCTACTACCACAAACAGGATGAAGATGAGGTAGAACTCCGCCAGGGTGTTAATCCTGGACAGCAGTATGAAACCCAGGCCCATGAGGGGCATGCCAATGAGGATTATGGCCTTTGGCCCGAATTTGTCTACAAAAACTCCCTCCAGTCCCCCAAGAAGTCCGGCCTCCAGCCGCGAAAGCGCGATAGCTCCTGCCAGCGAGGCCCTGGTCCACCCAAAAACATCTATGAGGCGTTTGTAGAACAGGCCCATGCCATAGCCGTAGACCATGGAGTTGAAAAACACAGACACAAACGCCGCCGCCACGATCCACCAGCCGTAGAAAATCCGTGGCCTCGATTTCTGCAACTCAGCTTCCTCCTCTTTTATGGCATATGGCACCGCTAGGCCAGCAGGCCTCACTGGGACTCTTCTGAGAATCCCAGCCATCAACCCAGACAGGTGATATTTCGCATACTATTTGCCAGCAATTGCCCTTGTCAATGGGTACAAGTATCTGATAAGGGCACAATCTGCAGGAAGGCCTTGTTGCGCGGAAACCTCGGTCGCAGCACTAGCCTCCGGAGATGGCGCATCCAGGGGTGAGGTTGTGTGGGAAATCACGACACTGAGTGGGGCGGTCTACGTAGATTCGACAGGTTGAGCTGTGGGCATCCAGCATTGGGCAATGCCCTCCCTGGTGCTCTGCGAAACGGACCCATGCGCCGCCATCGGAGATTGGGGTCATCAGCAAGACTGCTCCAAGGGTGGTGGCGTGTTCGTTGAACGACGGGACTTCGTTGCTGGTGAGCTGGAGGATCAGGGCGCCTCGGCAGCACATGGCTCTGCACTGTTTTGCGCAGATGCGGCTGGCGGCCTCTGCGCTCAAGCTAGCTATCAGGTAAGGTGACATCCCACCTCTTTTGGGGGCATCTCTTAATCTGGCTATCACGGCCTGGCGGGCTGGGCCGGTTCCCCCAGCGCGACATCCATCAAGGCTTGTCTGTCCAGGCGGAAGGTCTCTTTCTCAAGGGAGGCGTACCAGTCGCCACCCAGATAGACGATGGGAGTGGTTCGCTCCAGGTCCAGCCTGCCGCTGCCCTGGAAGAGGGAGGACTCGTAGTGCACCGCCAGGACCTCTCCCAGGAAGAGGTCATGGTCGCCGTAGGTGTGACGTCCTGTCACGCGGCATTCGTAGGCGGCAAAGGCGCTCTCCAGCACGGGAGCATTGACATGAGAGCCGGGATGCGCCGCAATGTGGAAGGCAGGAAACTTGTCCACGTCGCGACCACTGCAACTCGCCACCAGGGCCACCAGCTCGCCCTGCTCCGCAGGCATGAAGTTGACCACAAACTCTCCCGTCTCTGCAATCAGGCTGTGGGTGAAACGTTTGGGCGATATACTAACGGCGTAGAGGGCGGGGTTACGCGAGATTGCAGTATGCCAGGCCACGGCCATGGCGTTGTCGTGCCCATGAGCGTGACTGGTGACAATGGTGGCGCCTGCCGGGTAGTGGAAGTTAAAGGGCACATTCAAATCTTTCAGGGACTTTACTATCTTTGCCATGTCATGCCTCCTTGGTAATAGGTAGTGTGCTGGTTAATGTGCGTATTCGCCCGCCGATGTTCCGGGTCTGGGTTGGACTGGTGGATACAGCCTATTCTCCTCAAACTCGTGTGTCAATCCCGAGGCATTTCATAACCTACTGCGTAAATGGAAGACCTCCTACGAGGCTCTGGGGCTTATACGGATGATAGATCGGGCAATGGTAGCAACGTAGGCCGTGATGATGATGCCTCCTACGGCCACAGCAATGGAGGCAGTCAGGACCGCCGCCACCGAGCCTGCCAGGAAGCCACCGACAGTGGTAAACCCGAATGTCATGCCATAGACACCCATAACGCGTCCTCGCATCGCGTCGTTGGATAGCAGTTGGAGAATTGTGCCCATGGTGGCATCGTACGCCATCAGGGAGCCGCCAGCCACGGCTACCATACTCACCGAGACCGCAAACCATGGGGAGAAGGCGAAGAGCACCAGGGAGACCCCAGCGCCGATAGCGGTGCGGATTAGCAACGTTCCCTTGCCCTTGAAGTCTCCAAGACTTGCCACCACTATGGTGCTTAGGGTTGAGCCGATACCACTGGCCGCAGAAAGGTATCCCAGCCCATCGGCACCTACATGCAGCACGTCTCGCGCCATGACTGGCAGCAGCACCACGTGTGAGAAACCAAAGGTCTCCATGAACAGGCTGATCACCAGGAGCCTGCGGATATTGTCGGCCCCCCAGATGTACTTCAGACCCTGACCTGTAGCTTGCCAGAAAGGCTCCCGTTTGCTCGGGGCCTCGAAACTGCCCCGGATGAAACCTAAGAACCCCATACCTATGACGAAGCTGAGGCCGGAAAAGAGATAGCCGCTACCAGCGCCGTACTGGAAGATGAGGGCACCAGCTATCAAGGAGCCGATGACTCGGCTCATATTCAGGGCCACTACTCGTGTTGCCATGGCGTTTAGCAGTCGTTGCGGGCCTACAATCTGGTATGCCAGGGAGTTGGCAGCGGGAAGCTGCATGGCCACCAGCATGCCCTGAGCCAGAGCAATCACCAGCATATACCACGGCTCCATGTAGTCCATTATGACGAGGACGCCTGTAAGGACGGCCAGGATGCCGCTGGCGAAGCTCACCGTTGCCAGTACCTTCCGCTTGTCAAACCGATCGGCGATGGTGCCACCGAAAGCACCAAATGCCACCTGTCCCAGCCCTTGCAGGCCGGCCACCGCTCCAACCCAAAAGGGCGAGTCCGTGATATCAAGCACCAGCCATCCCTGGGCAAGCATACGAACGCTCATGGACATGGAGGAAAACAGGACGCTGGCCCAGAGCCATCGAAACGGGACCACCTCGAAAGCAAGAAGCAGGCGGGGGAGTCCCGCCTTATCTGTCACGCGTTTCGCGAAAGAGGGGTTGGTTTGTTGCACTAGGTCTTGTTCCCTAGGTCTCTAAGGCTATCAGTGCGTGTGCCCACAAGGACAAGCAGCAGGCCAAGGACAGGGTTTTCCCCATGTGGTTCTTCTAACTCGAAGGGTACATACCATATGTTGTTAAGGGAGGATAGCACCCCCTGATATTCTAAGCAACTGGTGAGGCTCCTGCCAACCTCATCGACTATTCTAAGATCCTGTTTCTGTGCCGCCTGGATGCTTTCGTCCATGACGATCAGTGATACTTGGAACAGTGTCACTAACCTACTAGACGAGTACAGTCCCATTGACAATGGGATTTGCTGGCGGATAGTATGCAAGGCTGTTGTCAGGTATTGATGTCCCTGGCTGGGATTCGCAGAGCAGACCCGGCCATACGCGCCGGCTTGACAGGTTCAGAAAGGGGGCACCGAGTTGCAGCAAACAAAGCCACGGATATTCTACGGCTGGTGGATTGTGACGGGGGGGATTGTGAAGCAAGCCTATACCAGCATGACCTACTCCTATGGCCTCAGCGTGTTCTACAAGGTCCTCATTGACCAGTTCGGTTGGAGCAGGGCGTCCCTGGCGGGGGCTGTGTCGCTATCCAGGCTGGAGGCCGGGCTACTGGGGGGAGTAGAGGGGTTCTTAGTCGACAGGTACGGGCCCAGACCCGTTGCCTTCCTTGGCGTAATCTTGGTCGCCGCGGGGTTCATACTGCTGTCCAGGATCGACTCCCTCTTTGAGTTCTATCTGATCTTTCTCATAGTGGCGGCAGGCGAGGGCCTGAGTGGCGGGATTCCCCTGGACACCACTGTGGTCAACTGGTTCATACGGAGGCGAGGCACGGCTTTTGGCCTCCTGAGGACAGCGATTTCCGTAGCTGCTGCCGGGGTAGTCCTGGTCTCCTGGTTCACCTACCAGTATGGCTGGCGAGCTGGGTTCGTGGCCGCGGGTATTGGTGCTCTGGTTGTGGGTATCCCATTCGCTCTTGTCCTGAAGCGCAGGCCGGAGTACTATGGCCTGCTGCCGGACGGCGACACCAGAGTAACAAGGGCCAATCCTGGCACAGTTGCCATTGAAGGCTCCGGTGGCTCCTCTTCCCCACTGGAGGTGGCGGCCATCGATGAGGACATCGGCATGAGGGTAACCGAGGCCCTCAAGACCTGGGCCTTCTGGGCCCTCTCCGCCGGCTTTGCCATCCGCCTTGCGGCAACCAGCGCGGTCACTCTGCACGCCATTCCCCTGGTGGAAGACATGGGCTACTCCCCTGCCACAGCCGCCGCCGTTCTGGGCTCCATTGGAATGGTCAGCCTGATAGGAAGGCTGGGGGGAGGTATTCTGAACGACATAATCGGGACCAAGGCGTTGGCAGTCGGTAGCGCGTGTACCTTGGCCTTCTCCTTCCTCATTATCGCCCAGGCCCATTCCCTGTGGCAGGTCTGGCTGTTCGTGGCCATTTATGCCCCCTCCTATGGAGCCTCGGCGGCCACGATGCCCGCCATCAAGGGAGACTACTTCGGGCGGAGGAACTTCGGCACCATCATGGGCCTGGCTGGGATACTCCAGACGGGCGGGTCCATGTTCGGCCCCGTATTTGCCGGATATGTCTACGACGTTACCAAGAGCTACCGCCTCGCTTTCCTGGTGATCGCGGGGGTTCTACTTATCGCTGCTGCTCTGTTCATGTCGCTGGGGCGGCCTCGCTATTCCGCAAAAGGTCATTAGGTCGCTTGGGACCCCAGACCAAACGGGCAAAAAAGTAGGGGCGGGTTTAAACCCGCCCCTACTTGCGCTAAACCAACAACTGTTGCAAGACCAGGCCTACAATGTTACCAACTCACCACCGATGGTGGAGTGCTGTCTGTTCTAACGCCGCGGCTTCAGCGTATCTACAGTAGCTCGCGTTGCTGCCGCATTCTTGTTGAAATCGTAGTTGACGGGGATCCAGGATTTCCACTGGGCAGGGACATCGTCCTCGCTGAAGATAGCGTTTACAGGGCAGACCGGCTCGCAAGCAGCGCAGTCAATGCACTCATCGGGGGTAATGTAGCACATCCTGTTCACGTCATCATCCTTGCCTTTGATGCAGTCAACAGGACAGACGTCAACACAGGCGCCATCTTTGACATCTACACAGGGCTCCACAATGATATAGCTCACGAGATATCCACCTCCTTATTTTGAGTGCAGGTTGTGAGAACGCCTCCCCACCCAACTACCACGCCCAGGGGCGGATTATATCACCCGCCATCTGTGTATTCAATACTTTTTGGCAGTCCGATAGGTTACTATCCCACGTCCTGCTCCCTTGAGACTTGCTGGGTGCCCTTGACGCCACACCTTGGGGTCAATAGCATCCTGTAGGGTTGCGAGAAGAGTTGGAAGGGGGACTACCCGACAGAAGGAGGCAACATGGAACTGGAGCTATCAGGCAAGACAGCCATCGTGACAGGCGGCAGCCGCGGTATCGGTAGAGCCATTGTCCGTGAGCTGGCGCTGGAAGGGGTAGACGTAGCCATCGCGGCGCGAACTCTGGAGCGGCTGGAGACGGCGGCGCAAGAGCTGTCCCAAGAGACGGGACGGCGCATCGTTCCCATTGTGGTAGACACGGGTGACGACGGGTCTGTACGGGACATGGTGCGGACCGCGGCGGACGCCTTCGGCCACCTGGACATCCTGGTGAACTGCGCTGCCCAACCCGGTGGCGTTGCACCGCCAGCATCCTTGAGCGAAATTACTGTCGACAACTTCTGGCCTGAGATGAACACCAAGGTGTTGGGCTACCTGCGGTGTGCCAGGGAAACGGCTCCTTACATGGTACGGCAGGGATGGGGGCGCATCATCAGCATCAGTGGGCTGGCGGCGCGACAGTCAGGCAACACCATAGGGAGCATGCGCAACGTGGCTGTGGTAGCCATGACCAAGAACCTGGCCGACGAGCTGGGCCCCTACGGGATCAACGTAACGGTGGTCCATCCCGGCACGACTCGCACCGAAAGACTGTCCACCACCCTGGAAAACCAGGCACGGCGACTGGGCATCACTCGGGAGACGGCTGAGCAGCGACTGGTCGAGAGCAACAGCGTGCGGCAGATCATCGATGCCAGGGACATTGCTTATGTGGTTGCCGTTCTGGCCTCCCCCAGGTCCATCGCCATCAACGGCGATGTCATTGCCGCTGGTGGAGGCAGTGGCCGCAGCATTCACTACTAGAAGCTACTTGCGCGTCCCTGAAACATCCGGTCAGTCCTGCGTGGGTGAAGAGGATTGGGAGGACTCTTTCAAATAAAGAAGAACAGCTTTGACTCGCGAATGCACCAGGTCATCTCGGCTGATCTCTAGCTCCTGGTAGATGGCGTTAATGTAGTTCTCCACCGACTTCTCGCCCAGGACCAGTTTCTGGGCGATGGCGTTGTTGTTATAACCCTGGGCCATAATCTGCAGGACTTCTCGCTGCCTGGGTGTCAGGCGGTCCAGCTTTCCTCCAGGCCTGGGAAGCAAGGCAACGGCAAGCTGAGGGTCAATCACAACTAGCCCAGACATCGCTCCTTGAATAGCCCTGGTCAGAGCGCCCACGTCATGCACCGATTGCTTCAAGAGGTACGACCATCCTCCAGCCATATTCATGGGGATGGACTCTATGTACTGCTTCTCCCTGTGGGAGGAAAGAACAACTATACCAATCTTGGGATTCTCTTCTTTGATGGCAATGCCGGTCTCGATCCCGTTGGGGCCGTGGCCCAGCTCGATGTCCATAAGTATAACGTCAGGCCGCAGCTCTCTGGCTTTCTGTAGTGCAGACACGCCATCCTCAGCGGCATGGACGACCTGCATATCAGGCTGATGGTTCAGGGCTAGACAGAGCATTTCACGGTACAGACCTTCATCTTCAACCACCATTGTTCTTATGGTCATCGGACATCTCCCGGCATCTTATTCGACATAGCAGGAAGCTCCTGTTCACTGAGATTCAGAAGTAGCCCGGCAACGACAGGCTCCTATTCTGTCTATGAAGAAAGGTGACCTGTAGAACCCACCTCAGTTTACCCAGCGGATTGCCCATTGCCAAGGGGGTTAGCACCCTGGTGTGTTTGGGGGTTTGTAAGCCTCCTGAACGGGAGGGCACCCCAAGGGTTGATGGGGGCACACTCTCCTTCATAAGGTGCTTGGGTGCAACAAGAATAGATGCTAGCTCTCTACCTGCACTCTCCGCCGACCTCTACTGTAGATGGTGCTAACAGGTAAACGCCGCTTGACACCTAACAGGCTTTTGGGTCAAGAGCGGAAAGGAGGAGAGGTAAGTGCAAAAGAGGAAGCAGTAGAGACGAGAGAGTTACGGCCACTCAGAACAGGGCCGGACCTCAGGAGCATGGTAAAACCCAAGCAACTCAGAAGGAGGTATCTAATGGGACAGAGTCCAATGGGTAGACAGCAAGCTAAGCAGAGAGCCAAGAGTTGGCTCCAGAACCAGCAGGGCATCACCGGCCTAGAGACCGCCATTGTGCTAATCGCCTTTGTAGTGGTCTCCTCGGTGTTCGCCTTCGCGGCCCTATCCACCGGCCTTTTCACCAGCGACAAGTCCAAGGAGACCATTCAAGCAGGGCTTTCAGAGGCTCGGGGCTCCTTGGAGCTGCGTGGCTCCGTGATCGCCGAGGATACAGATAGCAGTGGTGAGGTTGACGAGCTCTACTTCCAGGTAGCCAATGCCGCTGGCGGCGAGAACATCGACCTGACCCCAGGCTCTCTGGTAATCAGGTACCAGGACGCAGACCAAGCGGTGGTCTTTGACACTGAGGCAGAACTCACCGTGGCTGGCGTTGGAAACGCCGACGCCGACCTCCTGCTGGAGCCGGGAGAGCTCTACCAGATTACACTGAACTCCCTGGAAGCCAACCTTACCCCAGACCTGGGGACCAGCACCACTTTCACGCTTCAGGTGTTGCCTCCCAAGGGTGCATCCCTCAATCTGGAGCGAACCACCCCTGTGCTGCTCGACATCTACAACGACCTTAAGTAATGGCAGACTCAACAAAAACGCAACATCGAAACGGAGGACAAGGATGAAAGCTACTATGAACAACGCCAAGCAGTTGCTCAGATGCCAGAAGGGCATCACCGGCCTGGAGACTGCCATTGTGCTTATCGCCTTTGTAGTGGTCTCCTCGGTATTCGCCTTCGCTGCCCTATCCACCGGCCTTTTCACCAGCGACAAGTCCAAGGAGACTATCCAGGCTGGTCTGGCTGAGGCCAGGGGCACCCTAGAGGTAAAGGGCGACGTCATTGCCAACTCCACTCTTACCGCCGTGACCGCACAGGCAGTGGGAACTGGAGACGGAGCCGACACGACCTTTACCCTGACCTCCAGCCCCGTAATCCCAGGCTCTCAGACCATCTACGTGGCTGCCGCAGCCAAGACCTATGGCACCGACTACAGCATGGATTTTGACACTGGTGCCATCACCTTCACCGCGGCGCCGGCAAACGGTGCCGCCATAACCGCGGACTACACGTGGTACGTGGTGACAGCCGTGAAGGTAACCCTGGCCAACGCAGCCGGCGGCCAGGCCATAGACGTGACGCCTGGGCAGACCATCGCCACCTATATCGACCCCGATACCATATCAATGAACATCACCAACTTCACCACAACCAAGATAAACGCCGATGCCGACAACCTGCTTGAGGCCGGAGAGTTCTTCGAGGTCTCTGTAGATGTCAGCTCCAACGGCTTGACCGATGGTGACCAGTTTATCCTTGGGGTCAAACCCCCCACGGGAGCGGTCCTGAATGTCAACCGCACAATCCCGGCGACGGTTGCCACAGTGATGAACCTCCACTAGCACCCATCGGGTGCCCATATCAACGAAGAGCCCGGACCTTGGCTGGCAATCTGTTCAAGCTACAGGGCCGGGCTCTTCATCCCTAGAGAGTGTGACAAAGTTCGGTTGGAGGGCCAAATATGGCAGAGCTTGAGGAAAGAATAGAGGCGCTAGAGACGCAGATGCGCCTGCTCAAAGGAGAAATCAGCAAGAGCCTCCTGGACATTCGCGCAGTCGTCATGAAGGCTGAAGCTCCACTGACTGATGGGAGGTCTCTCATGGGCAACTCTCCCCTGATGAGACGTGAACGCCAGCAAGATGAAGCAGGACAGTTCAAGGCCCATGAGCCCCAGAACATCCCACCATCTTCCCCACCGGTTGTGGTCTTCCAGGGGATGGGCCAGGCACCCATGCCTCCTCCCACCATGCCTCCCTCCATCCAGCCTGGTGCACAAACCCAAGCAGCGGTTGGGTGGCCTGACCCGCAACTCCATACAGCGCACCTGAGAGACAACCCACAAAGCTATCACCCCCAGGACAACCCGGGAAACGGATTTGAGCCCGTGGAGGTTCCAGAGCGTGGACAACGTGGGAGAACCCCAATGCAGGGACAGGGTGTCCTGTCCCAACAGACAGGTGTCCGCAGAAGTGTCGGCAGTGCCCATGAGCGCAGGACTCCAGGGGAAAGTCGCAGTTCCATGCCGTTGCAGAAAAGGCAAAACCACCATAGAGATAATCCTAGGACGGTTCAAAACGGAGAGTTAGAGGAGGGCCTGTTGGCGCAAGAGCAGATGACAGCATACGGTCTCGGCACCAATGGAACCAGGAGCGTTAATCTGCTGACCAACCTGGTCCATTGGACCTCCATGGCTCGCCAGCGCATGGACCAGGACAGATTGATGCAATTTCTGGACCTGTACACCCGGTGGGGGGCCAAAGCTCCTGGGCTAAAGGAAATCGTGACGGACATTTGCACCATGCTTCAAGATGACCAGGGACTGCACAATGAGGATGGTCACCACTCCCTGGAGAGCGAGGGCTGGATCAATTTGATGCTCCAGCTCCACGGTGTCCTCATAGAAGCCCGTGTGGTCATGGCGGAGTCGGAAAACATCATGAAGTGGGCCGAAGAAGACCCCGATGAATAGGAAGTGAAGGATGGTGTCCGTTGGAAAAAGCAATCACTACCGCTTTGTTGCTGATTGCCAGCGTTGTAGCGGCAGTGGCCCTGATAAATGCAGTCTATCCCTCGGTGAGCCGAGGCTCCGGAGCCTTGGTGGAATCGAGCGGACGAGCCGCCGAGCGGGTACGAACGGACATAGACATTGTCTTTGCAACGGGCGATACGAGCACCAACGAGGTGGTTTTTTGGGTAAAGAATGTGGGCGTAGAGTCCATCTTCAAGATAGACGAGTCCGACCTGTTCTTGACAACGCCATCGGGCGTGAAACGCATCCCATACAGCTCGGGTACGGAGCACTGGACTTTTTCCTTCGAAGGAGATGCTCAGAAATGGACCAGAGCGGTTACCATCAAAATCGTCGTCACTCTGACCAGCCTGCCAGAAGGGCTGTACGACATCCAGTTTACAGTTCCCAACGGCGTCATGGCCAAGAAGGAGTTTAGCATTTAGCTCCGGGAGGAGAAGCTATGAGCATTGTGGTAGCGGGGCTCTGGATAGCGGTAACCCTTCTAGCTGCGATCTTGATGATGGCTTACACCCTCTTCAGCACCAGCATGGCCCAGGGCGATGCCTTTAGGAATGCCTCCCGAGTAACCATGGAGCGAGTGAGAACCCGGATCAGCGTAGCCAACATCAACAATAGCCTGGACGGGGAAGGGACGAGCGTAACTGTATACGCAAATAACACAGGTGAAACGCTTATTTCAAGGCCTTCTCAAATGGACATCCTGGTGCGTTACACTCAGGCTGACGGAAGCCTGGACATCAAGCGACTGGCCTATGCCGATTCCTGTCCTCCGACTGGGGACGAATGGTGCATCGACGGCTGGAGTCCCGACAGCTTCAATCCCTCGCTCTGGGACCCAGGGGAACAGGCGACTCTTGATCTCAAGCTCACGCCGTCTATGCTGTGTCAGAGTCCGGCCACAGTTGTAATTGTAGCGCCCAACGGCATTACTGCTCTGGGCAACTTCACCAGTTCCCAGCAATGTCCGCCCTAATTCCGAGCATGTAAAAGTTCGTTGCTCAAGGCGTCTCTCCAGCATACACGGGGACGAGTAGGAAAGGACAGACATGGACATTTTGCAAGAAGATACCAGGGCCACAATCAAAAGCGTGGTCACCACCGGCGATGCAGAGATTGACAATAAGATGGGTGGAGGAGTCCCCCTGGGATCCCTCACTCTCGTGGAGGGCCAGTCTGACGCGGGGAAGTCTGTGGTTTCCCAGCACTTTACTTCTGGAGCCCTGAAGGCTGGCTTCGGCGTTGTCTATTACGCCTCTGAGGATACAGTGAAATCACTGATCCGCCAGCTGGCATCGCTGGGCATGGACGTCCTGGACTATTTCCTGGCAGACAGGCTGCGTATCTATCCCCTGAGCTTTGCTTCAGAGTTGAAAGACCCCGAGGTTCCATCTCGCAATCTTCTCAGGCACATCTCAACCCTCCCGGAAAGCTTTGCCGTAGTCATAATAGACTCAGTTACCAACCTGGTAGTTCATTCAGATGAGACAAAGATCATCGACTTCTTTAGCGCCGCGAAATCCCTCTGCGAGGGCGGTCGGACATTATTCGTCGTAGTTCACTCGTCGGCCTTTTCTGAGACTATGCTCATCCGAGTGCGCTCTCTCTGCGACGCCCACTTCCGACTCCACCTGGAACAGGCTTGAGAGCGTCTGGTAAAGGTTCTGGAGGTTTCCAAAGTGCGCAATGCTGAGCGCAATACAGGCAATATCATCTCTTTTGATGTAGAGCCCGGTCTGGGCATGCGCATTATCCCCATCTCAAAGGCGAAGGCGTAGGTCTATGCAAGTGCAAACCCCTACTAGCACCAAAGTAGCGGACTACCATCGTCAAGGAGACGCGGCCTTTTGTCCCGTCTGCCTCATGCTGCCACCAACGCTGAAGGAAAAGGCCGAAGCCAACTCCCACTTGAGGGACTATCTACACATGATCCCTCTTGAAGTCATCGGTGTGCCCCAGTATGTTGATGCACTCAACCGCAGCCACAGGAATCTTCATGACCCCAACCTCATCTATCCGGTTGCGGAGAACATATTCGTGCACATTTATCCTGATCACAATGATAGCCGTGACTTCTACATGGTTGTCGAGCCAGGAATGGCCCTCAAGCTAGATACGGTCATGGAAGAGGTGGAGACCAGGTTGGTAGACCTGGTCCATGAGCTGGACGGAGTAGTAAACCAGGATCGCAGCCAACTCCTTTTGAACAGCCTGGCCAAGGTCTGCACCGTTGGAAACGGGAACCACGGTAATCACAAGAACGGGAACAGCAAACGGGGCAGCAGAGTCATATTAGACAGCGAGCACATGGAGGCCCTTCGCTATGTGATTGTCCGGGACAAGGAAGGACTGGGCCCCCTGCAACCTCTCATACTGGATACCAATATTGAAGACATAAGCTGCAGTGGTACTGGCACCCTTTTCGTGGAGCACAAGACCTTCGGAAGCCTGAAGTCCAACATAACGTTTAACACCGCTGCGGACCTGGACTCTTTTGTCATGCGCCTCTCTGAGAAGATAGGCAAGCCGGTGACGTTTCGCGACCCCATCGTTGATGCCACGCTCCCCGATGGGTCACGGGTCAACATAGTATTTGGAGAGGACCTTTCAAAACGGGGGAGCAACTTCACCATCCGCAAATTCTCTGTTACGCCCATGAGCATAATCGACCTTGTCCAGGGGAACACCCTCACGTATCAGGCCCGCGGCATACCTCTCATTGATGCTCGGCGAGGGGATGAACATTTTTTGCAGCGGAGAGACTGCGTCCGGGAAAACTACCCTTCTGAACGCTTTGACCACTTTTATCCCACCTACAGCAAAGATCGTCAGTATTGAAGATACTCACGAGCTGCAGGTGCCCCATGTGAACTGGACCCGGGAAGTGGTTCGTGGCAGCGCCAAGACCACCGGCGGTTCCGCTGTCACGATGTTCGACCTGCTCAAGGCGGCCTTACGCCAGCGCCCCAATAAAATAATAATCGGCGAGATCCGTGGTGAGGAAGGGCTTATTGCCTTTCAGGCCATGCAAACCGGGCATGCGGCGATGGCTACTTTCCATGCAGCATCGGTGGAAAAGCTCATCCAGCGTCTTACAGGTTCTCCTATAAACGTCCCCAAGACCTACGTGGATAACCTGAACGTAGTAGTCATCCAGAGCGCCGTGCGTCTAAGGGATAACAAGATAGGACGTCGTGTCGTCAGCATCAATGAAATCTTGGGCTATGACTCGGCTTCTGACAGCTTCTCGTTCATCGAGGCATTTCGCTATGACCCGGCGAATGACACCCTGGAGTTTGTGGGGAATATGAATAGCCAGCTCCTGGAGCACCGTATCGCATTCAAGCGGGGGATCCCTTCTACTCAAAGGCGGCAAATCTATGCCGAGCTGGAACGACGCACCAACATCTTGAAGCGCATGCAGGAGCAGAAGATTACAGGGTTCTACGAGGTCTATAATGTTCTCGGCAAAGCCTATAGCCAAGGTCTCTTCAGATAGCTCATGGCTGAGCTTCGATCTTCTTTGCAACCTGACCTACATGGCGGCTCTGGCCACCAGCTACGCCAGCAGGGACAGGATTATGGAGCACGCGGTCAAACAGGCGTTCAAGACCGGTGTGTATTTCAACCTGGTCTACCTCTTGGCCAAACGCCTTGGATTTGTATATACAAGGGCATTTCAACTGGTGGCAAAAAGGGCCAAGGCCGAGACGGTCAAGGGCTTGCTGTTGCGCTTTGCCTCCGCCATAGAATCGGGAGAGTCAGAGTCGGACTTCCTCACCCAAGAGGCTAGAGTGGAGCGGGAAGTTTACACTGCCGCGTATCTCCGTCAGCTAGACAGCCTTCAGAAATGGACCGATGCCTACGCTGCACTCATAGTATCCGCTACAGTAATTGTCGTGGTCGTCATTGTGTCGACCATGCTCTACGACCTAGGCCAATCCTTTGTGGACGTCCTTGCAGGGACCACGGTGGCCATCACGGTCTTTGGGTCCTGGGTAATCTTCCGGTCAGCCCCATATGAGATCAAGTGTTACAAGGAACGGAGAGGGCCGCTCTTTCGGCGCCTGGCAGTGCGCATGTTTCTTATTGGAGCTCCTCTTGCTGGCCTGGCCGTCGTATATGTTTTGCCCCGCTACGGCATAGGGCCAGCCTTTGTAGCCGTTGGTGCCCTGCTCCTTCCATCGGGGGTATTCGCCTGGCTTGATGACATGGCGACAAACAAGATTGACCAAGAGATCCCCACCTTTGTCAGGGCGCTAGCACGCCTGACAGATGCTCTGGGCACCACAGTCTCCGTAGCCGCTATTCGCCTGGACAGCCGTTCCACCAGGTCCCTGGAGCCCCATATTTTGCGCCTTCAAGGACGCCTGCGTAGCCATCTTAACCCCGCCCTCTGCTGGGCCAACTTTCGCGACGAGATGGGGAGTGAGCTGGCTAACCGGAGCGTACGAATGCTTCTGGACGGGTGCAATCTGGGTGGTAATCCCGACAGGGTGGGGGAGATAGCAGGCGACTTTGCTCTCAATATCTCCCTGCTACGTGCCAAACGGCAGGTAGCCTCTTCAACCTTCGCCTACCTCACCTTCCCTTTGCACGCCGCCTTGGCGGCCCTGATGGTCTTTATTCTTGAAGTCATGCAGTCCTTTGAAGCCAAGCTTTCAGCCATGCTGGAAGAGCTGAACACAGGGTTACCCGCTGGACAGGGGATTGCCTTGGCGGGGCTTCCCATGTTCCAACAACACGATCTTGGTTTTGTCATCACAGTCACCATCGGCATCATATTGGGCTTTACCGTTGTGAATGCCCTGACCCCCTGGTTTGCCACTGGCGGGCATCCCATCAAGATAGTGTCCTACGCAAGTGTGATGTGTATCCTCTCCGGTGTGAGCATCATCCTTGTACCACCCGCAACAAACGCAGTTCTGAACCACTAGGATGATATTTAGGCCAGGAGGTTGGTATGAAGCTCAACAGGTTTCCCAAAATCGGAAGGTCTCAGCCAGGACGAGAGAGCCAGAACGAAGTCTCCAGGGGAGACCCTACAAAGCCATCCCTGGCCATAATGCCTGAGGAGGGTGCCGTTGCGGACACTCCGACGGTTGTCGGCGCGGCCGGCCAGGCATCGCCAACGGGTGGGATATCTCCAGCAGGGGCCGGTCAAGAGGTGCGTTCTATAGAGCCGTCACCTGAAGCCGCACTCGCGGAACCCGCCAAGGTGGAGCAACCAGGGGATGCCCTTATGAGCATATCCCAGAAGAAAGAGGTTTTTGTTACCCATGATGTAGCTACCCTGGCACACAGCGTGGAAGATGTGGACATGGACGACCTTCTGAGAGAAATGCGGTCTTTTGCCCAAGAACTGAGCCACATGTCTTTTGCCGAGGACACCCAGTGGGAGTAGGAAGCCCCTCTTTAGCCCATTCCCTGCCGGGAGGAAGACGCGATGCCTAGAAGCTATTCGAAGAACCTCTTCCCTGTGTCCCTCCTTCGGCAAGCTCAGGACAGGCTCTCTCCCTTGGCCAGGGAGAGGGGGAGAGAAGCGAATCTCCGAACCACTCATAGAGAATCTACTAGAGGGGCCTCCACAATTCATTTGGAAAAGGACGCGAGCGAACGGATGGGAGTTTTCCCCGAACTGTTTGTGGGGTGCCACCCTGGATATAGGGGCCAGTGGTATCTATGCTGGTAGTTAACCCAAGCCAACAAGGCTCCGTGGGGTCTCAAGGAGGCCAGAATGATACTGTTCAAATGCTGTCGGCGATGCGGTGGAGACCTGTCTCTGGAAAAGGATGAGTACGGGCCGTATATGAGTTGCATCCAATGCGGGTCTCATACAGAGGTCGGGATGGTCTTACAGACGACCTCTCGGCAACCAGCGCCGGATTTTGCACAGGAAGCGCTGAGCGTGCTCCTGGGAGTGCCCTTGGCCCTTCAGAGCAGCGGGCGAGAAGAGCCTGTCCCCACATCTGGAAAAGCAGCCTAGTACTCTACCTTTGAGGTGATGCATGGTAAGACCACGGGGCGACGTAGGGGTTTACTCCGGCAGTCGGGTGGTTCGAGAATCGTTGGACATAGTGGAACGCACTCTTGTCGAAAAACCGTTGGAGGTGACCTTTACAGCGCTAAAGTGCCATCCTCTTTTCGATGGATGGAACAACACGTCGCTGATGCAGATGTTTCCGAACGGGAGCAACATCGTTCGTTTTCAGCCGGGGGAATATCTGTGCCTCTCTGGCTATCCTGTTGACAACATCATGTTCCTACTGTACGGGCGGGCCAAGGCAGAGCTAAGGGCGAGAGGTTCGTTGCAGCAGACTATAGTGCTTGACCTGCTTGGCCCGGGAAGTATTATCGGCCTGATGTCACTTGTTGACTGTGGCCCTCATTCAGCGACCGTTGTAGCCATGACGGGCGTGGGAGTGGTATGTCTCGATACGAAACAGATGCGTCTTTTGCTACAGAACAACCCCAGATGGTACAAAATCTGTGCTGAGATTGCCGCCGAGCGTCTAAGGAACAGCGGCACCTGGTTGGAAGCCCTGCTGTCCTGACGTCAAAGAGAGGCCTAGCGTAGCAAGGCTCGCACCCCAGGGGTGCTGGCAGAAACCCCCCACCTAGCGGGGCGCTAATCCTCTACTACAACTCTCTCAGATGCCTCATAATAGTAGTGTAAGCCAATGGAATGAGACTCGTGAACTATTCTGATGATTGCCAATCTAGTGAACGCCAAGAAACTACATACAGTGGTCATAGTTGACGATGCCCCGGAGTTTCTGGAGATGGCTTCTCAACTGGTGAATGGCCACCCCAACCTGGCTGTGTCGGGCACGGCAACCAGTGGCGAGCAGGCCCTGGCGGAGCTTTTGGTTCTCCGTCCAGACATACTCATCATAGATGTGAACATGACCGGCATCGATGGATTTGAAACAGCGCGCAGAGCTATAGCAATCCTGCCACAGGTGCGCATTATCATGATGAGTGTCCATGAGGAGGTGTCATACGCCTCCCTGGCGCGCCAGGTGGGCGCTTTAGCGTTCATAACCAAAAGAGACCTGACGGCAGAACGGATTGCGGATATTCTGGGTATAGGTCATGGAGACAGATAGCTAACTCCCTGGCTGCGCCCCTACACTACAGAGCCATGCATAGCGGTCTAAACGTTTCCAGTGGTCAGCCTGGAGTGGTGGGTGTCATTCCGAACGCAGCGAAGCGAAATGAGGAATCTAGGGCATCCCATC
>JACQTZ010000001.1 GCA_016210515.1 Chloroflexota bacterium
CCATCCCCCTGACCCCTTTCCCTTCGGCAAGCTCAGGGCAAGCTCTGGCCAGGAAGGGGGGAGAAATCATATCTGAGGGACACCCTCAGACTCCCGACAAAGGGGTTTCGCCCCTCTGCACACCCCATGTTTCCGCAGCCTACTAGGCGAGGCGCTGCTGATTGCCATTTGTATGCGCCACTGCTATATTAGCTTTAGTCAGGCCCCTGTAGCTCAGAGGATAGAGCACTGGCCTCCGAAGCCAGGTGCGCGGGTTCGAGTCCCGCCGGGGGCACCACGAGGATTCATTGATGCCTGAGCTATTCACGGTGGTTACCCCTTCTGAAGCCCTGATTAGGCTGCATTCCCATGTAAGCCATCGGGTCGACAGCGAGGAGGTCAAGACCAGCCTGTCCGTGGGGCGGATCACCGCCGGAGCTATCCACGTCCCTGCCGACCTTCCTGCCTTTCCACGTTCCACCATGGACGGCTACGCCGTCAGAGCTGGCGACACCTACGGAGCCAGCGAGGCTATTCCAGCATACCTCAATGTGGTAGGAGAGATTCCCATGGGCAGGCCTGCCGGGCTCGCCGTGCACCGTGGAGAGGCGGCGCTGGTGCACACCGGAGGTATGCTGGCCCAGGGGGCCAATGCCGTGGTGATGGTGGAAAACACCCAGTACGTAGACAAGACCACTATTGAGGTGATGCGTCCCGTGGCTCCCGGAGAGAACGTTCTCCAGGTAGGCGACGATGTGAGGGCTGGCCAGCTCCTTTTCCCTCCTGGGCATCTTCTGCGGCCTCAGGACATTGGAGGGCTGATGGGCCTGGGTATAGCCCGCACTATCGTGTCTCGCAGGCCGTTGGTGTCTATACTGTCCACGGGAGACGAGCTGGTATCCCCAGAGCAGGAGCTGGGCCCGGGCAAGATACGGGACATCAACACCTACAGCCTGTCGGCCATTACCTCGCAGGTGGGGGCTACTCCCATCGCCATGGGCATCGTTGGCGATAGCTACCCTGAGCTGAGGGATGCAGCAATGGATGCCTTGGAGCGGTCGGACATGCTGGTCATCTCCGCGGGTAGCTCTGTGAGCACCAGGGACATGACCTCCCAGGTCATAGCGTCCCTGGGCCAACCTGGAGTGCTGGTGCACGGGGTCTCCATAAGGCCCGGGAAGCCCACCATCCTGGCCTCGGTGGGCGGCAAGCCTGCCATCGGCCTGCCTGGCAACCCGGTGTCGGCCCTGGTCATCTTCGACCTCTTTGCCGTGCCCGCCATGTACTGGCTGGCGGGATGCCAGCAACCGCCGGCTCGTCCCACGGTAACGGCGCGCCTTACCCACAACATCGCCTCGCTTTCAGGACGTGAGGACTACATCCCCGTTAAGCTGGAGGCCACCGAGGATGGGATGCTGGCGGTCCCCATTTTCGGCGAGTCCAATCTTATCTCGACCATGATTAAAGCCGACGGCATGGCCCGTGTTCCCCTGGACCAGGCCGGGCTCTCGGCGGGAGAAATCGTGTCGGTGCGGCTGTTTTAGGGAGCCTAGTACGTGGTTTCGCAAATTCGCGTACGCAATGCCAGTCCGACCCCGCTCACCCTGAGCCTGTCGAAGGGTGAAACGCTCATGGGTCTACAGGTTCACCACGAGCGGTTAATAAACGCGCTCTTTTCCGAAGGTAGGTACTAGTCATGCAGCGAAAAGTGTACCTGGAAAACATCCCCCTGGATGATGCTCTGGCCCGATTCTATGGTGCTCTGGAAGGAGAAGGGGCGTTGCAAACCCTGCCAGGAGAGTTGGTCCCCCTGGATCAGGCTCTGGGCCGTGTGACTGCCCAGCCCGTGTGGGCCAGGATTTCCTCGCCTCACTATCACTCTGCTGCCATGGACGGCGTAGTGGTATGGGCCGAGGACACCTACGGGGCATCCAAAACATCGCCCCTCCTGCTCAAGGTTGGGGAGCAGGCCCGTTGGGTGGATACCGGCGACCCCGTGCCTCCGGGATTCAACGCCGTCATCATGGTCGAGGACGTCCAGCCCATGGACGACGACCATATCCAGATCATGGCCGCGGTGGCCGCCTGGCAGCACATCCGCCTGCTGGGGGAGGACATAGTGGCCACGGAGCTGGTGCTGCCTGAGAACCATCGCATAGGCCCTTCCGACCTGGGGGCCATGGCCGCCGCGGGGATTGCACAGGTAGAGGTGCGAAGGAAACCTCTGGTCACCATTATTCCCACCGGCACGGAGCTGGTGAGGCCGGGAGACCCCCTGGAGGCGGGCAAGATCATCGAGTACAACTCCCTGGTAATGGCGGCCCAAGTGGAGGAGTGGGGCGGACATCCTGTACGCCATTCCATCGTACCGGACGACTTCCAGCGAATCAAAACGGCGGTGCAAGAAGCCCTGGAGGTCTCCGATGTGGTGATACTCAACGCCGGCTCCTCCGCTGGCTCAGAGGACTACACGTCCCAGGTGGTGTCCGAGGTGGGAGAATTGCTGGTTCACGGGATAGCCGTCAGGCCAGGGCATCCGGTGGTGCTGGGTGTAGTGGGCAACAAGCCCATCATCGGCGTGCCTGGATATCCCGTGTCTTGTGTCCTCACCATGGACATCGTTACCAAGCCTCTTATCGGCCGTCTTCTCGGTGTCCTGCCCCCGTCTAGGCCCAAACTCACCGCGGTGATGAGCCGCAAAGTCCTTTCCCCCATGGGCGAGGACGAGTTCCTGCGAGTGAAGGTGGGCAAGGTAGGAGACCGCCTGATAGCCACGCCCCTCAACCGAGGGGCAGGAGTCATCATGTCTCTGGTGCGAGCCGATGGCCTGGTTCGCATCCCTCGGTTCTCCGAGGGGGTGGAGGCAGGCTCCAATGTAGAGGTGGAGCTGCTGCGACCCCAGGAGGAGGTGGAGAACACCATCGTGGTCATCGGCAGCCACGACATGACCTTGGACCTGCTGGGCAGCATGCTCCACAAGTACCACCCGGCCCTGAGCCTGTCGTCGTCCAACGTGGGAAGCCTGGGCGGCTTGCAGGCCCTCAGAAGGGGTGAGGCGCACATGGCCGGCTCCCACCTCCTGGATGAGGACACGGGGGAATACAACATCTCTTACATTCAAAGGGTTCTGGAAGGTCAGGAAATAGTGCTGGTAAACCTGGTGTACCGAGAGCAGGGAATGATTGTCCCCAGGGGCAATCCAAAAGCCATTCGCAGCCTGGCAGACTTGACTCGGAAAGACGTGTCCTTCGTCAATCGCCAGAGAGGGTCAGGGACCAGGGTGCTCCTGGACTACGAGCTGAGCAGGGCAGGGATAGACCCCAAAGGGATCATCGGGTACGATCGGGATGAGTACACCCACACGGGGGTGGCCGCGGCCGTGGCCAGTGGCACTGCCGACGTAGGGCTGGGCATCATGGCCGCGGCAAAAGCCCTGGCCCTGGACTTCGTTCCCCTCTTGAAGGAGCGCTACGACCTGGTGATACCCAGGGCCTACTACGAAAGCTCGCTCCTACAGCCTCTCTTGGACATTATTCGCCAGCCCGGCTTCCAGGCCCAGGTGGTGGCCCTGGGTGGCTACGACACCTCCCAGACAGGGCAAGTAGTAGCCGAGCTGCCAGGGTGAGCGCGCCTTTCGACGACTAGAGACTGTTCGGAAATCCTGGTCTGGGGCAGTCCAGAGGGGGCGAGCCCCTTCTGACGGGGGTCTGGGGGTGTCCCCCAGGTTTCTTTTTCTCCCCCGCTCCCTTGCCAAGGGAGCGGGGGACACAATGGGGTGAGGGTTTTCCGAATAGCTTCTAGTCAGATGAGGGCATCCACCAGCGACGGCCTGTTTCCTGTAACTGTTGTGTCCTCTACGAGCAAGCGCCCAGTCAATCAGGCGTTGCCCTGCGACTAACTCGCGTAACCTTCGCCCCAGGTCCATGTGGTCGCCAGTACAGCCTACACGTATCGTGCCGCGGCCATGGCAGCCAGGATAACCAGGCCCAGGGCGACGTTGATACGGCTGAGGGTGGATACGCGCTCAGCCATCTGTCCCATCTGCCGGGCCTGGTCAGGACTGGGGGGACCCTTGAGGGCGCTGGCCATCTTGCCCAGGCGGGCGGCGGTGGGCGTGACGAGGCCAAAACCCACTACGCCAGCAGCTATGGTGGTCAGGATGCCGATGAAGATGGCCCAACCCCACCCGGTTTCCAGGAAGGTGCCCAGGCCGTTCCAGCGTGTATTGAGGGTCATAGTAACCCCACTGACGAAAACGATGATGTAGCTGACCATCTGCACGGGTGCCAGAATGGGCATCAGCGCCCCCATGACCGGGTTCTGGATACCGGCCCCCAGACGTCGCAGCCGAGGCTCCAGGAACAGGGTAAGAAAGAAGATGTTCCCCACGAGCAGCACGCCAAAGACAATGTGCAGCACCCGCTGAATCACCATCCAGGTATCCATAGCCACCTCCTCTTAGGGGATGCGATTGCCCGATTGTATGAGCCATACCTAGCATAGTCAAGAGCCGTATTGACACCGTAGTGCATTAGCGTTAAGATACAATTGCGAGTAGTTGCAACAGATACCTATGTCGATACACAGCTCCGTAATACAGACCCTTCGAGAGGCAGGATACCGCCTGACACCCCAGCGCATGATGGTGCTCCAGGCCATCGCTGAAAGCAGGGGACACGTGACTGCCGAGGCCATTCACCAGCAGGCGGTAAAGACATACCCCTACCTGGACATAGCCACCGTATATCGAATACTGCACCTCCTCAAAGAGTTGCACCTGGTAACGGAGATAGACCTGGCGGGAGGCTCTGCCAGATACGAGGTGGCGGTGCTCAACAAGCACCATCACATGGTCTGCCGCGAGTGCGGACGCACCTTTGACCTGAGCACTTCCTACCTGGAGGAGCTTCGCACCCGCCTCATAAAAGAGTTTGGTTTTGAGCCGGACCTGGAGCACTTCGCCATCGGCGGCCTGTGCGCTGGCTGTGCCCCAAGAACCTAGACGGCTGCTGAAGAAAAGGAGTCCAGAGGGGCCTTGCCCCTTTGGCAAGGGGGTTGGGGGATGTGCCTCCATATTCAAAATCCCATCTCCCTCTCAAGGGGGAGAGGGAGACATAGAGGGTGAGGGTTCTTATTCGCTCAAGCAAGGAGTAGATTTCTTTGGATATCGGATCAGGGGCAATCGCAGCGCTGGTGCTGGGCCTTCTGCTGGGCCTGAAGCACGCCACCGATGCCGACCACGTGGTGGCCGTATCCACCATCGTCAGCGAGTATCGCAATGCCTGGCGCGGCCTGTGGGTCGGGGCCTCCTGGGGGCTGGGGCACACCACGCCGCTGCTTATTTTGGGCATCATCATCCTATTGCTGAAGGACCCCGTGGCCGATCGGTACCAGGCTGTGGCGTCCTACCTGGAGCTCGGCGTGGGTATCATGCTGGTGGTGCTGGGGTTGCAGGTCTTCTGGAACCTGCGTCGCCGCCTTATCCACTCTCATGAGCATACACACCCACAAGACCCGCACAGCCATCTTCACACCCATGAGTTGGCTTCGCCACCGGGCAGTCACCACGGCTTCTTTCAGCCGGGCAAACCCTTCTTCAGGCTGAAGTCATACGTGGTCGGCGTTGTTCATGGGCTGGCAGGCAGCGCGGCCGTGATGCTGGTTGTCCTCACCACCGACGTGGTCTCCTCTTTCATGGTGGGACTCTCATACATCCTGCTATTCGGCGTTGGGACTATTCTGTCCATGGCGGCCATAACACTTCTCATGGGGATACCCTTCGCCATCTCCGGGCGGTTCGAGCGCCTAAACCGTGCCATCGCTCGCGTGGCTGGAACGGCCAGCATCCTCTTTGGACTGTTCCTGATGTACGAGCTTGCCATCGTCGAGGGGTTGTAGTCCAAAAAGGCGCAGCTCACCCCAGGCTCATTCTGATTCAGACGATGCCAAGCGCACCTTTTGAGAGCCTTGGAATTCGTTAACGGTAACAAAAAGGAACGGTTGCTTGTTACGCTGACTCCGTCAGCGGTGGGATGAAGCATCTTGGGTGGGGCCTTCCCAGCTTCATCACCCCCGCTCGTGGTAGCTGAGTTTACCCCTTCGGTAAACTCAGGGCAGGCTTTGAGCGAAGCCGAAGGGAACCATTCCACCGTCATTGCGAGCGAGTCTCCGAGCGTGGCAATCTGGTGGGGTGGCCTTCTCGCTCCCCTTTGCTTGCACGGATTTACGGCATGGATACTGGTGGCTTGTAGGGGCGCGCCCGTAATGCTGGCTACAGATACTGGACAAACCGGTTTTGCTTGTCCACCAGGACGTTCTTAGGCTGTATGGGGGTATCCGTCAGCTCAAACCCCATGACAATGATCTCGTCCCCCACCTTGATCAGGTGGGCCGCAGCGCCGTTCATGCAGATTATTCCAGACCCCCTCTCGCCCACCATCACGTAGGTCTCCAGCCGGGCGCCGTTGGTGTTGTCCACCACCATGACCCTCTCTCCGGGCCACAGCCCAGCCTTCTTGATCAGCTCCTCGTCTATGGTGATGGAGCCGATGTACTCCACGTTGGCATCGGTGACCCTTGCCTTGTGAATCTTGGACCTCAGTACCCAGCGCATATTTGTGAGTCTCCCCTGCAATAGAATGGGTTCCCAGTGGAAGCTCCGATATCGTCGCCCATTATACAGTCTAGTGCGAAAGCCGTCCACTTGGCTACCACGGCGGAGGTTCCAGGGCTGACAGCAAAAGGCGGACTCAATACACACTACCGTCGGCGCAGGTGGTGGGCCTGGACGAGGGTATCGGCGACGCATGACTCTCCCCGACCCGGCCTGATGCGAGACCAAAGGGTACATTGACGCGATGGCGGGGCCAGAATATACTCGCCTATAGCCTGTAGGCTATGGCGCGTCGGATTGGTGAACATGCGGACTCTTTCTAGTCGGTGGTTGGTGGCAGTGGCCGGGGTAGTGGTAGCCCTGATACTGGTCAGCGTGGTGGTAGCCCTCGTCAACCCGCGAGGAGCCGCCGAAACCCTCTCTGAAGACACCCCCGAAGGTATAGTCCAGCAGTTTATTCTGGCCGTACAGGACCGGGATTACAGCCTGGCGCACAGCTACCTGAGCGACGAGCTGAAGAAGACCTGCACCATAACCCAGATGGAAGAGAGGTCATACTGGCCTGTAGACACCTTGGAAGACAACCGTATAGCGCTGCTGGACACGGAAGAGCTGAGCGATGGCCGAGTGCGGGTGCGCGTGCGTGTAACCCAGGTGAACGTCTCGCCTCCCTTTGGCATGAACGAATACAGCCACGAGGAGCGGTATGTACTGGCCCAGGAGAATGGCAATTGGCGTCTTGTCGAACCCCCCTGGCCGCTGAGTTGGTGTTCCCCCCCTGCAACTCCGGCAAAGTCAGATTAGGATGGAGGAATACCTGACGTCGCCATGTTCATAATCGAGTCTCTACTGCCGCTTGCCATCATCATTGGTGTCATTGCGGGCATCGTCGCGCTGGCGCGCCGCCGTGGCGAGCCTGGTGGCGACCCGGGCATTGGAACCGTCCGGCGCCTGTACATCTACTTCCTCTCCCTGGCGGGACTGGTGACTGCTGCGATTGGTGCAACCCTTCTCGTCAGTGCCGCCCTGGGGGCGTTGTTCGGCCCCAAGGCAATCTCCGGTGAAAACACCACTACGGCCCTGGGCCTCGCGCTGACCATCGTTGGTACGCCTGTCTGGCTCCTCTTCTGGCGTATGGCGCAGCGGTCTGTTCGCCAGAACGCCGTCGAGATAAAGGCGGCGTCGCGCAAGGTCTACCTCTACCTTGTGCTGGCCGTGTCGGCGATAGTGGCGTCGGTGGCGGCAATCGAGTTCCTCCAGTGGCTCTTCAAATCCGACGACTTCAGCGGTACGCCAATTGCTCTAATGTTGGTCTGGGGAGGAGTGTGGGCCTTCCACTGGTGGACAGAGGGTGGTGAGGGGCAACCGACGGAGCTGGGCGCATCTGTGCGCCGCTTGTACGTGTACGGACTGGCGCTATTCGGCATGGTTGTGTTGGCCCTGGGCGCCTCCGGAGTCCTACGGGTAGCGATGGACGCAGCCTATGAGGCTCTGTTCGGCGCGTCCGGGGTGCTGACCGGCTACCCCAGCCTGTGGAGCGTAGCTATGCGGGAGTCCCTGGCGTCGGCCCTCGTCGGCGGACTGGTGTGGTGGTGGCACTGGCACCGTGTGGCGGCGGGCGACGTGGACTCTACGTTGCGGCACGTGTACTTGCACCTCTTCGCCATCTTAGGGGGCACTGCCATGGTGGTATCTTCTCTGAGTGTGCTTCTTTATCGCATCCTCCAGTGGACCATCGGCAGCCCCGAAATCACCAGCGCCCGGCTTCATTTTGACGTTCTTCCAACCCTGGTCTCCTTTGTGGTCGTGGGTGGAGGGCTGTGGGGATACCACTGGGCGACCGTGCGACAGGAAGCCGCCATTGCTCGGCGTGGGCTGGTGGGGGCGCGAAGGGTGTACAGCTACCTGGTATCTGCGGTGGGGCTGGTCACCCTGAGCGCCGGGCTGGTATTCCTGTTCGCCGTGGCCATTGGCGTGCTCTCGCCCGCGGAGGGCGACAGGATAGCCGGAGGCGACTGGTGGCGCAATCCCCTTGCCCTGGCGATTACCCTGCTGGCCGTCGGCACGCCGCTTTGGGGCCTGTACTGGCGTGACGTGCAGCGCGTCGCCGTCCAGGGCGGTGCGGAGGAGCGGAGCGCCCTCTCGCGCAGGGTCTTCATCTACCTGATCTTTGGCATCAGTGTGTTGATGGTGCTGATTAACCTGAGCATCGTACTGTTCAGACTGTTCGACGCTGCCTTCGGGGGAGGCGATTCCTCCAACGTACTGTGGGACACGCGATGGAGCGTCGGCATACTACTTGCGGCGGGCGCGGTGAGCGTCTACTACTGGATGGTGCTCAAGGAGGACAGGGAGGCCACTGCTGGTCTTGAACGGGCCGTTGAGCCAGGGGCGCCTGAAGCCCGACTCCGCAAGTCGGTGACGGTGCTGGTCGCCGAAGAGGACATGCCGCTGGTGCGGCGGCTGGAGGCCCGGCTGGGCTACGATGTCCAGGTGTGGCGTCGCACGGAGGGCCGCAGCCTGGCGCCGGCCCTCTCCGATGACCGCCTGGCGGAGACGGCGCAGCAGGTCCTTGACGCGGACTCCCAGCACATATTTCTGCTGGTGGACGCCGCGGGCATCCACGTCGTCCCTTACCGCGACTGACCGGTAGGGGCAATTCGTGAATTGCCCCTAGCCGAATGTGTCCTGTTGCTCTTTATCATTTGCCCGTCCCGCAGGTGGACGATTCTCCTTATCCTGGACGGCCAGCCGCGGGAGCCGCGATAGCGAATGACCGCTCGTTCTGAGCTTGGGAGGGAATCGTCATTACGAGGGCGTCCCCGCCCGTGGCAATCTGGGGCGGGGCCTCTCTGCCCGCTCATGGTGAGCTTGTCGAACCATATGAGCGGGGTACTCCCTCTGTGCTCGAGCGATGGTATACTCTTCGTAGGCAACGAGATGCGAGTTCTTCATGCTCTCTCCGGGTTTCCTAATGACCTCCGCCGCCGTGTTCGGCACTGGCGGGCCGACCGCCAGTACGTGCGCGGCTACAAGCGTTACCCCGAGACCGAAGAGGAGATAGCCTGGGCGGAAGCTGCATCCCACTGGGAGCTGGAGGAAGAGTGGCCGTGGGAGGATGATGCCCAGAATGATGATGCAGACCACGCGAACTAACTCCGGAAAAGCTGGCCGCCGTTGACGCAGCGATTCACTTTGCGATGGGGATGGAGGAGTGAGATTGAACTATGCTGCCAGGTCGCCAATTTGGTCAGGAGCACTTACGTCTTAGTACTGGAGGAATGAACGATGCCTGATTACAGTATTGATGCGTTACAATATCCTTACGGAGAGTGCGCATTTTGTGGTGACCCATCTGAGGTAGCTTTTCACATTCGAAATGCTGCTCGCGGAGGTAGCACTACAGTCCCTAGTTGCTTGAGTTGCAATTCAAGTATGCGTAGTGGCACCCTAAAATCTTGGTTAAGGCGGCTCCGAGATTCAGAATCTGACAAATGGTACGATATTCTGGATCATCAAGGCCGACGGCGGACAGCACTAGCACGTTTGGTGCGAGACGTCCGAGATGAATAGGGGTAGTGTTGAGAAATGGTTGATACCGAGACTCGGCCAAAGATGACCTCCCGAAATGCTGTTGGCATTTTGGCGCTACGAAAAGCATAACTTTAGAGCTTCTTGCCCTCACCTCCCCTCTTCTCCTTGACATGCCTCCCCCTCATCCGCTAGGCTATGGCATCACAAAGGCGATGACGGAGACGAGTACGGGACCCCGGGCCTCCCAGCGAGTCTGGTACGGTGAGAGCAGACGTGGCCCCATCCCGGAAAATCCCTCCCGAGCCGCTCCCCCAACGTCCCGCGCGGGCCAGTAGGCGGAGCCGGTAGCCACCGTTAGAGGACAGGGGCATGTTGGTGCCCTGAACAAGCGCCCCGATGACATCGGGGAAAGAGGGTGGTACCGCGGGTAGCATCCCGTCCCTTGTGGGACGGTTTTTTGTTGATCATGTTCACGAAGTTGGAAAACGATGGAAATCGCACAACGCAGTCGTAAGGCCTTGCGCCTGCCTGGCTATGACTACTCGCAGCCCGGTGCCTATTATGTCACCGTCGTTACCAACCAGAGGCAGTGCCTCTTTGGAGATGTACTCTGCGGGGAAATGCGTCTTAACCCTTGCGGGCAGACCGTGATGGAGTGCTGGGATGATCTCGTTCATCATTATCCCTGCGTTAGAAAAGACGAATTCGTGGTCATGCCAAATCATGTACATGGAATCCTCGTTTTGAACGACGATGTAGGGGCGGGTTTTAAACCCGCCCCTACAGACAGACGGCACGGGTTGCCAGAGATTGTTCGCGGGTTCAAAACCTTTTCGGCGCGGCGCATCAATGTCCTACGAAACAACCCAGGTACTCCCGTGTGGCAGCGCAACTACTTTGAACACGTCATTCGCAACGAGGCTGAGCTAGCTGGCATCAGAGAGTATATTCAGAACAACCCCGCCCAGTGGGAGACGGACGCGGAAAACCCTGCCAATATGTAGGGGCGGGTTTGAAACCCGCCCAAACGGAGCGGAATACTTTTCGCAGAGCAAATCATGTTTAAGCCCGTCACATCTAAAGTGGACTTTCCCGCCATGGAGCGGGAGCTGCTGGCTTGGTGGCAGCAGACAGGCATGATGGAGAAGTACCTGCGTCGCAACCAGGACTCGGACAGGCGCTGGTCATTCATAGATGGCCCCATAACCGCCAACAACCCCATGGGCGTCCATCACGCCTGGGGCCGCGCCTACAAGGACCTCTTCCAGCGCTACAAGACCATGCAGGGCTTCAAGCAGCGGTATCAGACCGGCTACGACGGCCAGGGCCTTTGGGTGGAGGTGGAGGTGGAGAAGGAGATGGGCTTCAACTCCAAACGCGACATCGAGGCCTATGGCATCGACCGGTTTGTTGAGGCGTGCAAGGAGCGGGTCCGCCGCTACGCCGACATCATCACCCAGCAGTCCATTCGCCTGGGCTACTGGATGGACTGGGACAACTCCTACCACACCATGTCCGATGAGAACAACTACACCATCTGGCACTTCCTCAAGACCTGCCATGAGAAGGGCTGGGTCTACGAAGGGACGGATGTCATGCCCTGGTGTCCCCGGTGCGCCACCGGCCTCTCGGAGCACGAGATAGTCACCGAGGGATACAAGGAGCTTGTCCATCCGAGCGTGTTTCTTCGCTTCCCCCTGGAGGGCAGGGAAGGGGAGTCCCTGCTGGTGTGGACGACTACCCCCTGGACCCTCACCTCCAACGTGGCGGCTGCCGTACATCCAGAGCTGACCTACGTGAAGGTGCGCCAGGGGAGCGAGACCTTTTATCTGTCCAAAGCTTTGTTGGGCATTCTCCAGGGTGAGCATGAGGTGGTGGAGGAGCTTGCCGGTGAGCGACTGGTGGGGCTGCGCTATCGCGGCCCCTTCGACGAGCTGCCTCCCCAGCAGGGCGTGGAGCACCGCGTCATCCCCTGGAGCGAGGTGAGCGAGAGCGAGGGTACGGGCATCGTGCATATAGCTCCCGGCGCGGGCAAGGAGGACTTCGCCCTGGGCAGGGAGTTCGGCCTGGCTGCCATCGCCCCCCTGGACGAGTTCGGCAACTACGTCCAGGGCTTCGACTGGCTCACAGGCCGCAATGTCGCAGAGGTGACCCAGGACATCTTTGAGAGCTTGCGACAGAAGGGCCTTCTCCTGCGGGTCGAGGACTACTCTCACCGCTATCCCGTCTGCTGGCGCTGCGACTCTCAACTCGTCTTTCGCCTGGTGGACGAGTGGTTCATCTCCATGGATGACTTGCGCCACCTCATCGCCGATGTCACTCGCAAGATTCGCTGGATACCGGCCTTTGGCCTGGAGCGGGAGCTGGACTGGCTGCGCAACATGGACGACTGGATGATCTCCAAGAAGCGCTACTGGGGCCTGGCGCTGCCCATCTACAAGTGCGCCTGCGGTCAGGTAGAGGTCATGGGTAGCGAGACAGAGCTAAAGGAGAGGGCCATCCAGGGGTGGAACGAGTTCCAGGGCCATTCGCCTCACCGACCCTGGATCGACGCCGTCAAGATTCGCTGCTCCCACTGTGGCCAGGTGGTCTCCCGCATCAAGGACGTGGGGAACCCGTGGCTGGATGCCGGCATCGTGCCCTTCTCTACCCTGGGATACCGCCACAGCCGTGACTACTGGAAAGAGTGGTTCCCCGCCGACTGGATATCGGAGAGCTTCCCCGGCCAGTTCCGCAACTGGTTCTACTCCCTGCTGACCATGAGCACAGCCCTGGAGAACCACGAGCCATTCCGCTCCGTGTTCAGCTACGCCCTGATGCGTGACGAGAAGGGCGAGGAGATGCACAAGAGCAAGGGCAATGCCCTGGAGTTTGTCGAAGCGGCGGAGCGCATGGGCGTGGATGCCATGAGGTGGGTCTTTATGCGCCACAACCCGGCTCAAAACCTGGGCTTCGGCTACGGCACTGCCGATGAGGTGCGACGGCGCTTCCTTCTCACCCTGTGGAACACCTACTCCTTCTTCGTGACCTACGCCAACATAGACCGCTTCGATCCCACCGACGGGGAGGTAGGGGCAATTCATGAATTGCCCCTACCTCCCTCAGAAATGGATCGTTGGATTCTCTCGGAGCTTCACTCCCTGGTGGGCGAAGTCACGCGCCACCTGGACGACTTCGACTCTGCCGACGCCAGTCACAGCATAGAGGAGTTCGTGGACATCCTGTCCAACTGGTACGTGCGACGCAGTCGCCGTCGCTTCTGGAAGCCTGTCCTGAGCGGAGTCGAAGGAAGCGAAAGCGACCAGGACAAGCTCTCTGCCTACCACACCCTGTACACCTGCCTGGTAACCCTGTCCAGGCTCATGGCCCCCTTCACGCCCTTCATCGCGGATGAGATGTACCAGAACCTGGTGCGCTCCGTGGACAAAGATGCCCCGGAGAGCGTGCACCTTACGTCATACCCCGTCGGAGACCCGGCGCAGATTGACGATCGCCTGTCCCAGGCCACTCGCCTGGCCATGACGGTGTCCAGCCTGGGCCGCTCTGCCAGGAGCAAGGCGGGCATCAAGGTGCGTCAGCCACTGTCCCGGGTGCTGGTGGCCCTTCGCTCTGCGGAAGAGAAGCCTACGCTTCAGCAAATCTCCTCTCAGGTGTTGGATGAGCTGAACGTCAAGGAGCTCTCTCTCCTGGAAGGACAAGAGGATGTGCTGGATTTCCAGGTCAGGCTCAACCCGGCAGTAGCGGGTCCGAAATACGGCGCCCAGATGTTCCGGGTGAGCGATGCTCTGCGTCATGCCGATCCCACGACCATAGCCCTCAGGGTGAGAGCGGGCTCCACAGTGGAGGTCGATGGTTATGTACTAGCATCTGAGGAGGTACTGGTTAACGTCTCCGACAAGCCCGGCTACGCTTCGGCGACTGAGGGGGGGTACACCGTTGCCGTATCCACGGAGCTGTCCCAGGAGCTTGAAGAAGAGGGCCTGGCTCGGGAGCTGGTGCATCGGCTCCAGAACATGCGCCGCTCGGCGGGATTCGACATCGCCGACCACATCGTCACCTACTACTCCAGCACCGAGGCCCTGGCCGGAGTCATGGGTCGCTTTGCTCCGTACATTCAGCAGGAGACCCTCTCGGAGGAGCTTGTCCAGGGGGAGTTCCCTGAAGGAGCCTATACTGAACGGCAAACTATGGATGGCGTGGAAGTGGTTCTGGGCGTGGTGCGGAGGGCGTAGGGGGTGTGAGGGTTCAGGCTTAGCCATAGGATAGGCTTGCAAACCGACTAGCCGTGTGATATATAATCCGCAAAGAAGGCGTCGGCTCGGAGGTGAGGGATGAAGATGTCGACATGGCGGCGGAAATGGGTCTTCCTCCTTTCGTTCCTGTTCCTGCTGGCGGTACAGCCAACCTACGCCCAAGTGCCTCCCCCTTCCGTAGAGCTCGTCGGATCGTTTTGCACCATGGCCCAGTGGAAGAGCGGCCGCATCCTGAGCACCTATGACATCATCGAGGACACCTATGGAGTGTCCTTAACTGCTGCTCAGGGGTTGAACCTTTCCGGATTGCAGGCACCCAACATCGCTACCTGGCGTGCTCGAATTCGCGCACTGATTGACAAGGTCTGCTCCGCTTCAGACGTTCAGGCCGCCCAGAAGGCGATGGAGGAGCTGGGGGCGGCTCAGGCCGAGATAATGAAAGAGACCCAGACTGCTATGGAGGGAGTGAAGAAGGTCATAGATGGGGGCAAGGCGGCTCTGGACCTGCGTGTCCAGGAGCAGATGAAGCCCTTCGTAGAGGAAGCGCGAACACGGAACGAGCAAGAGACCAACGCCCTGCGGGAGCGGCTGCTGAAGGAGGGAGAAACTCCCAATACCCTGACCGCCGAAGAACAGCAACAGCTAAAGAGCTTCGTCGACCAGAAGAAACTGGAAACTGACGCGCTACTCAAGGCGAAGGGACAGGAGATTGGAGGGCCGCAAATGGACCGCCTGAAGGCCGTGGGCAAACCCTTCGCGGCTTTGAAGAACAAGCTAGACGTTCACAAGAGCGCTAGCGAGGCAGAGTGGCCTGGTATACGGGCACTGTTCGTGGCTAAGCAAAAAGATGTCATCCTGAAGGATATTGATAGCAAAATAGCTGAAATGAAGGCGCGGCTGGAACAACAGGCGCAGGGGCTGACCCAGGAACAACAGAACCAGCAGGGCATCAGCAATCTCCTGGCCAGCATCAGTGGTGCCCGTGCGACGCTGGAGCTGTCCCTGGTGACTGCCCTGGAGGCGCGCAACCAGCAGGGTATTCGCCAGGCCGTTGACACCTTTTGGGGGAGCTGGGCCATGGCGCTCTGCACCTCTGCAGCGGGAGGTCTTCAGACAGCCCGCGAGCAGGCCGTGAAGGCCCAGGGCCAACTGAGCGCTATCAGTGAGCAGACTGCGAAGCTTCAAGAAGCGGCTACAGCGTTGTCGACCTTAATACAGAAGATTGACCAGGCGCAGCAAAAATGTAGCACTACAGGAACCACTGCTAGCCCAGGCACTTCCAAGGAGCTCGGCGAGACATTGAAGAGCGTACAGCAAGCTGCTGTTGAGGCGAAGAAAGCGGTAGAAGCCCTGAAAGCACCGTGAGAGAAATGATGCGCACTCTTCTCATAGTCGGCGTGCTCCTGGCGGCTCTGTTGTTGCCGGCGTGTGGAAAGACCACCGAGCGCCTTTTACCCACCTCCACAATAGAGCCTACACAAGTCCTGACGCCTACTCCAGACGCGGCCGCGGTCGTACTCCATCAGCTAGCCGCCCCGGAACTCGACCTCTCCGCAGCGCTGGCGGCGGTGGTAGGAGATGTAACGAACCTGGACAGTGTGCTGGCGGACCTGGAGAGCCTGGAGAGGCTGGCCCTTCAAGAAGACGTGCCTACGGTTCCGGATTTCTAGCTATACCTGTGCGGCTTTCCCGTCCCTGGCCCGAATGCCCAGCGTCGGCAAGGATCAGCGCGGTGACATCGTCCCAGCGGATGGCACGCCATGCAGCTTTGGGGCCTCAAGCGTTCCACACCTGTAGCCGTAGAAATATGCTCTGGCTAGTGCAACATCGGCTAAATGTGGGTGCAGAGCCTGTCCTGAGTCTGTCGAAGGAGCACACCCTGCCTTGACATCCCGGCTCAATAAATGGGACTATGGGGCCGTTCTTGAGAAGCAATGAGCCTGACGCAGTTGAAAACCCTCCTCTATCGTAGTGAGCATGGAGTGGCATGGCTCACCCTGAACCGGCCTGTGGCCCAGAACAGGGTCAACCTCCAGATGGCAACCGAGCTCCGTGATGTGTGCCAGCAGGTGCAGCAGGACAATGACGTTCGGGTGGTGGTGCTAACGGGAGCAGGAGAGAGCTTTTGCGTAGGGGATGAGGATATGCCGGCTGCCATCGATGGTGGAGATTCCGCGCAGAAGTTGACCTCCCACCTGGAATCGCGACGCACCGCAGGCTTCCTGGGCGAGATAGAGAAACCCGTGGTGGTCGCAATGAACGGCGATGCCCTGGGCCACGGCCTGGAGATGGCCCTGGCCTGCGACATCAGGCTCGCCGTTGACAACGCCCGAATGGGACTGCCCCAGATAGTCCAGGGTGGAATGCCATGGGACGGTGGCACTCAACGCCTCCCCCGCATCGTTGGTCGAGCATGGGCTGCAGACCTGCTCCTCACCGGAAAGATCATAGATGCGGCCGAAGCCCTGAGAATCGGCCTGGTGCACCAGGTGGTGCCATCGGGCCAGCTAATGGTACGGGCTGAGCAACTGGCAGACACCATCGCTGCCCTGGGCCCCGTAGCGGCTCGCTACGCCAAAGAAGCGGTGTTCAAAGGCATGGACATGACCTTGGGCCAGGGAATGCGCCTTGAAATGGACCTGAACCTCATTCTTCAGACCACGGAGGATAGGGCAGAAGGGATAGCCTCCTTCCTGGAGCGAAGGCGGCCCATCTACAAAGGGGAGTGAGGTGAAACCTCAGCCGTTATCTATGGCTAACGGAGGACTACGATGGCGACCATGAACTACTGCCCCCGATGTGGGACAGCAACCCGGCAAGGTGCCGTTTTTTGCGCTTCCTGTGGACATCGGCTTGAGGGGTCTACAACCCTGAGAAGCGGGTCTTCCCCAATGGATGGGGGGCAAGCAGTTGGGACTGAGCTCAGATACATGATCCCTCTTGGTCGTGTCCTTTTCATGAGCGTTATCTCTTTCGGCCTCTATGTCTTCTACTGGCTGTATCTCACGTGGAAGCAGTATCGCGACTACACAGGGGAGGAGGCTTTTCCTGTCTGGCACGCGATGACTCAGATGGTCCCCATATACTCATACTTCCGAGTTCACGCGCATATGCGGGTCTTCGCCGAATTGATGAGAGGGGAGAATCTGGAAACTACCATCTCTCCAGGATGGGCCGTCGTTGCTGTAGTTGTTAGCAGTGGTATTAGCTGGTTATCACTGGGAGGGTATTATCCAGGCGAGACAACCCAGAGTACTGCAATTGTAGTGGTGGTCATGGATACCGTTTCTGTTGGCATAATCGCTTGGCTGCTGCTGCACGTTCAGACAAATCTAAATAGCTACTGGCACCACCGCTCCGGGGGCAAATTACTCAGTGCAAAAGTAGGGACAGGAGAGGTCATTCCCGCCGTCATCGGGGGCTTACTCTGGCTGGACACCCTTGCCAGCGTGTTTAGCGCAGCCTATAGAGGTGGCCTGTGACCTCCCCGTTTGAGACCATCATCTACGCCAAGGAAGGCGCAATAGCTCAGATAGCGCTGAACCGTCCCAGGGTGATGAACGCCCACAACATCCAGATGCGAGACGAGATGTACCAGGCTCTGGAGGCGGTACGGGACGACCCCGATGTCCGCTGCCTGGTGCTGCGCGGAGAGGGCGAGAGGGCCTTCTGCACCGGCGCCGACCTGACGGAGTTTGGGACCGCTCCCTCCAGGGTCATCGCGCGACAGGTGAGGTGGGAGCGCGACCTGTGGGGCCTTTTCCTTTCCATAGACAAACCAGTTATTGCAGCACTGCATGGTTATGTGGTAGGCTCTGGGGGGGAAATGGCCCTCCTGTGCGACCTGAGAGTTGCCGCGGAGGACGCCATCTTTGGAATGCCGGAAGCGACTCTGGGGATGATACCCGCCGCGGGGGGAACGCAAACCCTCCCCCGTACGCTGGGTGTACCCAGGGCTCTGGATATGCTCTTGAGCAATGGGCGATTGGATGCCGCCAGGGCGCTGGAGATTGGCCTGGTGCACAGGGTGGTATCCAAGGAAGCGTTGCTCAGGGAGTCATTTGCTCTGGCCAGGCAGCTGGCGGACAGTCCGTCGCATCTGCTGAAAGCCGTAAAGGAGGCGATGCGTAGAGGCTTGGACATGCCAATGGGGCAGGCCTTGGGGCTAGAGCTACATCTGGCGGCGATAGCCATGTCAAGGAGGTAACATCACATGGAATCATGGTGGCCAGTGGAAACTACTATTATTGGAGGTAAAGCATGAATACAACCGAACTACTGAGCATAACCGCAGCAATTGTGCCAGACCGGCACGCCATCATCTTCGATAACAAGCGGATCAGCTTTGGGCAGCTCGCAGAGCGGGTGAACCGCCTGTCCAACGCCCTGGCTAACCTGGGGGTGAAGGCCGGAGACCGCGTCGCGGTCATGCAGGTCAACTGCAACGAGCACATCGAGAGCTACTTTGCCACCGCCAAGCTGGACGCCATCTTCGTGCCCGTTAACTTCCGTGCCAGGTCGGAGGAGCTTGAGTTCATGCTCAACGACTCGGGCGTCAAAACCATTATCCTGGGCCAGAGGTACCAGGACATGCTCCGCTCCATCAAACCCAAGCTGACCACCCTGGAGCACCAGATTACCCTGGAAGCCCCTGGAGAAGGGTTCCTCCTCTACGACGACCTCCTGGCAAAGGCCTCCTCCAGAGAGCGTACCCCCAAGGCGGGTGACGAGGACGTCACCATTATCATGTTCACCGCAGGCACCACGGGCACTCCCAAGGGGGTCATGCTGAGCCACAACAGCTTCACATCCTATATTCTGGCCAACGTGGAGCCTGTGGACATGGAGCTGGCGGAGAAGAACATCCTCACCGTGCCACTCCACCACATCGCTGGAATGCAAGCGGTCATGGCCGCCATCTACGGTGGCCGCACCCTGGTCTTGCAGCGCCAGTTCGACGAAGAGGGATGGATGAAGCTGGTCCAGGAAGAGAAGGTCAACCGCGCCATGATGGTGCCCACCATGCTGAAGCGCCTCATGGACCAGCCGACCTTCAAGAAGTACGACCTGTCCAGCCTGAAGGTCATCACCTACGGCGCGGCTCCCATGCCCCTGGAGGTCATCAAGAAGGCCATCGTGGAGTTTCCCAATACTCGCTTCATCAACGCCTTCGGCCAGACGGAGACCGCCTCCACCATCACCATGCTTCCTCCCGAGGACCATAATATTCACGTGGGCGACCGGGACTACGACAAGAAGATGAAGCGCCTGGCCTCCATCGGCAAACCCTTGCCGGACGTGGAAGTCCACATAGTGGACGAGGATGGAAAGGAGGTTCCCGTGGGGGTGAACGGGGAGATAGTGGCACGAGGCGACCGCCTGATGAAGGGGTACTGGAACCGGGAGGAGGCCACCAGGGAAACCCTCAGGGGTGGCTGGCTGTACACAGGCGACCTGGGCTACTGGGATGAAGACGGGTACATCTTCCTCTCGGGCCGGGCCAAGGACTTCCTGAAGCGTGGCGGCGAGATGATCGCTCCCGAAGAGGTGGAGCAGATTATCATGTCCCATCCCGCCGTGGATGAGGCCGCTATCATCGGTATCCCCGACGTTGAGTGGGGAGAGCGTGTCCGAGCCATCGTGGTGAAGAAGCCCGGCGCCAAGCTCACCGCGGAGGAGGTCATCGAGCACTGCCGTCCGCGCATGGCAGGCTTCAAGCGACCCGAGGACGTGGTCTTCATTGACGAGCTTCCCAGGAACCCCATGGGCAAGGTGCTCAAGCGGGTGCTCAGGGAGGAGTACACCAAGCCCATCGGGGCTTACTCCTAAGCTCCCCCGTCGAAAGGAAAGAGCAATCAGTGCCGCCCACCCGGAACTTGTCGAAGGGTGGGCGGCCTGTTTTCAGTCATCTTGGCCCCTTGCTACTCTAGTACTTCCTTTCGTAAATTCGCGTAACTATCCGCGCTTCAAGTCCCGCTCACCCCTACAATGCTCCGCTCCATGTGGTTCGACAGGCTCACCATGAGCGGAGCATTGTAACGCCGATTTACGACACTAGGTACTAGCGTTGCTACCCTCACGTCATTCTGAGAGGCAGCCCAGTTGTCATTAGTGGTCTCTGGTACAATGTGACTGCCATGAACGAACAGCAAGACAAGACAAAAGGAGAGCGGCGAGAGGATGTCCGCCGGAAGCAGCGCTACAGTCCCAAACTGCACGGCAAGCGCCTGGCTGAGCTGGTACGCAACGCCCTGCGCAAACGTCTGGGAAGAAAGGATGGGGGGTGATATCACTAAAACACTCGCAGTTGTGGGCAAGTCCAGGCTGAGCGGATTTGCCGTTTACGGTGAGAGCTTGTGAGGAAATTGTCATTGCGAGCGAGTCCTCGAGCGTGGCAATCTGGGGTGGGGTCCCCCTCATGCCGAATCCGCGATTTCTTCACGAGCTCTGAGCCTCTCGAAAGTAAGGAGGTGATAACATGCGTTGGTGCAGGTTCCGTGTTGGTGAGAAGGTTTCCTACGGCCTGGTAGAAGGCGACGAGGTGGTGCAGGTAGCGGGTAGCCCCTTCGGCAGGCATCGCCGCACCGCCACGCGGCTGCCTCTCAGCAGCGTGAAGCTGCTGGTGCCCTGCGTGCCGCCCACCTTCTACGCCGCTGGGGTCAACTACATGGACCATGTCACGGGGATGGCGGCGCTTCGAGGGCAGACAGCGAATCCGCCGCCAAAGCCCGATATAGGCTACCGGGCCAATAACGCTCTCATCGGCCACGGCGATCCCATTGTCATACCCAGGGACGCCACCCAGGAGGTCCAGTACGAAGGTGAGCTGGTGGTGGTTATTGGCAAGCAGGCAAGATACCTTCGCGAAGACCAGGTATGGGGTCATATCCTGGGGTACACCATCGGCAACGATGTCAGCGAGCGGACGTGGCAGCGCAGCGACCGTACATTCTGGCGGGCCAAGAACACCGACACGTTCAAGCCCATGGGACCGTGGATAGAGACCGATGTAGACCAGGCCCGGATGCGCACCACCGTGCGGCTCAACAGCCGGGTGGTGGCGGACTTCGCTACTAACAACATGATTTTCGGCATTGCCACCTACCTGAGCGTAATGACCAGATACATCACGCTCTACCCCGGAGACGTGGTGTGGATGGGCACCGACGGCATTCCTCAGAATGTGAAGCCGGGCGATGTAGTGGAGGTGGAGATCAGCGGCATCGGCACTCTGCGAAACCCGGTGGTGGCTGAAGGGGTGTAGAAGCTGCTCCGAAGGTGCAGCCAGAACTGCTGCTCGCTATGGACAGCATGCTCGCCTGGTTCGCTGTGCCGCCGCGCATGGAGCCTCCCTTTGCCGAATCACTCGTCGCCCATATTCTATTCTCGCGAGGCGGGGCGACGGCTACTTTTCAACAGTCAAGCGGAGCAAGACCGACGTGGATAACATTGCTGTTTCCTGGGCCGTCTTAGCAGCTTTGGGAGCCGGTCTACTGCATGAGCGTGCTCCCTATGGGGGTTGTACACTGTGATATAATGCTGTTCAGCAATTCTATAGCTGTTGTCCCTGACTCACCACGGGATATGGCCTTGGAGAATCGCCGGGGTTGCAGGCCATGGTATGCATCCTGGGGGATACAGGCACCGAAAAAACGTATACTAAAGCACGTAGATACGAGGCGTCCTGGATTGCAAACTGTCCAGACAATAGATATGATGACGCACAACATGTGCTACGGGCATGTTAGCTTGGTTTGTTCGATGAGAAGCTGAGAGAACGTTCCGATGACGAATGAAAGTCCAATATGCTATTCTTTTCGGCGCATCGACGTATGTCAGAAGATGTCACCCAACCGCCTAAGGGTAGGCTGCATCACGGGTAAGGAGGGTTCCCCATGAGAAAGCGGATGACTATGTACCGTTGGTTGCTTGTACTCGGCGCCCTTTTGCTTGGGGGGGTGCTGCTCAGAAGCATCGCCGTCGCGCAGGACGGGATAGATGCAACCCTTGGGCCCACGGACAAAGAGTCCTATCTCTTGGGGGAACGTATCAGCATTCCAGGACGTGCTGACTTTGGCGGGGTGAACCCGTCGGATGCAAGAGTTAGTCTGGTCATCCAGGGCCCTCAGCCTACGGCCCTGCCCTTGCCCGTCACTCCAGGTACTCACCTGTTCCCGGCCTACAACCTGGAGGTCTCCGTCGTCTCCTCCGTGCTCTCCGCAACCGCCACGCCCTCCACCCTCCCCTCCACTCTGCCCAGCACCCTACCCACTGCAGGGGGCACGCGCCTTGACTATTCCATCAAGTGGACCCCTCCTATTTTTCTTAACCCGGCTCCTTCCTTCAGCCTGATCCCTCAGACCACCACCGCCTTCTCCATCCCCACGGTTACACCACCATCAGATACAGGCGGTGGGGCTGTGGCGCAGCTTCCCAATACCTCCGCCAAGTTTAGCATTCCGTTGGTGGGGACTCCGGCGCCCGGGCAACCCGGCGCGCTGCCCGCCGTCACTGAAGCCTTTGTCGTACCAACCCCTGAGGTCGCCGCTCCCGAGGCGGGAGCGCCCGCGAACCTGCCCACCTTAACCCAGGCTTTCAATATTCCTATGGTTCCAACGGCGACCCCCGAAGCGGGAGCGCCCGCGAACCTGCCCACCCTGACCCAGGCTTTCAATATCCCCATGGTTCCGACGGCGACTCCTGAAGCGGGAGCACCTGCTGATTTGCCAACCCTGACCCAGGCCTTCGACGTTCCTTTGGCCCCCACGCCAACCCCTGAAGCCGGCGCCGCCACTGCGCTACCCACTCTGACATCTGTGTTCAGCATTCCAACGCCTCCCACACCCACTCCCATCGCGAACGTGTCAACGCTGCCATCTCGTGACCAGGTATTCAATATCCCAGGCAGCAGGACCCCCCTGGGTGTCACCTACGACGGGACAAGCTTCTACATTCTGGTAGACGGCACTGCCGGCTACGACGAGATTTTGAAGACCAACTCCTCCGGGACACTAGACACCTCTTGGGGCGGAGGTGACGGCATCGTCCCCGTCCAGCTCAGCGGCGAGAACAGGAACCAGGCCACGGACATCGCCTACCTGGACAGCAAACTATACGTGTCGGATGGGGGCTGGTACACTGACCCGTCTAGCGGCACGGGCGGCTACCCCGTCATCGTATTCGGCACCGATGGAAGCTACGACAGCTCCTGGTTCACCCCGCAGTGGCAGCGGTTCACTGGCCTGCACGCCGAAGGCACCAGGCTCTGGGGCGTGCGGGACGACGGCGGCGTCCTTGAGAAGATGAGCAAGACAGGCACCTCCATTCAGCACTTTGAGTTGAGCTGGCCCCGGACCGCCGCCAGCGCGGTTGCCATCGGCTCCGGCGACTTCAACTTCATATACACCGTGGAGGGCGAGTCCATCGTCAAACGGAATAAGGCCGATGGCTCCACCACGGGCGCCTCCTGGGCCATCGAGGACTCGTTTATCACTGGCATGACTTACTCAAACGGTGTCCTCTACTTTGTGGACGGCGAGGCCAAAAAACTGTACAAGGCCCAGGCACCCCACGGGGTGGGGGTGACCACCAACCCCTTGGGCATGGCCTACGATGGGAGCAAATACCTTTACATCCTGCTGGATGGCACCCCCAAGGACAAGATTATCGTCCTTGACCTCACTGCTACCTCCCCCTCCACTATTTCCAGTTCGTTCGATGCACCCAGCTCCAGGACGGCAGGTCTGGACTACTTCGACGGCAAGCTCTGGGTGGGCAGTACAGATAGCTCCGGCACTCGCCAGATCATGAAGCTCGATACATCGGCTGGCAACGTCATCAGCACCCTGACTCTGACCAACCCTCTCTGGAACAGCGTCACCGGCCTGGGCAACAATGGCATCAAGCTCATCGGCTTCACCAACATGGACCGCGGCTTCTTTACCATCGACAAGACCAACGGCGATGCCACGCGGGTGGAAGGCATCGGGGACCAGTGGGGCTACGACACTGGCACCTACCGCATCGACACCAACCGGGCCTACGCCGGCAAAGATAACAAAGTGTTCGAGCTCAACAGCTCCGGCGACCAACTCCAGGTGCTCACTCTCACCTCGGGAACTCAGGTCAAGGGTCTCACCTTCGTCGGCCCCAACCTCTACATAGCCAACGGCGCCGACAATACCATCAAGAAAGGCTCCATACCCCACGGTATCACCACCTCTACCGACCCCCTGGCCCTGGCCTACGGCACCGTCAGCACCGTCAACACCCTATTCGTTCTCACTGAAGGCACTCCCAGGGACAAAATAGTGCTGGTCAACCCCACCACCGGAGCGCTCATAAACTCCTACAACGCCCCGGATGACAGCGGACAGGGGCTGACCTTCCTGGACTCCAACCTCTACTACGCCAGCAACAAAGACAACAACCATAGAATCTACAAGCTCGACCCTTCCACCGGCGCTGAGGTCACCAGCTTCTACCCCAAGGACCAGTGGGGCAATAACATCTGGGACAACCTCCGAGGACTGGGCACCAGCGGCACTGACCTCATCATCTCGACCAGTAACTCGAATGACCCCTGCTTCGATAAGATAAGCAAGGCCAATGGCAACAACCTGGGGAGGCTTTGCGCCGATTGGAACCAGGGGATCAAGCAGGCCGAAGGCGTGGATGTGGCCTCCGACGGCTTCATCCTCGCCGCCAAAGACAACGACGTCTACCAGCTTACCCCCGAAGGCAAAGAGAACACCAAGTGGCTGAACCTGTTCGGTGTGGCGAGCATCAAGGGCCTCACCTTCGCGGGCAACACCCTGTACCTGGCCAACGACGATCCCACCACTGACAAGATATACAAGACCACCGTGCCTACCGGCATTGTGGTCACCGCCGACCCTCTGGCCCTGGCCTACGGCACCGTGAGTTCCGTCAATACCCTCTTCATACTGGTGGATGGTGCGCCCAGGGATAAGATACTGTTGGTCAACCCCACCACCGGGGCACTCACGGACTCCTACAACGCCCCGGACGACAGCGGACAAGGGCTGACCTTCCTGGACTCCAACCTCTATTACGCCAGCAACAAGGACAGCAACCGCAAGATTTACAAACTCAATCCCTCCACCGGCGCTGAGGTCACCAACTTCAATCCCAAGGACCAGTGGGGCAACAACTTCGGAGAGACCTTGCGAGGATTGGGCACCATCGGCACTGACCTTATCCTTTCGGCCAGCAGCCAGTTTGACCCCTGCTTCGATAAGATAAACAAGACCAACGGCAACAACCTGGGAAGGCTCTGTGCCGACTGGAATACAGGTTTGTCGCAGGCTGAGGGCGTGGACGTGGCCTCCGATGGCTTTATCCTGGCCGCCAAGGACAACAAGGTTGTCCAGTTCGACCCCGAGGGCAAAGAGCGCGCCAGATGGCAGAACCTGGCCGGCGTGGCGAGCATCAAGGGCCTGACTTTCGTGGGCAACAGCCTGTATCTGGCCGACGATGACACCAACAAGGTCTACAAGACCAACGTTCCCACGGGCATCCTGGTGACCACGGACCCCCTGGACCTGGCCTATGGGGTTGTCAACAGTGTCAACACCATGTTCATCCTGGTGGATGCTTCGCCCAGAGACAAGATACTCCTGGTCAACCCCACCACTGGAGCACTCATAGACTCCTACAATGCTCCCAACGACCAGGGCGAGGCTCTGACCTACCTGGGCACCTCCCTGTACTATGCCAGCAACAAGGACAATAACCGGAAGATCTTCGAGTTGAACCCCAGCACCGGTGCTGAGGTCACCAACTTCAACCCCAAGGATAGCGGGGGCAACAACATGTGGGAGGCCCTGCTGGGACTGGGCAATGACGGCACCGACCTCCTCCTGGTCAACAACAGCACTAACGATGCCTGCTTTGACAAGATCAACAAAACCAACGGCAACAACAGGGGAAGGCTGTGCGCCGAATGGGACACGGCCATCAGGCAGGCCAAAGATATTACAGTAGCCTCAAACAGCTTCGTATTCACAGCCAAGGACAACAAGATTGTCCAGCTTACCCCCGATGGCAAAGAGCAGGCCAAATGGCAGAACCTGGCGGTGGTAACGGATATCCAGGGCCTTGTCTTTATAGGCAACACCCTGTACATAGCCAACAACGGCGCTGTCACCGACAGGATTTACAAGGCTACCATCCCCAGCGGCATCACCACAGACCCTCGCGCCCTGGCCTACAACGGCACAAATACCCTCTTCATCCTGACAGATGCCATTCCCAATGACCAGATCCTGTTGGTGAATCCCACCACTGGAGCGCTGGTTGACTCCTACGACGCTCCCGACAGGCGTGGGGAGGGAATGACCTATCTGGGAACCTCTCTCTACTACGCTGGGCGGGATGGAAACGGCACCATAAGGATATACCAGCTTAACCCAACCGATGGCACTGTGCTGAGCAACTTCACTGCTAAAGCACAGTGGGGTGGAGATATCAACGATCGACCGCGCAGCCTGTCCAAGCTTGGTAACGATCTTCTGCTGGCATACGGCACCGACAAATGCCTTGCCAAGATAGACAAGACGAACGGCGACAACAAGGGCCAGCTATGCCCGTGGAACTTCCAGGAAGAGGGGCTTCCGGGAGCTGCTGGGCTGGCCGTGGCCTCTGATGGCACTATCTTCGTCGCCGGTGGCGACGAGGTCCTCCAGCTCGTTGTCAAAGGAACCAATAACTACGCGGAGATAAACAGCTTTATCACGAATCCCTCCATTGCTGTGGAGGGGTTGACCTTCGTGGGAGAAGTGCTCTACCTGGCAGACGATGAAGCTAACAAAGTCTACAAAGCCTCAAAACCCTCGGGGATAACCACCTCTCCTCAGGGCCTTGCTTACGACGGCTCCAACCTTTACATCCTGGTGGACGGCTCACGCAGGGACCACGTGGTGGTGGTGAACTCTGGCACCGGAGCCGTGGTCCGGGACTTCGACGCCCCCACCAACAGGGCTGAGGCCATCACCTACCTGTCGCCCTGGTTGTACATAGCATCTTCTGAAGACACAGGCCAGGGCGGTGTGACGAGAACCATCGCCAAGGTCAGCCCCACTGATGGCACCGTAGATGCTACCCTCTCGGCACTGCCGCAAGACTTTAACCAGAACATCACTGGGCTGGCCAGCAACGGCACCTCCCTTATCGGGACCCAGAACCAGGGTGCGTTCGCGATCTTTATGAATCCCACCAATGGCAACTGGCAGCAGCGCGTTGACTTCTACGACATTTTCTATGCCAACGGCTTCGACTCCCTGGCATACTACGCATCTGCCAGGGACCTGTTCGCCACCAAAGAGGGCAATGTCTACCGCTTCGACGACGATGGTCGCAAGCTCAGCGACTTCAGCACAGCTCTGGCCATGCTGAAAGGGTCGGTTTTTGTGGGAGACGTCCTCTATTTGGCAGAGGCCCAGGGTAACACTATCCGAGCGGCGGTCATACCTCTGCCACCCACCACCGTAACCACCAATCCCAAGGGAATGGCCACCAACGGCACCAACCTGTACCTGGTGGTGGATGGAACTCCCAAGGACAAAATACTGGTGCTCAGCACCAACCCCGGGACCATCCTCAACAGCTATGATGCCCCCGGAGACAACACCAACGCCTTGGCATGGCACAACGGCCTCTACGCCGTAACCAACGAGTCTCATCCCAATAGAGGCCAGCTACCGCCGCGTGTCTACAAGCTAAATCCGGCCAACGGCACAGTGGTGGAGGAGTTCGACATTCGGTCTCCCTGGGGTGGGACCCTGGGTGGAGAGGTCGGCGGCCTGGCCAGCGATGGCACTTCCCTCTATGTAGCGCTGAGGAATGACTTTGGCTGGTTCAGGTTCAACCCGGCAACCCCCAACGCCAATTCTGTGCGCACCGACCCCTTCTCTCAGGGTGTGACCGGTTTCATGACCTCCTTCCAATCGCTAGAGGTGGCAGAGGCCGTGCCCGGCTCACCCAGACTCCTGGCCGGTGGGCTTGCCATCAGGGAAGGTCCCAACGCTATCCCCGTGGTTTCACGCTTCAACAAGGCAACCGGGGAAATGCTGGATATCTGGGAGATGGGCAATGCAGACATTACAGGAATGGCCTATATAGGCACCATGCTGTACCTTGCTGATGCCCAGAGCAGGACTATCCTTTCCACTTCCCTTCCGGAGAACATTCCTGAAACTACTACCATAGGGTCCTACCAGGCCACTTTGCGGGTGCTGCACGACAGCGTTGTTGTGGATAGCTCCCCCGCGGCCAACTTCTCCCTGGTAAGAAACACGGATCCGAGGGTGCGAATCACGTCGCCTGCACCCAACTTCTCCACCGTCAACAGCGTCATCACCGTCACGGGACGGGTGAGTGACCCGAGCATTACGCAGGTCCTGGTGGGCGTAGACCTGCCCTCCACTAGCCTCCTGCAGGACAATGTAACGCCGCAGCAGTCCGCGGTCTTGTGGCACGCCCAGGGCCGCTGGTACGTCTCCTGCAATGAGTGGCAGCAGGATCGCCCATATCCCAAGAATGCCAGCTCGCCCTGCTCCTGGCGATACGGCCAGCAAGGCCAGTTCCCCTTCGCTCCCAGTATCACCACCCAGGGCACGCTAACCACCAGGGAGCCTATCCTCATAGGCCCCGGAGCCAACCTGAGCTTCAACACCTGGTACGATACGGAGCCCGTGCCCGACCGAGACATAAAGAGGGTTGAGGTCGCTGAGGTCACCAAGGATGAGAATGGCAACGATGTGGTGGGTGACTTCAAGACCATCATACAGGTTGTTGGTCGCGGCTTCGGCCAGGCGGCGCCACCGGCCAACGCCCACTCTACCTTCAACTACAGAGAGATCGAGCAGGGCAAGATCGACTTCGACCCCCAGACCGGGCTGCCCGTTCCCTCCTTTACCGGCGTGGGCAGGAGCTTGTCCGCCTTCCAGGGTAAGAGAATCCTTATCCGCTTCAACTTCGACAGCGTGAACAACTTCGCCAATGAGGGATTCGGCTGGTTCGTGGACGACATCGTAGTATCCGGCGCCGGCTTCAAGGGTGAACTGGTGAATGTAACCCGCCTTGCCCAGCCTGTGGTGGAGGGCAGCACGACATGGTTCAGCCAGTTCACCAATCCCTTTACTCTGGCCGACGGTCTTAACACCATCAGGGCCGTGGGCACGCTGCCTTACCCGCCCAAACCCAATGGGCCGAATCTCAAGGGTCAAGCCGAGGTATCGGGCTTCCTGGACAGGGCTGTGCCACAGGTCACCCTGGGTGGCATTGCCCCCATCACCGCTACCTCAATACAGACCCTCACTGGAACCGTGGACGATATGAACTTCAACTCCATGTCCGTAACCCAAACCAACGTCTTCGGTACCCAGACCATATACGCCATAAACTCCCTGCCGGTCAACAAGTCCTTCTCTGTGCCGGTGAGCCTGCTAGAGGGGGAGAACATCTTCGAGGCCACCGCCACGGACCAGTCCAGCCTGTCCACCGTGGTCTCCATCACCGTCTACCTGGATACCCAGGGCCCTGTGCTCACACCTTTGAGCACCCGCTATCCTGTGGGTGCGGTTTCCGCACGGGCCGGCGACCAGGCCATTCTCCAGGTGAACGCCTCCGATACAAGGGGAGTGCAGCGCGTCTTTATCACCAACCCCGACAGCACGCGCCAGGACATGGTGCGCAGCAGCGAAATCCCCGAGGCAGTGCTCCACCAGTGGGGTGTGACCGGAGGATGGCTGCTGCCCATTTCGATTCCCGCCGGCGCCCCTCCGGGAGCCTACCAGCTAACCGTAACGGCCACTGACAATGCCCAAAACACCACCGTCAGAACGGTGGAGGCAGATGTGGTGGCCACCCTGGAGGGATTCACCTTCAACCTCATGCCGGGGTCAAACCTGATATCCCTGCCTTTGATACCCGACACCTCGGACATAACCGGACTGCTGGGTCCGAACGGTGCGAATATTCTGTCGGCCATCGACACCATCATGTACTACGACGCCAGCTTGACAGGGCTTCCTCAAGAGGACCGCTGGCTCATGTTCTCGCCCGACGCGCCGTCGCAGGTCAATACCCTTACCACACTCCAGACTGGGCGAGGCTACTGGTTCAAGATGAAGAACTCAGCCTTCTCCTACTCCGCCGCACTGGCTCCGGGCCTACCGCCGACGCCAAGGCCCATAGTCTTCAGCTACGTTGGTACGTTCTTGGAGGAGGCAACCGTTCCTCCCACCTACGCCGTGGTGCCAGGCTGGAACCTGGTGGGCTTCCACTCGGAGCTGAAGCTGCCGGTGACCACCGCCCTCCAGAGCCTGGAGTCGCCGCAGCGTGTCTGGGCCTCCCTCTACCAGTACGATAACCTGATACGCTTCTCCCTGCAGGCGGACCCGGAGATCATTCTCGGTGGATTCCGCAGGGTGTTGCCCACCGGCTACATGGAGCCTGGCCGTGGGTACTGGGTCTTCATGGTCCAGAGCGGCACCATCGTCCCGTAGCAGCCAGCGAGCTGCAAGAACGAACTGAGGGGGCTCATGGCTTAGCGGGCCACCAAGATAGGAATGAAGGCCCTCTCGCCACCAGCGAGAGGGCCTTCGTCGGAAACATAAAGGCAACCATGTACGCAGATACGGAAACAAGATGGGGTGGCTTTGAAATTTAGATATCATCTGGTTGCACTGGCCCTGGTTCTGTCGACCATGGCCCTGGTCATCGGCTGGGTGGTGGCGGTCCCCGGCCAACCCTTGCGTCTCTACGGCAGTGTCACCGCAAACGTCGCAGATGCCGTCGTCGTGGCGACCATTCCAGGAGTCGCCTGCGCCAAGGCGGACACCGCCAGCGAATACATGCTGGGTATGAATGTGCCCGCTGATGACAACGACACCACAACGAAGGAGGGCGGTGTAGCTGGCGACACGGTCTCGGTCTTCGTTGACCCGGCATCCCCCTCCACCATCGCCTTCGAAGGCGGCCAAAGAAACCTCAACGTCTCAGCATCCACCACCCAGGCCGTCTCTGTCTCCCTCTCGCTGTCTGTTAATACCTCCCGAAGAGTCACCGCAAATGGGACTGTCACCAACAGAGGGACTGGAGCGCTCGTCTCCGGCGCCAACGTCAACATCAACTGGAACGAAAACCCCAACTCACCAGGTTGCAGCCAGACATCCTCGACAACGGACGGCACATTCACTGCCACGCACGACTACGCCGCCACGGGGAGTTACACCGTTACCGCGATAGCCTACAAGTCGGGCTTGGCCGCTGCCCTTGACAGCAAGACCATTGATGTTGGCTTGGTCCCAACGGTCACAGCTACAGCTACTGCAACGGCTACCCGTACACCCACGGCAACAGCCCCCGCGGCTCCTACGGCAACGGCAACCCAGGTGCCCGGGGGTGGAGGCATTCCACCTGCCACATCCACTCCTGAGCCAACAGCCACGGTCACAGCTACAGCAACGGCAACGGCGACAGCTACTGCTACTGCAACGGCTACAGCTACAGCTACTGCTACTGCAACGCCAACCCATACACCCACGGCTACAGCCACAGCTACAACAACCCCAGCGCCCACTCCTACGGCTACAGCTACGCCCACCCTCACAGCCACAAGTACTCCCACGGCTGCGGTCACCATTACTCCTACGGCTACCCGTGCGCCTACACCAACAGCCACCCCTGCGCCCACACTCACGGCTACACAACCCGCACCGACCGCCACAGCAACCTTAGCGCCTGGAGCACCCACGCCCACAGCCACTCCAACCCCGACCCCTACTGCTATACCGGTGGCTCTGGTTGAGCAAGCCACAATAGAGCAGGCCGTCCAAATCCTTCAAAACGCGACTGCCCAACAGGCGGCCGATGTCATTAAGCAACTCAGCAATGAGAAAGCATCCTCTATCATTCAGCAGGTGGAGACGGCCAAGGCAGCAAACATCATCCAGCAGATGGAGACGGCCAAGGCGGTCAGCATTATGCAGGAGATAACGACGGTCAAGGCGGCTGGCATCATGCAGGAGATGACGACGGCCAAGGCAGCTGGCGTTATGCAGGAGATGACGGCGGTCAAGGCAGCTGGCGTTATGCAGGAGATGACGGCGGTCAAGGCAGCTGGCGTCGTGCAGGCGATGACGACGGCCAAGGCAGCTGGCGTCGTGCAGGAGATGACGGCGGCCAAGGCAGCCGACGTCATAACCGGTGTGAACACTGCGAAGGCAAGCGATGTGCTGTCGGAGGTGACCCCGAAGAAGGCGGGCGCAATCATGGAGGCTGTACCCACGACGAAGATAACGGAGATTGTCCAGGTGATGACAGAGGAGAAACTCATCGAACGCCTGCCGGAGATGTCATCCCAGAAGCTCTTTGAGATACCCGCCCAGGTCCTCTTTGACCAACTGCCCAAGGTGTCTGTCGAGCAGCTAGCTTTTGAGGTCCCCCCCACGGTTGACCCGAACCTTCCACCGCCAACAGCCGTACAGGTCAGCGCTACGCTGGCTATTTACACAGTCCCGGAAACCCAGGAGTTGGCATGGGCAAAGCTGGTTGGCAGCCCAGCGCCCCTGGACGAGATTCTTGGCAAGTTCACCAGGAGCCTCGCTGACGTGCAGGTCTCCGTGGAGGACTTGACCGAGAAGCCTGAAGGTGCTCCTGGCTTCGCTTCCGGTGCAGTGGTGAGCGCTTTCTTCCGCATAGATGTTGAAAAAGCCAAGCCAGAGGACATATCGGCTGCCCATGCCACCTTCTTCGTTGAGAAGAGCTGGATGGAGGCCAATCAAATCCACAAATGGTCTATCCAGCTCAACCGCTTTGATTCACGCATGAACACCTGGGTGCCTTTCCCCTCCAAGAGGGTCAACGAAGACCAGGAGCGAATCTACTACACCGCTGTGGTGCCTGGATTCTCCGTCTTCGCGATCACAGGGAGCAAAGAGTTGCCCGTGCAGGTCTTCCAGGTCACCAATCTGGGCTTCACTCCATCGTCTGTCCAGGACGGACAAGACGTTACCATCAGAGCCATGCTCACCAGTTCCAGTTCCCAGCGGGAAGTCTATCCCGCGACCCTGTGGATTAACGATACCATTGAGGCGACGCACCTGGTAGAAGTGAACGCAGGAGAAACGGTGCCCATCGAGTTCACCTTGAAAAAACCAGAGGGCACCTACAGTGTACGGCTGGACAGGCTGCTGGGCCAGTTGGTGGTGGAACCACCGCCTGCGGTAACGCCTGCTCCGGCTTCCAAGACAGGACTCATCGTCGGCATCATCTTTGGGGGGCTGGTGCTCCTGGCCATCGTGGGTGGCGTAGCGTGGTTCTTGCTTCGTCGTGGCACTAGACCTCCGGCGTAGAGGTCGTTCAGCGCCGCAACTGCTTGCCAGGCGGAAGCTGTCGTGGCAGGCTGATTTTATAACGGTGGCTAGAGGGGGTGGTGGAGTGTTCGAAGACGATGTCAAATTGACTCTCCCCCGTGCGTAGCGTATCATTCCCTGGATATGAAGGTTCTGGGCATAGAAACCTCCTGCGATGAGACCGCGGTTGCGGTGGTTGAAGACGGACGCCGAATTCTCTCCAACGTCGTCGCGTCCCAGGTAGAGTTGCACGCCCGCTACGGCGGCGTGGTGCCCGAGGTGGCCTCGCGGCAGCATATCCTGGAGATGGTTCCCACGGTGGAGGCCAGCCTGGCCCAGGGACATCTCACCTGGAAAGATATCGACGCCATCGCCGTAACCAGAGGCCCCGGCCTGGCTGGGGCGTTGCTGGTAGGAGTGAACACTGCCAAGGCCCTGGCCTGGGGCCGCGGCCTGCCCCTGGTGGGGGTCAATCACCTGGAGGGCCACGTCTATGCCAACTGGCTGGGGGGAAGCGACCCTCAAGAAGACCCGGGATTCCCTCTGATCTGCCTGGTTGCCTCCGGCGGGCACACGGATCTGATCTTGATGGAGGATCATGGAAGGCACACCCTCCTGGGCCGTACCCGGGACGACGCCGCTGGAGAGGCCTTCGACAAGGCGGCTCGGATATTGGGGCTGGGCTTTCCAGGCGGTCCCGAGGTGCAGAAGGCCTCTCAGGAAGCCAGAGGCGAGGTGGTTCTGCCCAGAGCCTGGCTTAGAGGCTCCCACGACTTCAGCTTCAGCGGTTTGAAAACCGCCCTTTTGCACAAGGCTAGAGAGAAAGGTATCTACCCTCCCCAGGAGGGAAGCCATCCCGATCCCCACCTGGTTCGAGAGATGGCCGCCGCCTTTCAGCTGTCCATCGCCGAGGTGATAGCAGTGAAGACGGTGAACGCGGCCAGAAAGCACAACGTTCGGGGCATCCTCTTGGGCGGGGGCGTCGCCGCCAACTCCAAGCTCAGAGCGGTGCTCAGAGAAAAAGCCCCTCTACCCCTTTTCATCCCTTCTCCCGCCCTGTGCACCGACAACGGGGCCATGATAGCGGCCTGTGCCTACTTTCAGCAGCAGAGGGGGGGTGGGGATGGGTGGGACATGGACGTGTATCCCAGCCTGCAGCTGGGCTGAAGATAGGGGCAAGGCCAGCCCTGTATAAACGTAGGACGCGCGGGGTTTGTATCCTTCAGCTCGGAATTTAAGCTGGAGGCGTCTCCTGCAGACGGCCTGACGTTTGCTGCGAGGGCTGCATCGGCCCGGGCTCTTCATCGCGGCTCTTGGCCTGCTCTTCCTGAGGGAGCGCTTCTTGGTGCGTGTCCGACGGGCTTTCGCCGCCCATGTCCGTCATCGCCCCTGTCCCTGTTTCATCTGCTCCCAACCCCTCTTGTCTTGGTGGGACGTCAGCCTCAATCCCATCCTTCTGGTCAACTTGGTCAGCCCCGGCCGGTGAGGAAGAAGCAGCCTTCAGTTGGGAGAAGCGATTGACGAAGGTGTAAGCCTGGTCAGCCATGTTCCCTACAAAAGGCATCTCCACGTCCGTACTAGCTGTGTGGAAGAGGATAGACCCCTGGTGGGAGATGGTCAGGTAGCGGAGAAGATGGTAGCCACCTCCCAGGCCAAGGACGGCCGCCAGCACCAACGATAGGGGAAAGAAGTCGATGGCAGCCAGGGCAGCCCCGGCCCCAGCCAGAAGCAGGGCCGCTCGCAATAGCGGCCGCTTGCTCCGAGAGGTTACCCTCACCTTGACCACCTGGGCGTCCTCCAGGGAAAGGAAGACCGTTTCCCAGCTCGACCCTGCCCTGGCAAGTCGGATCAGGCGACGGTCGGTGAGCACCATCGTGTTCCGGTCTATCACCGTCTCCATCTTCAAGCCGTGCCTTTCCCCGAAGGACATCTCTACCTCCTCTTCGGGCATCAAAGGCACACCGTTGTAGCTTCCCTTGTTACTCATCGTTGTTTCATGCCAGGGGAGTCGCCACGACTACATGGCCTGTCCCTGCAGGACCTGGTATATGTGAATCAGGCCTTGTTGCCTCCTGGCGGAGTTTACCACGGGCTGGCCTGCCTTGGAAGCCGTTAGAAGGCTCTTCACCTCCCTGGTGATTTCGTTGTCCTGGCCTGGAGGAAGCGTGCGGTAAAGGCTCCGAATCCTTTGTCCCATCTCGCCGTCGCCCAGGAGGTGGGCCCTGGCGAAAAAGAAGGGCAGCAGAACGTTGATGACCATGTCTTTGGCCCGGCTCCTTCCCACCAGCGCTGGAGCGCGAGTCACAGGACGATGGAAGTCCAGGTGACGGGTCCAGAACTCCGTGCCTTCAACCTCCAGCGCCCTTTCCGTCTCCCTTGGACTCCCTTTCTTCAGCACAGCCTCCAGGTCCTCCAACAGCCCGTCGTGCCAGTGCGCTGCTATGAGGTAGCTGGCCCCTACCAGACGCCGCACGGGATGGTTTTGAGGCCTGAGGCCTGAGCGGCTCCACATGCTCGCGTCGACCACTACCGGCTCTCCCATACTCCGCCACATCTCCGCCAGAGCGCCATCACGGCTTCTCTCCTCCCATCCTGGAAGACAGAGACCCCGTTGATGGGGAAGCAAGCCCGACGCTCCCAGCAACAGGGCCTCCAGGGCCAGTCGGTTGGGCATTGGGCCTATCAGCGCCTTCATCTGGCAGAAGGGCACTCCTCGAGCCAGGAGCAACATGGGGTCGCGGTTGCGACTGTACCCCAGGGCCTCCATAAGCCCGGCGAGCAGCTCTTCCTGGGCGTCGCCTCTCCGTAGTCGCTCCAGCATGGCCGTGGCCCTGTCTAGGAAACGGCGTTCCCCGGCCTCATCCAGCGCTCGTTCCAACCCCCTCAGGGGTAAGGCCCGCAGCCTCTCGGTGGGGCCGGCGATGGCGCGCCTCCCCCCAGAGCAGAGCGGTGCCAGGGACTGCACAGATGTGAAGGTGCGAGGGGCGGATGACAAGGGACTTGGATTATGGAGTGGGGGGAGCAGCAAGACCTCCTGGGCCTGGGTTCCATTCTCCAGCCACGTCCCATTCCTCCCGCCGTGAAAGCAAAGATGGAGCACTACTCGGTTGTACCGGGAGTCCAGGTGGTGGCCGTGGTCTTGCCACTCCCTCTGCCTTACATGTACCTCCACGTCGCCTCGGACCAGCTCTCCCTGCTCCGTGATGAGCAGGGCATCCTGGAAGTCTGGCCCTGGGCCAGAAGAGGGGCGCCCCGGGTAAAGGACCTGGAGTGCCTGCCCCCGGGTGGTGGCCACATTTCTATAGGTGCCCTCGCGCCACCATTGGGCTAGCTGGGTCTCCAGAGGCATCCGCGCCATTGCATTACCCGTGGGGCTCTCCTGTCTCCTGTGAAGGCGAGCACCGCCAAAGGGTACTAACCCCCTGGGTCCCCCTAAAGCCTCAGGGGTCTTGTACTGTCCCTCCTGCCATCCTCTCTAGGGTTGTTTCTGCCTCTTCGGGCGAGGCTGCCTCATACTTGAAGCCCGCACGCTCCGCAATGAGGTTGAGGATGGTGCGAGAGGTTCCCCGGGGGTGGTACAGGCCTCGCTCCCACTCGCTGATGGTCTGTTGTCTGGTGCCCAGCTCTGCGGATAGCTGCTGCTGGGTAAGGCCCAGGTGTGCCCTCAACGCCCTTACCCTCTCGGCGCTCCACTGGTCACCTCGTGTGCTCTTTATCCTGTACTCCATGCTTCGATTATACACGTTTGCGTGTAAGAATCAACGACCCCTGGCAGGGGTTTTGGTGGGCTTAATACGCGACCGTACTCTCGATTGACAGGATAATTTAGCCATGATATTCTGCGGTAGCCGTTGGCGGGGACGAAGTCGCTTGGTGCGAAGTCTGGACTGGAGGTGAAAGGATGGTTCAGGCCGAAGCAAACGTGGCAGCCACGCCGAAAGCCCTGGAAGGAATTCGAGTCCTGGACTTCACCTGGGTGCGTGCCGGCCCCTGGTGCAATCGCTGGCTGGGGGCGCTGGGTGCCGAGGTCATCAAGGTGGAGTGGCCCCAGAACCCCAACACCCGTGGTGAGAACATCGGGGCAGGTGCAGGCACGCCCGCAGGCTTGCCCGCCAACCTGAACACCAACGGCCACTTCAGCGACACCAATGCCAACAAGCTGAGCATCACCCTGAACACCCGCACTGCCCGGGGCAACGACCTCATCAGGCGGCTGGTGTCCATCTCCGACATCGTCATTGAGAACTTCGCC
>JACQTZ010000013.1 GCA_016210515.1 Chloroflexota bacterium
CGAATAGGAGAGGTGTGCTTCAAGAAGCCTCTCTAATCTCTCAAGGGCTGAACCACCCTGCCTCTCTGCCTTCTCCAGTGTTTCAAACAACGTCTCCTCAATGTCGTCAATCAGCCCCATCAGGATGGCGTCCTTATCTTCAAAGTGGCGGTACAACGCCCCCTCGCTGACCCCGGTCGCACGGGCCAGCGTCCTAATAGTGAGACCGTGCATGCCAAGGGTGGCGACAATCTGGCGAGCTTCAGCGAGAATCTCCTGGCGGCGTGTTTCAGTGGGGTGACGTTCAATGTGAGTAGTAGTAAACATTTACTTACCTCTATCCAGAGTTTAGCAGCCGTTGCAGAGCATGTCAACAGGTGACTGTCCCAGGCCCTGAGAGGCCTAGAACTCCCGACCAGCGTACACATGGGACGCGGAGCGCGCAGCGGAGAGCTGCAATATTCGAGGATGCCCTCGGCGTAGAGTATAAGGTCGTAACTGAGGCAAAAGATTCGCCGTGAAAGGCGAAATTGTCTAACGATCTACGCCTAGCAGACGAAACTTTTTCCACTCGGAATCCACACGGCGGCCAGGGACTTTCCCCGCCACCACTCGCCCCCCAGTTAGGACCCTGGCGTCTCTCACCCGGCGTCACGGCATCGGCCCCTTAACAACGAGTGTCGGGACGATCGGGCCTGTCGGCCGCGTCCCGACAATGGCCTTGCCGTCGCGCTGCTACACCACCCCCACCTTCGCCAAGACAACTGGCTTTCTCCGTAAACAGATGGCATCGAATTCACGGAATCCCATCGGGGCAATACGCCGTCGGAGGCACCTCTTGCCTTTCCACTTGCAGCTTGCTCAGCTTTGCCCATCCTATCCGCCACTTTTGCACGAAACTCAGGGGAGGCCATCCATTCCTTGAAGTCGTGCTCTCCATTAGTTGACCCCACTTCAGCCCACCTCTGTAGCCATCGTTGCCACCATCGTCGCCAAAACCCCTTTTGCCTGTGCCCCCAGCGCATCGTACTGCACCCGCTTTTGTCGCAGGCGCAGCACCCCATACATTTCGCCCAAGTCTTTCCCTACGTCTTGGACTACTGTCCAGTAGTCCCGGATGCCCCACCGTGCATGGTTGGAGTCCGCTCCGGGAACACACACCGTCAACCAGTCCTGCGTGCAGTAACGCCATAGATCACCCATCCGCTCTCGCAGTTCCTCCAAAGTGTTCACACCGAACTCTTTCAGAACTTGCCGTCGCAATTGCAACTCCACTCGAACGACCGTCCCTTTCCCGTCCCACCCGTGGCTTTCCCACACGTCACGGAACCATCCTTTATGGCTCACCTTTATCTCCAACGTCTTGTCGTAGATACGCCCCACCAGGTGGTTCGATCCAAACTCATGCCCTGTCACGTGTCCACCTGTGATGTACTCCCCTGCTGACTTCATCTGGAAATGGGACGCCTTCTTCCTAGCTCGGCTCACCACCTCTACGGCCACGTCGAGCTTTGGCATTGGCATGGCCAGGTCAACGCATACGTCCATTCGAGACACGCGTACCCCCACCACCTCAGCCCAGGTTGCCAGCCAGGAGCCGAACTCCTTTGCCGCCGCCACGTATCCTACCCGCCATAGGAACTCCGACCGGTAAGTGATGTACACTTCCGGGAACACTGTACCTCCCTGTGCCTTGCGAGCCATGGCCACCGCCACATCCGAGTTGACCAGCACCCACTCGTAACCATGTATGCCTCGAGGGTACACCCCGAAGGTACTCCCGAACCACTCCACCTTCGCAGGCTCCGATACGAACATCTTCGCCCCCGCACCTTCCTTAGCGGTCTCCAATGGCATGAATCCCTCTTCACCCAAACTATACGATCCGATGCTGTAGCCTATTACTAGGGTGTCCACACCCGACCCAACTACTTTCGCAACCACACAACGCCTCCAATGTACCTATGTATTTTGCAACCCCCTGATAGTTAGTGAGGGGGGTTGGGGTGGTCTCCCTGTCCCACTTCGCTCACCTATCGGTCAGTGACCCCTGGACATGCCTCCCAAGGTCACTGCTTCGCCTCAACTTCGTTGCCAACGGGACGAACGGGCTTCGCCCCGGTCCCGTTGTACGGTCTCGCAGTCACCTTCCCAGCCACCCAAGGTTCCCGTCGCTCGCCGCGAGGCGTGCCCTGGGAACTGTGTTCTCAGGGCCAGAAGTAAGCGTTTAGCCTCCCTCTGCGTCAAGAACACCCGCCTTCGGCAGCAGTCTCTTTAGGACTGGCTCTTGACTCAGCCCCCCTACCAAGAACAGAAGACCGTGTCCCGTTGACCTTGTTGAGGGCGGCGGGGCTTCCAGCCCCCGCCGCCGCCACCGCCGTTCCTTCTCCCTCTGACTTCTTGTGGCGTATGGCCTCTGCATGTAATCGGTTCACCTTCTCCGAGAGGTCCGCCGGTATCACTCCTCTAACCACCACGGTGTACTCTCGCTCCATGTGTTTTTCCCTCAAGCATTCGCCCCCAACAAAAAAGGGACGCTGGTTTGACCCAACGTCCCCATTCTGAAGCCGTTCCCTCGACTTGTTTACGCCTTAACTAGTACCTTTTTCGCCACCTCCCTATCTGCGTACCACGAACCCCTTTGCGTGGGTGCGATGCGCGGCCCTTTGGCCTTTGGAGCGCGCGGCACCCGACGACGCCCCTCTCTGAGCGCCAGACCGAACGCTTTGTTGAATGGCAGGATGGCCTTGAGCATTTCGAGGTAGGTCGTGAACTCGTGCCACCCTTCAATCGTCTTTTCACAAGCATCTCTCGGATCACCTCCGTGGTCCTTCCACACGCAGACCCAGGCACGAGCATCGCCCTGCAGGTTCACTAGCCTCGTTTGACTACGGTTCTTTCTTATTTCTACATTGACCATCGCCACTGCCTCTCGTAGCCTGGTAGTTGTGGCCCGCCCCTTGAAGCCACCTTTGGACTCCCCTATGGCAACCTCGCGAAACAGAGGGCCTGCCATGACCTTCTCCAAACCTTGCACGATCTTCTTGTCATCCATCATGCAAGCGAACCCCACGATCACTGCCAACTGCCCCGCCACTGTCAACTGCACCCTACCCTGGCTAGCTGTGGGAAACATCCGCTCTAGCTCCTCTACGAGACGATTCTCGAACTCCAGAGCGCCCGCAGGAAATGGCGCCAGCATCTTCTTCCGTGCTTTGTCGCTCAGAAGCCTAGCCGTACTTTGCAGGGATACCGGACTTTCCATAAGCTCTTTGCCCACCTGGGGCCATAGTTTCACCAGTTGCTCACGGTCTGGCAGTGTGCCCGCGGCCTCCTTGGCTCGCTTCGTGGCTACAGCAGTATGCTAGTGTACGGATAGCCCGCTCGGAGCTTTGCTTCCTTCCACCCGGCAAGCTGCCAAACTCTGCTTACCAGCGCGCGTCCTTTGCCCGATAGACGTACGCCGTGATGGACCGCTGGCCTCTCTTTTTATTTGAACTCCACCTCAATACGCCCATCCTTCCAGACGTAGGCGGCCTTGAGGATTGTTTGCAAGATAGCCTTTGCCTTCACTACGTCCATACCCTGGAAGTCCTCCAAGAAGGAGCGCACCTTCACGGGCACGGACTTGGTCTGAGCCTCTCTGTCCCGTTGCTCCTGGACGGCGGCTTGGAGTTCTACCTTGCGGGCCTCTAGGCTAGCCTGTTCGGTCCGCCGAACCTCTTGCCGTTTCACGTATTCGGCTTCATTCAAGACCTGGCGGTCTACTCTGTCCAAGTCATTTAGGAAGGCTTGCTCCAACTCGCCCAGGCGGGCTACCACCTTCCCGAGCTCTTGCTCTTGTCGCTTGTCGGCTTTGGTGTCATTGGCGGCCAGGAGTTCCCGCACCTTGGCCGGATCGCTGTATTGCCCAAGGAAATCCAGGACAGCAGCCTCTAAGCGGTGGGTTACGTGGCTATTACTGTATGGGCATTTGACCCTGGCGTCCTTGTGGTTGCGGCAGTAATACTCTCCCTCCCGCTTTTCACCACGCATCCGACTGGTTCCCACCAGCGCTCCTCCGCAATGGCCACACCGGGCAATCCCGCCCAGCAGGAAGGCGGAGAGGTGCGTCCTGCCCCTGCGGTGCTCGCTCCGAATCCCTAGCCGCTCTTGCAAACGTTCCCACTCCTCCATGCTCAGAATGGCCGGGAACACACCCTCCACCATAACCACGTCCAATGGCGCACCGGCCTTCTGAGTCCGACCATAGGCCAACGCGCCTCTGAGATTTGGATTCTTCAAGATGAACACCAGAGTTGCGGGGGAGAACGGCTTGCTTCCGAAAGCAGCCTTACCACGGTATCCCAGGCGGTTCAACTCATTCGCGATAGCCATGTACCCCTTGTTCTCTTCCACGGAGAGACGGTAGGCCAGACGGACTGCCTCTGCCTCTTGTGGCACTTGCTCCCAACGCACGGTATCCCCGTCTTTGACCTGGCGATAACCAAATGGTGGTCGGCTCATATGACGCCCCTTTGCAGCAGCTTTGAAAGATGCGGCCTTGACTCGCTCACTTGTCCGCCGTGACTCCGCCCCGGCAATACCGGCTCGCACAAGCAGGAGTAGTTCTTCCTTCAAGTCCTCATTGGTTGACTCGACGGTAATACCGCGCTCTTCCAGTTCCCAGTAACGGCGCAATATCTCCCTGGGGATACGCCCAAACCTATCCAGGAAGAGCACCACGACATGCCCAACGTCATGCTCTACCACGTACCCGGAGCATGGCCTGGTACTGAACCCGATCATCACGACGGCCACTCTGAACATCGGTGAATGTGGCTATCGGGGTAAGGCCGTGGGTGGTACAGTACGCGCGGAAGGACGCCTCTTGGGTTTCCAGGGAAACATGGCGCTCCCCTGCCTGGTTCATGGTGGAAACTCTGAAGTATCCAACCGCAGCGGCACTCTTGACAGTGGTTACGGTGCTCATGGGCACCTCCTATTCCAACTGCCAAGAGTCTAGCACAAACACCGTCGCATGTCCAATGGAGACATGCTTACCACGAGCGGAGCATTATGATGCTCTTTGGGGCAACCCAGAGCTAGGGCTTGGGCATCCGATAGCCGACCTGGGGCTCGGTGAGGATGTACCGTGGGTGTCGCGCGTCGTCGCCCAGCTTGCGGCGCAGGTTACGGACAAAGGAGCGCACCAAGTCTGTCTCCCCCGAGTACTCTGGCCCCCAGACGCTGTGCAGAATCTGGTCGTGGGTTAACACCCGCCCGGCATGAGTTGCCAGCTCATACAGGAGCTTGTACTCCGTGGCAGATAAGGAGACGGCCTGACCTGCTATGCTGACGCGACGCTCCGCGAAGTTAACGCTCAGGTCTCCCACCTCCAGGTGGGGCCGTACCTCCAGGGTGTCAGGCATGGCATGGTGCCGCAGGGCAGTCTCTATGCGAGCCAGCAGCTCCGGAGGTGAGAAGGGTTTGGTGATATAGTCGTCTGCACCCATCTTCAGGGCCGTCACCGCATCCTCGTCTCTGCTGCTGGCGGTCAGAAAGATCACCGGCACGCCAGAGAACTCCCGAATCCGATGGAGAAGCTCAAACCCGCTGATGCCAGGAAGCGCCAGGTCCAGCAGAACCAGGTCGGGCTCCTCCGTATCCACCAGGCCCATGACCTGGGAAGGGTCGCTGGTTAGCACGGCCTGGTATCCCGCCTCACCCAGGGAGCGTTGAAGAAGACGGAGGACCTGAGGCTCATCGTCCACGGCCAGAATGCGCGTCCGTTCACCAGGACGGCGAACCTTGCCCAGCAGCTGTGCCCTATCGGTCGTATCCGGTAGGGCCGCGACCTCGCTTTCTACCGCTACCGGCAGGGTGAAGCTGAAGGTAGCGCCCTGTCCCTCCCCAGGGCTGCCCGCCCAGATACGCCCCCCGTGGGCCTCTACGATTCCCTTGCAGATGGCCAGCCCCAGGCCGCTGCCCGAAAGCTTGCTCCCGCTATCGTCATGGATCTGGGAGAACTTCTTGAACAGGTGAGGGAGCTTGTCATGGGGAATCCCCCTGCCCTGGTCCCGCACATGCACTACCAGCATCTCGCCCTCATGCACCACCTCGATAGTGATGGGCGATGTGGCTGGCGAGAACTTGACGGCATTGCTCAGAAGATTCCCCACCACCTGAACAATCCTGCGCTGGTCTGCCCTGACCAGGGGGAGGCCATCGGCCATCTTGAGCTGTATATCGCGAGCAACGCCAGTGCGAGCAAGGGTTGCCAGGGCCTCATCCAGCGCTTTCCGCAGCTCCACAGGCTCCGCACTCACCGACAAGGAGCCTGCCTCAATGCGGGTCATGTCCAGGATGTTGTCCACCAGGTCTCGGAGCCGGTCCGCTTGCTCATCGATAATCTCAAAAAGCTCCCGCATCTCGCCGACATCGAAGGGCCTTCGGCTTCCCAGCACGGTGGCCGCCGACCCTTTTATAGCAGTGAGGGGCGTCTTCAACTCGTGGCTCACCACGCCCAGGAACTCGCTGCGAAGCCGCTCTATCTCCTCCAGAGGCGTGATGTCCTGGATGACTGCGATGGCCGAGGTAATCCGGCCGCGGGTAGAGTACACCGGCGTGGCATTGATGAGGGTGGGGATAGTGCGCCCATCGGGGAACTCAAAGCGGACCTCCTCAGCCCGCACAACCTCCCCGCGATGAAGAGCGCGCTGGAGGGGTAGCTCCTCCGGCTGGTAAGAGTTGCCATCGGGCCGACGGTACACCGCGACCTGCTCAACCCACTCTACTCGGTAGTCAGCCTGGCCAGATAGACCCAGGATACGCTGGGCCTCCCGGTTCACCAGCACCACCCGTCCGGAGCCGGCCTCAGCCACGAAAACGCCCACAGGAGATGTATCAATCAAAGCCTCCAGGCGCTGGCGCTCCTGCTCTGCCACCTCCAGGAGTCTTCCCCGCTCTGCGGCCAGCTCCTCGATGTGCCTCTGGGCCTCCTTCATGGGCGTCATATCCCTAAACCGGATCACGGCTCCCATAACCTCTCCATCGCCGTCGCGTATGGGTGACGCGCTACACAGAACAGGAAGGACGCCACCACTGGAACGGATGATGAGAAACTCCTCTCCGGCTATTAGCTCACCCCGTAGCGCCCTGTCCAAGGGGTGTTCTCCCTGGGGAATGGGGGAACCGTCGGCGGCACAGCACCTCTCTTCCAAGAGAGCCAGTGCCTCGGATGAATCCAGGGAACACTCCAGCATATCCTCGGCCCGCTGGTTTGCCTGTAGCTGGCCCGTCGCCCTGTCCATGTAGACCATGCCGTTGGGGGAATCATTGAGGATGGCATCCAGACGCCGCCGCTCCGTCTCCACCTGGCGGTGCAGCCTGGCGTTGCGAATCGCCACGGCCGCCTGGGCCGCGAAGAGGAGGAGCAGGTCTTCGTCCTCTGGCGTGAACTCCTCTCCTCCGGACTTCTCCGTAAGGTAGAGGTTGCCCAGAGCCTCGCCTTCACGTCCAATGGGGACTCCAAGGAAGGTTTTCATGGGAGGGTGATTGGGAGGAAAGCCCACCGATTGTGGGTGCTGGGACAGGTCTGCCAGCCTCAAAGGCTCTTGCGAGCGTTGAAGCCATCCCAGGAGGCCCAAGCCCTGGGGAGGCCTGCCAATGCGCTTCCGCTTCTGCGGCGTTATGCCATGAGTGACGAACTCCTGGACACGGCCGGATGTATCGAACGCCAGCAGCGCACCGTAACGCGCACCGGTGAGGTCGCAGGCCGCGTCCACCACTGCCTGCAAGACGGCAGGCAGCTCCAGGCTGGACGTTACCTGGCGGCCAAGCTCGCTGAGCAGCGAGAACCGCCCGCCAGGAAGGCTGCTTTCCTTCCCGTCGTCCTGATACCTCTTGCCAGGCTTGTCTTTGGGTCTCTTTTTCGATGCCATTCTGCCAATACCTTTGCCAAGTCGTAGAAAAGTGTACTGTGATTTGCAGTGGATATTCGAGTATATCACACTGGGTATTACGCCCTCTTCTACGCTCATAGGGGCGGTTGTCAAGCCCACACCATGCTTGTAATATAAGCTAGGTGGTTGGCAGGGGGTAAGCCGCGGATTGAGGTAGGTTGTTTTGACCGATAGCCAACGTGTAACCATGTACCGGATGTATCTGGAGGGTGAACTGGAGGCCGCTGCCATGTATGAGGCCATGGCCAAAGCAGAGGCAGATCCTCAAAGAGCGGAGGTGTTCCGTCAACTGGTCCAAGCGGAGATGCGCCACGCGTCCAGGTGGGCACAGAAGCTCGGCATAGACCAGGCCACTCTCGCCCCTGCCAGGGGTGGAATTCGGCTCCGCTCGCTCAGTTGGGCTGCTCGGCGATTTGGTACCCACCGGGTGGTACCCTTGCTTCTAAGGGGAGAATCCAAGGACATTGGCAACTACTCTCTAGACTCGGAGGCATATGATCTGGCCAAGGAGGAACGAAACCATGGTCGTATCCTGCGGGGCCTGACGGGCGACAATGACCCCCTAGAGACCATTCGAGCCGAGAGCTGGCAATATGGCGGGACAAGCGGCAAACTGCGCGCCGCTGTGATGGGAGCCAACGATGGTCTTGTATCCAACTTCAGCCTGGTCATGGGCGTAGCGGGTGGCACTAGCGATCCAGGCATCATATTACTTGCAGGGGTCGCTGGCCTGCTGGCGGGAGCCTTCTCGATGGCAGCAGGAGAGTACGTGTCCGTGCGTTCTCAGCGAGATATGTACGAGCATCAGATACACATGGAGAGAGCTGAAATCCAGATGTGGCCCGAAGAGGAAGAGGAGGAACTGACCCTTATCTACCAGGCAAAGGGGCTATCCAAAGAGGAAGCCAGGGTCATTGCAAAACGGGTCATGGCAGACCCTGCGGTGACCCTGGACACCATGGTCCGGGAAGAGTTGGGCTTGAACCCCTTTGAGCTGGGTTCACCCTGGGGCGCCGCCATTAGCTCTTTTGCCACCTTTGTCGCAGGAGCACTTGTACCTATTATTCCTTACCTCCTGGGTGCTGATACTCTGGGTATTCTGCTGAGCACCATCCTCACTGCGGTAGCGTTGCTGGCTGTGGGAGGCACCCTTGCATGGATGGCAGGCAGAAATATTGCCTGGGGAGCCATGCGCATGATTCTGATAGCAGGTGCGGCCGCGGCTGTCACCTTTGGCGTAGGCAGCCTCATCGGCGTCTCCCTCTCTGCCTAGAACTCATTTCGAAACTTGGCTCCGCTTGTGGTAAGTTTGTAGAATCACGAGCACGAAGAACCACATCAATAAGATGACAAGAGAAGACCGAACCCCTCCCTACACAGCCTCCATACACTACGACCGCCGCCTGTACAGGCAGGACGTGGCCGGCTCCATTGCCCATGCCAGAATGCTGGCCAAACAGGGCATCATCGCCGAAAAGGAGGCCGAGCTTATAGTCATGGGCCTCGGCGCCATTCGGCAGGAGATCGAGGATGGCTCCTTCCCCTGGAAAGAGGAGTTGGAAGACATTCACATGAATATCGAGGCCCGCCTCTTCGCCAAGATAGGCGACGTGGCAGGGAAACTCCACACCGCCCGCTCCCGCAACGACCAGGTGGCCACGGACATGCGCCTGTACTGCAAAGAGGCCATAGAAAGAACCCAGGACAAGCTCAAGGCTCTCCAATCGGCTCTCCTTGCCACCGCCGAGGCCCATCAAGCGGTGGTCATTCCCGGCTACACCCATCTCCAGCGGGCACAGCCTGTCCTTTTATCCCATCACCTGCTGGCCTACCTCCACATGTTGCAGCGAGACCGGGAGCGGTTCCAGGAGTGCCTCCACCGCACCGACGTCCTTCCCCTGGGCAGCGGCGCGCTGGCAGGGGTCCCATATCCCATAGACAGGGAGTTTGTCGCCAAAGAGTTGGGTTTCGCCAGGATAAGCCAGAACAGCATGGACGCCGTGGCCGACCGGGACTTCCTGGTGGAGTACCATGCCGCGGCTGCCCTCTGCATGATGCACCTCTCCCGCCTGGCAGAGGAGCTGGTGCTGTGGTCGTCCCAGGAGTTTGGCTTCATTCGCCTGGACAACGCGTACACCACCGGCAGCAGCATCATGCCACAGAAGCGCAACCCGGACTTCGCGGAGCTGGCCCGGGGCAAGACGGGCCGGGTCTACGGCCACCTGGTGGGCATTCTCACCATCTTGAAAGGCTTACCACTCACCTACAACCGGGACCTACAGGAGGACAAGGAGGGGTTCTTCGATACGGTGGACACCCTGTTGAGCACCCTGGAGGCGTTCACTGGCATGGTGAGCACCTGGACGGTCAACACAGAGCGCGCCCGCCAGGCAGCCCAGGACAGCAACATCCTGGCCACAGACCTGGCCGACTACCTGGCGAGGAAAGGCGAGCCTTTTCGCAGCGCCCACGGCATCGTTGCGAAGCTGGTGCGCCAGGCCGCGTCCCAGGGCAAGGGCCTGATGGAGCTGGGCCTGGAGGAGTACCGCAGGCTCTCCCCTCGCTTCGATGAGGACGTGTACGCCATCAGCCTGGACTCCTCCATCGCCAGTCGTGATGTGCCCGGGGGCACCAGCCCGCGCCGTGTTGAAGAGGCCCTGAAAGAGGCTCACCGACTCCTGGAGGGGGCCATTGGCTGATAAAGCTAGAATCAAAATCGCGCCCTCCATCCTATCGGCGGACTTCGCCCGACTGGGCGAGCAGGTGGCGGAAGCCACCCGGGCCGGCGCCGACTACATCCACGTGGACATCATGGACGGCCACTTCGTGCCCGCCCTCACCCTGGGGCCGCGGACGGTGGAGGCCATCAAAAGGTGGACACACCTGCCCCTGGACGTCCACCTGATGATCGAGGAGCCGGAGCGCCACATCGCCTCCTTCCTGGACGCAGGCGCGAACATCCTCACGGTTCACGCGGAGGCGTGCACCCATCTCCACTGGGTACTCGCCCAGATAAAGGAGCGCGGGGCCAAGGCCGGGGTAGCCATAAACCCCGGCACCTCGGTGATAGCCATCGAAGGGGCCTTGCAGTGGGTGGACCAGGTTCTGGTGATGACGGTGAACCCCGGACTCCCCTCGCAGAAGTTCATCCCCGAAAGCCCCAGGAAGATAGCCCGCATCCGTGACATCCTGAACGCGAGGGGCGTCCACGCCGAGCTGGAGGTGGACGGGGGCATCAATGCCACCACCGCACCCCTGGTAGCCAGGGCAGGAGCACAGGTGGTGGTGGCAGGCTCCGCGGTCTTTGAGCACCCCGATGGCATAGAGGCCGCCATCCGCCTGCTGAAGGAGCGTCTGGCCTCTCCGGAGGCTTAAGGCGCGCTCCAACCCCACTCACCCTGAAACCCTTGTCCTGAGCGGAGCCGAAGGTCCAAGAGTGTTCCGCTCATGGTTCGACAGGCTCACCACGAGCGGAACTTGAATATCCCGCTCATCCTGAGCCTGTCGAAGGATGCCCTCTCCACATTCGGGCGTCAGCTCTCCTTGCCGAAGGGCCACAATTCCTCCCACTCCCAGGAGAGGTGCGGGTAACGACCCGCCAGGAGGTTGAGATGGCCCTGGGATAGAAGCGGGGCCGGAGGAAGCTCACTGCCAGGTCCAGGGCCTTTTCTCCAAGGGCTGTTGGAGGCAAAGCCCAGAAGCGCGCCTTCAAGCTCCAGGCCCTTCGCCTGGGCCAGCACCTTGAAGTCGCCCATCTCACCGGCCTTGACCAGCTCCAGCATGCCTATTCGATTGATGTCTCGCTCCCTTTGGGAGAGCTGCCTCGTGCCAAGGGAGTCCAGGAAGTGGGAGAGGCCAAGGTTCTGGAGGAACTCCCGTTGAGTGGTGAAACCCACCACGCTCAACCCATGTTCCTCTCCAGAACGCATCAAAGAGGTGAAGTCCACGTGGGCCGTGATGTCCTGGCGGCCTATGCGACGGTATGGGTTGCCCTCCAGGACGTGCCTGTAGTAGCAACGAAGGGTCCCGCCAGACCGTTGTGAGGAGTACATCTCCGAGGCCACATGCCCGTAGTCGAAGGTGAGCACTACCCCCCGTCTCAGGACATGGGATACCTCCTCAATCCATCCGTCCGCGGCCAGGTTCACTTCCCCCCGAAAGCCTTCGGGCAGGTCCACGCCAAGGCTCGATAGCCGCCGCTCCAGCCGGGGAGTAGAAGGCTCGTCAACGACCTCCGCCAGCTCCCCTTCCTTCAAAGCGACGTAGACCTCCTTGACGTGACCCCCCTGTATGACAAAGCGGTGGACGGGAAAGGCGTCCAGGAGCTCGTTGGAGAGAATGCATCCCACCACGTCTCTGAACGGCAGGCCGCGAGCCTTGATGGGCTGAACATCGGCTGGCGAGTTTGGGGCGGCATCGTAGTCCACCGCCAGGTACTTCAGGGCCTGTGGGAACGCCGAGGACAGGCCGTCTGAGTACGCCACAACGTCTCGGGCCAGTGTGCCTTCGCCTGCACCCACCTCCACCACGTAGAAAGGAGAGGGCATGTCCATAAGCTCCCACACCTGCTCAAGCTGAAGCGCTACCAGCGCGCCGAAGACGGGATGGGCCACAGGCGCAGTGTAGAAATCGTGCTCGTTTCGGCGCATCCTGGTAGTGTAGTAGCCTCCAAGGGGCGAGTAGAGGGCCATATCCATGAACTGGGCGAATGTGATCCTGCCCTGCTCCCGTATGAGCCTTGCGATTTCGCTGGCGACTCCTTCAGGCACGCCTTCTCCTCTACTCATACCAGGCCTTAGCAAAGTAAAGGGACGTTCTTGACGAGAAACGTCCCTTTACCGGCTACTGGCCCACGGCCAGAGATTCCGGAGCTACTTGCGTTGAGCGATGGGCACGTACTCCAGGTCCATGGGGCCTTCGTACAGGAGCAAGGGACGGATCAAGACGTTGTCTGCAAACTGTTCCTGCACCTGGGCCGTCCACCCCGGGATGCGTCCCATGGCGAAGACGGAGACGAAGAGGTCGTCGGGGATTTCCAGGAGGTGGTAGATGGCCCCTGCCCAGAAGTCCACGTTGACGGCGATCCCTCGCGAGGCATAGGGCTTCATCAGCTCTTCCACCCTGCTAAGAATGCGGAACCATTGGGGCTGTCCCTTCTTTGCCCCCAGCGCCAGGCAGCCATCTCGCAGGTGGTGAGCTCTGGGGTCTTCGACCCTGTATACGCGGTGGCCGAAGCCCATGATTCGCTCTCCCCTTCTCAAAGCCCCTTGAATGTATGCCTCCACCCTGTCCTCACTCCCAATTTCCTGGGCCATCTGGTAGGTAGCTCCCGCAGCCCCCCCGTGGGCCGGGCCTTTCAGGGTGGCGATGCCCGCCACTACGGCGCAGTGCAGGTCTGCAATGGTACTGGCCACCAGGCGTGCAGCGAAGGCGGAGGCGTTGATCCCGTGCTCGGCATGAAGCACAAAGTCCTTGTCCAGGAGTTTAGCCTCATCCGCAGGTGGCTCACGGCCGTTGAGCATGTAAAGGAAGTTGGCAGCATGACTCAGCTTGGGATTGGGCTCTATGGGCTGTTTCCCTGCCCTTATGCGGGCATGGGCAGTGACGATGGTTGGGGCTTGGGCGGTCAGGCGAATGCCCTTGCGGAGAGTAGCCTCCTGGGAGTTATCGGCCACCTCCGGGTCGAAGGTGGCCAGGGCGGAGACGGCGGTGCGCAGGACGTCCATGGGGTCGGCATCCTTGACCAGCCTGATAACCTCCACTACCCCTGCGGGAATGGCGCGATTGGCGCGAAGCTGAGCGTCAAAAGCGTCCAACTCTTTCTGGATGGGGAGCTTCCCATACAGGAGCAGGTATACAGTCTCTTCAAAGGTGGACTTCTCTGCCAGGTCGTGGATAGAGTAGCCACGGTAGAGCAGCTTGCCTATATCTCCGTCGATAAAACTGGTTTGAGTTCGATCTATGTAGACGCCCTTTAGCCCTCTTTTCAGATCTACTTCCATTATCATTGCGTCCCCCTTGGCAACTCCGTCCCCGACACCAGGTTCAGCCGCGACACTCACCTTGTCTCCAGCACCTCCCCACATCCCTTCAGGAGGCGCGCCCGCCTACCCCTGGGTCTGAGTTAGGCCCGCTGGGAGCGGGCCTAAGATGTTGCCATTTCTTGATAGTTCCCCAAAAAGAGGGGAACCGCCCCTCTTAGCAGGACAGCCTCCCCACCCTTTTCCGCCCAAACCGGCCTATCCAACTACTGTAAATATACCATTCTGCTCTGGTGCTGTCAACGTTCATCATCGTATTCGGGCCACCACGACGAGTTATGAAAGCACACCGATGTAAACCATCGATAACCGTTATTGACATGGGTTCCAAGTGAGTGATACAGTAGAAGATGGGGACAGGAAGATAGACCTGCGGGGGTCGCCCTGCGGGATATGGTCTCCGCGTAGGACGTAGATGCGCAAGAAAGACTTCGTGGTTCGGTTTGCGGGCGAAGGTGGACAGGGCGTAGTGACCTCAGCGGAGCTGCTGGGCCAGGTTGCCGCTCAGGTTGGTTATCACATTCAGACCTTTGCCACCTTCCCGTCTCAGATTGTGGGAGGCCCTACCTGGGCCCAGAGCCGGATATCCACCGAGCCGGTCCTCAGCCCCGGAGATGAGTTGGACGTGCTGGTTGCCTTCAATCGAGAGGCGTACGACACGCACCGCTCCGAGGTACGGAAGGGCGGAGTCATAATCTACAACTCCGAGGATTTCCAGTTGGAGGACGACCGCACTAGCCTGGGCATAAGAATAGATGAACTGGCAAAATCCACGGGGAACCCTCGCTCGGCCAACATGGTCGTCCTGGGAGCCATTGCGCACCTGGTAAACATGCCGGAAAGCTATCTCCCGGACTTTGTCACCAAGAGATTCACCAGGGGACGCCCCGGTGACCAGGAGATCATCCGAGCCAACATCATGGCCCTGTCTCTGGGTCGTGAGGAGGCCAGGAAGAGCGGCTTCAGCCTGGGCGAGCTGGAAGCCCCACAGCCTCCAGAAGGCCAACAAATCCTGATCAAGGGCAACGACTCCCTGGCTCTCGGAGCAATGGCAGCCGGAGTGGAGTTCTTTGTTGGCTATCCCATATCGCCGGCCACCAGCATTCTCGCTTACATGGAGCGTAACCTGATAGGACCAGGAAAGTTCGTCTACCAGGCCAGCTCTGAGATAGAAGCCATCAACGCCATTGTAGGAGGAGGCTACGCGGGGAAGAAAGCCATGACAGCCACGTCTGGGCCCGGGTTCAGCTTGATGAGCGAAGGCATTGGCCTGGCGTGGATGACAGAGATCCCCGTGGTGATTGTGGATGTGCAAAGGGGCGGTCCCGCTACGGGAATGCCCACAAAGGTCGAGCAATCAGACCTGCTGGCAGCAATAAATCCCTCCCACGGTGACATAAGTGTACCCGTTATCGCGGTGGGCAGCGTTGAGGAGTGCTTCTACGGGATGATTGTCGCCCTCAACTGGGCGGAGCGGTACCAGGGTCCAGTGATTCTGCTCAGCGACCACGTGCTATCGGAGGAGGTGCAAAACATCCCCAAACCAGACCTGGAGAAGGTTACGGTGGAGCGCAGGAAGGTCTACCAGGGAGGCAGCGGGTATGAAAGATACGCGGGGACGGGGCTGTCGGCAATGCCACTGCCCGGCGGCCCGGGTTCCTATGTGGCCAATGCCAGCGAGCACGACCCCATGGGAGATACCACCCACCTGCCTGACCGGCACGTTGAGATGACCGAGCGCCGCTTCAGCAAACTGAAGCTCCTGGAAGATGACGTCTACGAGCGCGAGAACGGAGAGGAGCCGATAGCGCTCATGACCTGGGGTGGTTCCAAAGGGCCAGCGCGCGAAGCCTATAACCTGATGACGAAGCAAGGGCAACGGATTGGATGGTACTACACCATGCAGCTCAATCCCCTGCCCCCCAAGCTGTTGGAAGAGCTCAAACAGAAGGAGCTGGTTATAGTGCCGGAGCTGAACTACCTGGGGCAGTTCGCCAGCATCCTGCGCTCCAGGGGCGTACGGGCAGAGGCCATCACCCAGTACGCAGGTATGCCATTCAAAGCCAAGGACCTGGTGGCAAGGATAACGAGCATGATGGAAGCCCAGACGAAAAAGCTGGTACAGGTATGAGCAAGAAGAATCCTGAGTACGACTTCAAGTGGTGTCCGGGTTGTGGAGACTACGGCGTCAAAAGGGCGCTGGAGTGGGCGGTGGAGAAACACAATCTCGAATCGGGACAACCCATGTCCAATACGGTGGTGGTGGCTGGGATTGGCTGCTCCGGGAACCTGGTGCACCTTCTGGACGGAGCGCAGCCCTTTGGAATTCACGGACTCCACGGCAGGAGCCTGCCTGTCGCCTTTGGGATAAAGATGGCCCGCCCGGACCTGAACGTGGTTGCAGTAGCAGGAGACGGTGACTTCCTGAGCATCGGGGCGGAGCACATTGGACCGCAGGCCCATAGAAACCTGAACGTGACCGCCATTGTAATGGACAACGGAATCTATGGACTGACCAAGGGGCAGAGCTCGCCTACCACAAAGCTAGGAGTGGTCACATCTACAACTCCCTACGGCAAGATGGAAGCTCCCCTCAACCCCCTGGAGACGTATCTGGCCCTGGGAGTCAGTTTCATAGCCTCTGGCTTCTCGGGCAAGCCCAGGGAGCTGGCTGACCTGATTAACGAAGGCATGAAGTACCCCGGATTCGCCATTATCCACGTGCAGTCCCCCTGCATCACCTACAACGACACCTTTGATATCCTGAAGGGAGACGCGAAGAAGGGAACTGGCCCTACCGTGTGGGACGTGCCCAGAGATCACGATCCCACCAATAGAGATGCCGCTTTCAACCTGCTTCAGAAGGTGGGAGTTCCTCTGGGCATTATCTACCGGCGGGAGGGGTCCGTGCCCCTGGAGCATCGGATGGAGGCGTTGGCGAAAAAAGCCACTGTCAGAACCCTCCAACAGCAGATGGCAGCCTTCAATATCTAGCACCTGGCTGCGAAAAAGAGCGTCACGATTCTCCGCTCATGGTGAGCCTGTCGAACCATACGAGCGGAGCCCTGTAGGGGCAGGTTTCAAACCTGCCCCTACAGGATGAGCGGGAGGTATGCCCTTCCATACGCTGAGTTATGCAAGCAAGTACTAGCACATCCATCCCCACAAGCTCAGCCTGCCGATCCAAAGCGTCCCCTGAGATGTCTTCGGGCGGCTTACGGACACCGCACCTGGCTCTCCTCAGCGGAGAGTCTTCCGGTACTCCTCCAGTTGCCTACGCAGAAAGACTCTCCCCCGATGGAGCCGGGCCTTGAAGGAGGACACGGTAATGCCCAAAACATCGGATGCCTCGGCATTGGACAGCTCCTGGACATCCCGCAGGACCACGGCAGACCGGAGCTCCGGGGGCAGCGATGCAATGGCCCTTCCCATCTCTTCGCGCAACTCGGAGTTAATGGCAGTCCCCTCAGGGTTTCCCGCGGGAGAGGGATCGACAGCCCGATCTATCACATCCATGCTGTCGGAGACTGATTCAGTCGAGGCCCGGCCCCGCTTTTCCTTCCGCAGCCGCATCAGGCAGGCGTTAACGGCGATACGATAGAGCCATGTGCTGACCGATGATCCACCGCGAAAAGAGGACCAGTTGCGATACGCCGAAAGGAAGGTCTCCTGGGTGATGTCCTGGGCATCCTGGGCATTGTTCATCATGCGGTAGGCCACGTTGTAAACGAAATCAGTATGTTGCTCAACGATGGCCTGAAACTCGTCTTGATTCATGCTGAGTTAAGCCCCTTTAGACGCTCTTCATCCAGACCTTGCACCCCCTGGCCACGGCCTGCATCGAATTATACAGGAATCTCTATGCAGGGAAAACGCTTGACCAGACGGGGTTTCGTTCTTATATTAGGGATGGTGTGGCGTCACCCTTGGAGTTCATGTTGAGGATGTCAGGTAGGCAGCATGGCGGATAAGCTCGGGGGCATGTCTCCCTCCGGAGACAGACACCTATCGTGCCAGAAGGTCCGGCAGATGTCATCGGAGTATCTTGAGGGCACGTTGGGGCCCAAGAGGCTATGGGAGTTCAACTACCATGCCGAACGGTGCAAAGGGTGTGACGCCTTTGTCTCCAGCCTGCGAGCCACTATCAGGGCCCTTAACTCTCTCCCCCATCAGAATGCTCCGGAGGAGTTGAAGCGGCGACTGCGAGAGCAGTACCCTGGGGGGAGCATCAACACCAGCGCTGGTAGCTAGAAGCTGCTACCCACCCTGCTTTGGAGCGGGGTCTTTCCCAAAGGCCACGGCAGGCTGAAAGCTAAAGACCAGCGGCAGGATACCCCCACGGGCGTCAGGGAGATGGTGTTTCGGCCTGGTATTTGGAGGGGCATTTGACGATGATGGCCTGAGCGTCGAACACGCCATTGGAGCCGTACGTCCCCTCCAGCATTATCTGGGAGTTCTCGTTGAAGAACAGGTCTGGCACCAAGCCGTTATAGGTCGCGTCTACAGTTTCCACGCCGTCGGTCAGAGAGAAGTGAATGATAGTCCCGTTGGGCTCCCTCTCAAAAGAGGAAGGCATCAGCTTCCCATTGACTCTCAGGTTCTTGCCGTAGACCGCGTCTCCTTTAGCTATGAGCTCGCCTACGGTTAGATAGTACGCGCTGGCGCTTTGAAACGCCGTAAAGCCAAGGTATCCCAGGGCCACGAGAAACACGCCTAACCCTATGAGAAGCTTGCCCCGGTGGGCAAGGACAGACCGTTCATTCAGGGGTTCCGGAAGGGCGTAGGATTGAGGCTCCTGTTCTGGGGCCGTGTGGTGTCCAGGCTCGCTCATGCTACTCTCTATCTCCCCACAGGCAGGCAAAAACCGATTGTACTTTCCTTCACCTGATATGTTATCCCAAAGAGCAGAGCATTACAACCGCGCCCCGGTGACGCTGGGCGGTAGCACCGAGGCACATGCGGTAGGTGCCCAGGCACCTCGATGTCATGGGTGCACAGAGGCTTTGGGGCTAGCGTGAGAGGTTAAGCTGAATGTCAAGAGGGCGTTCGTATGGGCAAACCAGTTGCCCGGTTCAGAAGATGCTCCACCATAGGGGATTCGAACCTTCTATCTGGCGCGCTGACACCCAAGGCTCCGGCTAACCAGTGCACATTCGGCCTTCAGAACTGCCCCATGCGCAGGCCCGAGGACGCTCAGGGTACAGCAAATAAATGCCTGATCGGTAACTTTGTTGCCATTCGGAGGGGTTTGACTCACACACTACCACCTCTCGAAGCGCACCAGTTCAGTTATGGGTTTCCGTCTCTTGGGCCGAGGTTGGTCCGCGGGGTAGCCAAGAGGAGTCAATGCAATTGGCTCCACATAGTCCGGCAGTCCCAGGACATCTCGGGCCGCAGCCGAATCGAATGCGCCAATCCAACACGTTCCCAGCCCCAGATCTGCGGCTGCCAGGGTGATATGGTCTACCACTATGGCCACGTCGACATCGCAATAGCTCTTGCCGTCGCGGCGGACCCATGCCTGGGATGGGATCCCGCACGCGCAAATCACGATGGGTGCTTCCACAAACCACGCACCCCTGTACATGCGCCCCAGCTCCGCCTCTCTGCCTGCTGTATGGGCCACAATGAGCAGAAAAGGCTGGCGGTTGGCCGCCGTCGGTGCAAGGCGCGCGGCTTCGAGCACCTGCCCCAGCTTTTCGTCCTCCACCGCGTGATGTTTGTAGGAGCGCACGCTATAACGCTTCTGGACGAGTTCTGCGAATCCCACACTTACCTCCTGGCCATTGATTTCGTTCTCGACAGGTTGGGTGACCTTGCCAATGATTGTACAGTGTTTGAACAAGGGCGGACACCATTGCAGCTCGTGGACGGAAAAGTGCTGCACGCATCATCAGAAAGCGTCTGGCCGTTTAGCAGCAGCGGAGACTTCTTGCGAAGGAATGGCCCTGGGCGCTGTTTGACGAGGTTGAGGATGGGCGCTAGACTACAGGCCATCAACTGGCGCATCTTGTTCGGGACGTCGCGAGTTGATACTGGTACGTCGGCTTCAGTGTCGATACCACCTCGGAGGCAATCATGCGCAGACCATCGGCTCTCATTGTCCTGTTGGCCACGCTCACGCTTCTGGCCGTCGGCTGTTCGGGCAGCCCGGCCCAGGGCAACCCTGCCCTGCCTCCCGGCTTCACCGATGCCCCTATCCCCGGTGTCGACCTCTCGGCCTACCTTTACGTCAGCCAGGGAACTCCTCTGTCAATACCCTCCCGGTGGTTTGGCGACCTGGCGTTCGCTCAGACCAACGCGGCCTTTCCAGCCCTGGACGATTCAGTGGGCGTGCGCACTGCTTGGGTAGGTGTTGGACCGACTATTGACCAGTACGCGAGGGAAATCGTCTTCAATGGCGAGCCTGAGGCGGATGCGGCAGTGCGGCTTGCCAACAGCCGCCCGCTGACCCAGGCCTGGCGCACTGGCGCAGACGTGGGTATTGTCTACGGCACAGGCGAATGGCCCGCCACCGCAAAGACTGCTCTCCAGGGCAGCGATGGCAGACCCTTCTCGGAGGCTTACCCCGACTCCTGGGAACTGCTGCGCATGGCACCGTCGTCGCCACCCGGCAAACCTGTAGCTGCTGGGTTCGCCAACGTAGGAGGCAATCTCCTGGAGCAGGCGGCAACGCGTGCGGGCGTGAGCCTGTCGGGCGTTGGCACTGCCCTGGGATCGCTGAAGGTGGCCCAGGTTGCCTTTGTCGCCTACACCGACGCCGACCTGAGCGTCAAGGATGATGTTGGCCCCGCCTATTTCAAGGAGCATGAGGCCAGCGCCCTGGCGGTGATGAAGTCGGGCTATCCAGGTTTTCTGCTGGGCTTCTTCCTGAACAGCTTTGCTGGGCAGGCGGGCCTGGAGAAGGGCAACCAGGTGGCGGGCCAGGATGTGCTGACGCGAGAGCTAGGGGACGCCTATCTCATTGTGAAGCCTATGGGCAACGTCGTGTTTATGGCGATTGCCCCGGAGAAGAGCGGAGCTGAGAAGCTGATGGAGGCGGTACTGAAGCAGCAGGGGTAGAAGACGCCCTTACTGATCCTTGAGCAGCAAGCTAAACTTTGTTCACCCACATCGCTTCGGCAAGGTCCGATTCCATCGGACTCCGCCCCGATTTCTTCGAGATGCAACACATGGAGTCGGAGCTCAACGCAGGTTCTAACCTTCACCCGTCGAGGGGGAAGGGATTATCCTCACCCCCTTGATGGGGGGAGTGAGAGAGGGGGTGAATGTTTATGGAATTGTTCAAGGCTTGTTAGGAGGCTACGTGCTACTCCACGGGCGCGTCCACATAGGGAACAACGGCAGCCAGGCGGCCAAGTAACGTTGCCTGTCCAGGTTTGTGGATGTACAATCGTTCCTTGAAATGTCATGGTCAGATTTGATTGCCACGTCCCTTGTCGGCGTGGGGCTGGCAATGGACTGCTTTGCCGTTGCCATTGGCAGTGGAATGCTGGGACGCTCTCTCACCCACAAGGATTTTCTCCGCGCTTCGGTCTTCTTTGGGGTGTTCCAGGGTGGTATGCTGGCTCTTGGTTGGGTTGCCGCGTTCTCAGTTGATGAGTATATCTCCAGCGTTGACCATTGGATAGCGTTCGCCTTGCTGGGATTCGTGGGGACGAGGGCTATCTGGGGAACACTGAGGAACGACGGAACCGACGATGGCGCTGTGGATGTGGGGAGAATGGGGAACCTGTTGCTGCTGTCTCTTGCGACGAGCATAGACGCCATGGCCGTGGGACTGGGTTTAGCCCTTGTGGACTCCAATCTGGCGGTGACAAGCCTTGTCGTCGGGGTGCTGACCTTCTTGATTGCCCTGGCTGGGTTCTATCTTGGGCAAAGTACCGGCAGCATGCTCGGCAAACCCGCGAGACTTCTGGGCGGGGCCATCCTGATTGGCATTGGATTGAAGATACTGGTCAGTCATCTCTCGGAGAGCGGTGTCTAGCACAATCTTTCCTCTGTGATACCGGAAAGGAGGATGCAGATGACAAGTGAGCAGACGCCTGGTGTCACCGAACCGCTGGTTGGCTCGGCATCGCTTCTTTCTGCCCTTGTGCAATACCAGGGGAAGGCAGTTGTAAGCAGAACCCTGGTTCACAAGGAAGCTGGGACAGTCACCCTGTTTGCCTTTGATAAAGGCCAGGGCCTCAGTGAGCACACAACCCCCTACGATGCACTTGTGTATATTGCAGAGGGCGTCGGCGAAATCATTCTCTCAGGCGTGAGCCACCGCATGCAGCAGGGTGAGGCACTGATAATGCCCGCGAATCACCCCCACGCGGTTAGAGCTGTAGAGCAGTTCAAGATGCTTCTGGTTATGATTCGCTAGTGACTGTGAACAATCAGGCCCCTTGGCAGATAAAAGAGCTAAACGGAGATTCAGGCCAAGAGTCCTTGATTCCATCCAGGACTGGCAGTACCATGTGGCACATACCTAGACATCGAAGGAGAAGAGCGTGACTCGAAGTGAATGCATGAGGCCCAGGAGGGCACTGCGTTGGTTCGGCTTTGCGGCTCTGGTGGCTGCTTTGGCACTGGCGGCTGCCTGTGGTTCCCTGCAACCCCCAGAGGAGTGCGCCGTTCCCGGAGGCTCTGCCGATCAGACCGCTTTTGCTGAGCACTTCTCTCAGATGGCCGTGGTCATGGAGGGGCAGGATGCATCCTCCTCAGTGGAGGAGCCAGTTTTCGGCTCCGATGACACTGTGGAGGTGGTGGCAACGAGTATTGCGGATACGTCGACCAATCTGTGTCTCCAGGAGCGCAAGGGAGGAGGCCAGATCCGCTACGATGAGACGCCGATACTGTACGTGGGTGAGAACAGGGTCAGCCTGGGGTCTTTTGGCAAGGGCGACTACGTGGTGCGGGTGATTGTGGACGATGTGCTGGTGAAGAACCTGACGTTCACCGTGCGGTAGGCGCTGGTGTGGACTGGAGTTTGACGGTTTTCAGCATAGAGAGCAGATGGAGAACTGGAGAGGACAATGAGGATCGGCCTGATCTCGGATACGCACATCCCAGGAGGAGCAACAGAAGTCCCGCCGCAGGTGGCCAAGGCCTTCCAGGGGGTCGATGTCATTCTTCATGCCGGCAACATCTACACATCGCCTGTCCTGGACTGGCTGGAGCGTATTGCGCCGGTGAAGGCGGCTGGGAGCGCAGACCGAGACCGGTCGTGCCACGGCGACCCCAGGGTCGCTGAACAGCAGGTGCTGGAGGTGGAAGGACAGACCATCGGCGTGATGCACGACCTGATGGTGCCAGGCTTTGGAGGATACATATTCCCTGGCGTTCTAGCGACCCATTTTCATTATGATAGCTCTCGTCCTCTAATCCCGGACCAGGTTTTTGGGAAGGCGGTGGATATTGCGGTCTTTGGCCACACCTGCACGGCTCTGGTGGAGGAGTACGGTGGCACGCTCTTGATAAATCCGGGCAGTCCCACCTGGCACAATCAGACGGTGAAGATTGGCACGGTGGCGGTCCTGGAGGTAACGCGACAGGGCCGTCAGGTGGAGATTATCAACCTGGCTGAGTTACACTAGGCAGCACATGCCCTTTCGGCTTCGACCGCCCAGACACCGCTCTTCAGCACCCGTGGGGTGGGTGAACCCCCCAATTGTGCATGTGTGTCTGTGTGATGGGTTTCGCGATGTTACACCCACCCTACCAGCTCTGACGTTCACAGTAAGGTAGACGACGATGTAGCAGTACAGTCAGGAATGCCTGCATAATGCACGGAATAGAACCAGGAGGCAGCTATGAGAATCGGTCTGATCTCGGACACGCACATCCCAGGAGGAGCTAAGGAGGTTCCGTCGCAGGTGGTCGAAGCCTTCCAGGGAGTCGAACTCATTCTTCATGCCGGAAACGTCTGCATAACGCCTGTCCTGGACTGGCTGGAGCGCATTGCGCCGGTGAGGGCGGCTGGGAGCGCGGACCGTGACCGGTGGTGCTACGGCGACCCCAGGGTCGCTGAACAGCAGGTACTGGAGGTGGAGGGCCAGACCATTGGTGTGCTGCACGACCTGATGGTGCCAGGCTTTGGAGGATATGTGTACCCTGGCTCGCTAAAGAATCACTTTGATTATGACAGCTCTCGACCTCTAATCCCGGACCAGGTTTTTGGGAAGGCGGTGGATATTGTGGTCTTTGGCCACACCTGCACGGCTCTGGTGGAGGAGTACGGTGGCACGCTCCTGATAAATCCGGGCAGTCCGACGCTGCGCGATCAGCTAATGAAAATTGGCACTGTTGCGGTGCTGGAGGTGACACGGCAAGGCCGGCAGGTGGAGGTGATTGACCTGGCTAAGCTCAGGTAGAGGCGTAGCAGGGTGCTGAAAACCCCTTTCGACCATCTCTCTGTGTCCCCCTTCCTTGGAAAGGAAGGGGGAAGGAGAAACTCTGGGGGACATCCCCAGCGCCCCCGTCAGAGGGGGTCTAACCCCCTCTGGACTCCCTCGGTCGCCATGTCTGTGAGGGGCCATCTAACGAATCGTTAGAAGCAGGATACTAGAGCTGGACTACCCAGGTCTGGTAGACGTTGGGGAGGGCGTTTATCTCCGCTCGCGCCGACTCCGGCAGGGGGTCATCCAGGCCCAGGATCATGGTGGCGCGACCCCGTGGCTCCAGGCGGCCTACCTCCATGAAGCCGATGTTGATGTCGTGCTTGCCCGTTATGGCTCCGACGGCCCCAATCATGCCAGGGAGGTCCTGGTGGTCGGCAAAGAGCATGTAACCCCCGCGAGCCACGATGTCGATCCAGTAGTCGTTGACCCGTACAATGTGGGGCTGGCCCCGCATGTGGGTGGCAGATACCACCGTCTTCCCCTGAGAGGTTTCAATCTCCACGGTTACCAGGCTGCCATAGTGCTCCGCGGTAGGCCCCTTCTGCTCTGTAATCTTGAGCCCCCGCTGTGTGGCGAGGAGGTTGGCATTCACCAGGTTCACCCGCTGCTCGCTGAAGGTTCCCAGGAGTCCCATCAGGCACCCGGCCTTGAGGATGTTGGTGTCGTAGGCGGCGATTTCTCCTTCGTAGCGCAGGTTCAATGCCCGCATCTGCCCCTGGCCCAGTTGGATTGCCAGCTTGCCCGCGTAGGAGGCGGCGTCTATGTAGGGCGCCAGTACGGCCTGGGTCTCTGGGAGGACGAAGGGGGCGTTGACGGTGTACCTAGCCGATTTGCCCTGGAGCACGGCTATCACCTGCTCCGCCACCTCTCGGGCAACCTCGACCTGGGCTTCTCCGGTGGAGGCTCCCAGGTGAGGAGTCACTACTATCTTGTTGCTCTTGAGGAGGGGGCTTCCTTTGGGAGGCTCCTGGGAAAAGACGTCCAGGGCCGCTCCGGCCACTCTGCCATCCTCCACGGCTTTGTACAACGCCTCCTCGTCCACTAGCTCACCCCGCGCTATGTTCAGAATACGTACTGTGGGCTTCATCATGGAGATTTGCTTCTCCCCGATGATGCCTCGGGTGGACTCGGTAAGGGGTGTATGGAGGCAGATGAAGTCGGACTCTCGGAAGATTCGCTCCAGGGGGACCATCTCTATTCCCAGCAGGCGTGCCTGCTCCTGGGATACAAAGGGGTCGTAGCCTTGAATCCGCATCTGGAGGCCGGCAGCCCTGCGGGCCACCTCTGTGCCCACCTTGCCCAGGCCGATGATGCCCAACACCCTGTTGCGTACCTCTATGCCTGTAAAGACGCTGCGAGTCCACTCCCCGCGACGGAGGGAGTCGTAGGCCTGGGGTATGTTGCGGGCAAGGGCCAGCATCATGGCGATGGTGTGCTCCGCGGCGGCGATGGTGTTGCCAGTGGGGGCGTTGACCACGGCTATTCCCTTGCGGGTTGCCGCGTCCAGGTCTATGTTGTCAACGCCCACTCCTGCGCGTCCGATGACCTGTAGCCGTTTGCCAGCCTCAATGACCTCTGCTGTTACCCTGGTCTCGCTCCGCACCACCAGGGCATCATACTCCCCGATGATGGAGATGAGGTCTTTGGGATCGAGGCGCAGCTTGACATCCACCTCTCCCTGGGTACGGAGCAGGTCAATGCCTTCAGTAGCTACGGGGTCGGACACCAGTATCTTGGGCATTAGCGACTCCTTGCACGAGATGTAGCAGGCGGCTGGAATCCCAATTTAGGCAGTGTGGAGCGTAAGGCAGATATAACCCCGTCCATGTCTTTATCGGTGCAGTATCCCAGGTGGCCGATGCGGAGTATCTTTCCGGCCAAGCTACCCTGTCCTGATGCCAGAACGACATCGTGGTCGGCCTGGAGCTGTCTCTGAAGTGCTCCGGCATCTACACCCGCGGGCATTTTGAAGGCGGTGACGGTGTTAGAGGCCCAGCGCTCGTCGGCGAGGAGTTCGAGTCCCAGGCTCTTGACTCCCGTTCTGGCTTTCTCGGCGATTCGGGCGTGGCGCAGGTAGACGCCTTCAAAGCCCTCCTCCATCACCATCTTTTCCAGGGCTGCATCCAGGGCGTAGAAGATGGAGACGGCGGGTGTCCAGGGGGTCTGTCCCCGCTCAAGCATGGTCTTTGCCCTGCCCAGGTCCCAGTAGAAGCGTGGCATTTTGGCCACTTTGTAGGCGTCCCATGCCTTGGGGCTTACGCTGACGAAGGCGAGGCCCGGAGGAACCATGTACCCCTTTTGGGAGCCGCTCATGGCCACGTCCACGCCCCACTCGTCGGTGTGGAAAGGGATGGAGGAGATGCTGCTGATGCCGTCCACCACCAAGAGCTTGTCGAAGGACTTGACAACCTTGCTGATGGCGGCCATGTCGTTGGTAATGCCTGTGGAGGTCTCGTTGTGGGTGATGAGGACGGCCTTGATGGCAGGATTATCTTTGAGAGCCTTTCGAATGGCTTCGGGGTCTGCGGCTGTGCCCATGGGGAAGGCAAGGCGGACGACGGAGCAGCCGAAGACCGATGCCATTTCAGTGATACGTTCGCCGAACTCGCCGATGGATACGGCGAGGACGACGTCGCCAGGAGAAAAGAAGTTGACGATGGAGGCTTCCATGGCTCCTGTGCCGGACCCGGTGAGGATGAGGACGTCGTTCTTGGTCTGGAAGATCTGCTTGAGTCTGTCCGTGATGCGGAGGATCATGTCACGGAACTCTGGGCCGCGATGGTTGATCATGTCGCGGGTCATGGCCTGCAAAACGTAGTCTGGGCAGGGCGTAGGTCCGGGTATGCGTAGGTTCACTTCAGCCTCCTGTATGTTTTTCTTCCCGTGTTTGTTCCACGCGGGTATGGTCTTCAGGGTATTACGGATTCTAACACATTAAGTCTTCTGGAAAAAGGGGAAAAGTAGGCTGGTTTGGCGGAGGGCTTTGCGGATGGCTACTGCCCTGCCCTTCTCACCGGGTGGCCGCCGAACTGGTTGCGCATGGCCGCCAGCAGCTTGGCTCCAAAGGGCTGCTCCTGGCGCGAGCGGAACCGTGCCTGAAGGGAGAGGGATATGACGGGGGTTGGAATACCGAGGTCTATGGACTCCTGAACGGTCCAGCGGCCCTCACCGGAGTCCTCCACGTAGGCCTGAAGGGACTCCAGCCCAGGGTCTCCTTCCAGGGCGGAGGCGGTCAGGTCCAGGAGCCATGAGCGCACCACACTTCCGTAGCGCCAGATATTAGCAACCTGGGTCAGGTCCAGGTCAAAGTCCCGCTTGGCCTGCATCAGCTCAAAACCCTCGGCGTAGGCCTGCATGAGGCCGTACTCGATGCCATTGTGCACCATCTTGACGAAGTGTCCCGCCCCTGCGGGGCCGACGCGTCCGTAGCCCCTGTCCGACCCAGGGGCCAGGGATTGGAAGATAGGCTCCAGCCGATGAAAGGTATCCAGGTCGCCGCCAATCATCATGCTGTAGCCCTCCACAAGCCCCCAGATACCTCCGCTGGTGCCGGCATCCAGGAAGGAGAGACCCCGCTCCGCCAAGGCCGCGGCGCGGCGGATGGAGTCCTTGTAGTTGGAGTTGCCGCCGTCTATAATCGCGTCGCCGGGGGAGAGGGCCTCTGCCACGGCGTTGATGGTGCTCTCAGTTGGCTCTCCCGCGGGGACCATGACCCACACCGCACGAGGAGGTGTTAGCTGCACTATCAGGTTGGCCACCGAGGATGCGCCCGCGGCCCCTTCCTGGGCCAGGGCTTGCACGGCCTCCGGCCGGGGGTCGTAGACGACCACCTGGTGTCCTGCCCGCAGGAGGCGCTGCGCCATGTTGCCGCCCATGCGTCCGAGACCAATCATGCCCAGTTCCATGACTATGCTCCTTCTATGTTGTGGTGCCTCCAGTACTTGCTCGCGTGAGTCCCGATGCGAAAGGCTTCCTACATCTCTCGTGACCTTGTACTAGGATAATGAGCCATTCCCCTATGTCCCCTTTTCCTTCGGTTTCGCTCAGAACAGGCACTTTTCTGGAAGGAGGAGGGAAAATTCTGAGGGACACCCTCAGACTCCTGGCAGAGGGGCGAAGCCCCTCTGCACTCCCATTTTCTCCGCAGCCTGCTAGCGAGCCGTGAGGTTGTGTTTTCTAGGCCAGGTTCTGGGCCAGGAGGCTGGCCTTCTTCTCTTCAACCTTGGCCAGCAGCTGGTCGTAGGAGTCGGCAAAGGCTTTGACCCCGTCGGCCAGCAGCTTTGCGGTTACTTCCTCCATGCTGATACCCATCGCCGCCAGGGCCTTCATGGTCTGCTGGGCGCCGGCCACGTCCTGCTCCAGGGTCGCCTTGGCCTGGCCGTGCTCTATGAAGGCTGTCAGGGTGGCAGGTGGTAGGGTGTTTACCGTGTCCCTGCCGATGAGGTTGTCTATGTACAGCACGTCACTGTAGGCGGGGTTCTTGGTGCTGGTGCTGGCCCAGAGGGGCCTCTGAACGCGAGCGCCCTTGGCCCGCAGCGCGGCGAAGCGCTCTCCGCCGAAGGCACGTTTGAAGGTCTGATAGGCGAGCTTGGCGTTGGCGATGGCCGCCTTGCCCTGGAGGGTCTTGGCCCCGTCTTTGCCCTGGCGAGCGCGCTCCTCCAGCATAGCGTCCACCGCGGTATCCACCCGGCTGACGAAGAAGGATGCTACAGAGGCCACTCTGCTCAGGTCTCCGCCGGCATGGGCCAGGTCCTCCAGGCCAGCGATGTACGCCTCCATCGCCTGGCGGTGGGCCGCCAGGGAGAAGATGAGGGTGGCATTGACGTTGATACCCTGGCCTATGAGGCGTCGGACGGCAGGGATGCCCTGTGGAGTCGCGGGTACTTTGATCATAACGTTGGGGCGGCTCAGGGCGGTGAAAAGGCGCTGAGCCTCGGCGACAGTGGCCTCGGTGTCGTGGGCCAGGGACGGACTCACCTCCAGGGAGGCATAGCCGTCGCCGCCATTGGTGCGGTCGTATGCGGGACGCAGCAGGTCTGCCGCGGCCTGGATGTCCTCCAGGGCCAGCCTCTCATAGCTCTCCAGGGTGTTGTGGCCCTGACTGGCAAGGGATGCCAGGGCAGCGTCGTAGTCCGTGCTTCGGGCGATGGCGTTCTCGAAGATGGTGGGGTTGGAGGTGAGGCCTGTCACGCCCATTTGCACCAGGCGCTGCAGCTCCCCCGAGGCCAGCAGGCCGCGGCGTATATTGTCGTACCAGATGGATTGTCCCAGGCGTTGGACTTCCTGAAGGGATACGGTCACTGTGCTCCTCCTGTCGGATTGGTTTCCACGTGGTAGGGGCTGCGTTGCTTGTTACTGATTGTACTACGGAATCTCGCCGAGAGGGATGTCCAGGCGGGGTTGCGATAGACCCTTTTGATTGTCACCCTGAGTGCAGCGAAGGGTCTGGGGTGATGGGGATAGCCTCTCCCCGGATTTTGAGCTGCAGGCGAAGAATGACAGAGACACTCACGCCAAACTGTCATTGCGAGCCCCGATGAAATCGGGGCGTGGCAATCTGGTGGTGGAGACAGAGCACCATCCCAGATTGCTTCGTCGTCCCCACAAGTTGGGACTCCTCGCAATGACAATCTATCGGGTATTGCAAGGACACACACGGGCAAGTACCGGAACACTATGTAGAGGTTTGGCTAGCGGGACTCCCGGGCCAGCATGTCGTTAGTTACGTCCTTCAGAAGGTCGCGGGTCAGGCGTCCCTCCCATTTTGTGAGGACCTCTCCTCTGGAGTTGATGAACAGGGTGGTGGGCATGTACAGGATTTTGTATCTCTCGACGACGGTGGCATCGCTGGTGAAGCCGATGGGGTAGGTGACCCCTATCTGGTCTACCAGGTCTTGGGCATCACCCTGGGTGCCCAGGCCGGTGTACTCTCCCAGGTCGATGCCGACGATGGTGACCCTGTCCTTGTAATCTTCGTAGAAGAGCTGGAGGTCAGGCATCTCGGCGCGGCAGGGTGCGCAGAGTCCCGCCCAGAAGTTGAGGACTACGGGCTTGCCCCTGAGGTCGGCAAGCTCAAAGAGGCGGCCACCCACCTCGTTACCCTGGACAAGGCGGAAGGTGACGGGTTTGCCCCGTAGGTCGGCCTGCTCCTGGATGCGGGTACTCAACTCCTCCTCGCCCTGGCCCAGGGTGAAAGAGAAGTTGGGGGCGGCGTCAACCCTTGAAATGCCTCTCAGGGCGAAGGCAAGGCCCAGGGCAAACAGGGCCAGAACGCCAAGCCCACCTAGCCAGAGGAGGTACAGTCGCTTGGGTCGCCGTTTCACTTCAGGCGGGGGCGCGTCTTGGTTGTCCAGGGTTTGGTCACTCACTTACGGTGTATATGCCGCTTCGAAGACCACCTCGTCAGGATAGGTCACTGCCGTAGTTTGCTTGCCATAGCAAGGCACAAACGGTAGCAATGAAACCTAGAAATGTGGCTTGCAGAGAATCTCCCGAATCCTGAGGTCAAAGAAGTTGTGACTATTGACTGGCTTCAGCACCACCGCGGTGTCGGCCCCCCGCCCGCCGGTGCCGGTGCCAGCTATGGAAATAACATCCTCATCGGTGCGCACCAACCCGCTGTCGGCAGCCATCATAGATATCTCGCAGACCACCTTCATGCCCTGTCCGAAGATGCGAAGAGTGTTAGCCATCAGACCCCCGGTCGTCATTCTGTTAAGCATGGTCTGTAGCTCACCGAGTTTGGTCCCTAGCACTGAGCCAACCTCTGGCATGGGAGAGAAGGTGACGTAACCTCCGAAGGCGAGAGTGGTAGTCAGGATTGTGCCTCCCTGACGCTCAACTATCTCCCTGTTTTCCTCTGTGAACTCCTGCGTGTTGGGTGCTTGGAAGCCAGTACTGTGGCTGACCACGACTACTCGCAGTCCCTGTAGGGCAGCCATTGCCTTGACTGCCGTATTGCCTGTCGTAGAAGCGACTATCACAGTTTTGATACCTAGCGCTCTGGCTCTCTCTTTGACTAAGCTGAGTACCTCTTCGGTATTGTCGATGCCTGGCTTTTCAAAATAGACTATTCTTGATTCCATTTGCTCTTGTCTCCTTGTCTCTTTTGGAAGATGGTATTGTAGACCTGAGGTTCCGTCAATAGGTGTAGATTACTGCTCTCCTGGGGATTCGCTCCTCTTGTGTGTCCTATCACACCACCGCGGGCAAAAGTACCCCAACTGTCCTCTTGACTCCCGTGTCCTGCCTGGGTATATTATCAGACCGACTGGTCGGTCTACAGCTTACACGAAGGCCAAGGAGTCTCGCGAGGATTGAAGACGACATGACCTCGACGGCGGTTTTACCTGCTATTCGGTTCAGGGACCCATCCCTGGCTCCCATCTGGTACAAGGTGCAGGGAGGCCAGCGCCTCGGCATCGAGGACGGCCTGGCCTGTCTCCAGACCAAAGACCTGCTGTCCCTGGGGCAGATGGCGGACTACGTCAAGCGCAAGCTGTGGGGGGACAAGGTCTACTTCGTTTTCAATCGCCAGATAAACCCCACCAATATCTGCGTCCTCTCCTGCGCCTTCTGCGACTTCTCCAGGAAGAAGGGTGAGGCCGGCGCCTACGAGATGGGCATGGACGAGATACTGGCCAGGTTGGACCCGGAGATGAAGGAGGTGCACATTGTGGGGGGGCATCACCCCGACTGGCCCTTTGAGAGGTACGAAGGGATTATCCGGAGCATCCACCAGGCCTTCCCTGGCATTCACATCAAGGCGTGGACGGCATCAGAGATCGACTACTTCTGCAAGCGGTTCAGGATGACGGTGGAGGAGGTGCTAACCCGTATGAAGGACGCGGGCCTGGTGTCCATGACCGGCGGCGGCGCGGAGGTCTTCTCCGAGCGGGTGCGGAAGGAGCTGTTTTCCGGCAAGAACAGCGCCCAGCGCTGGCTGGAAATCCACCGCATAGCCCATCTCATGGGCATTCCATCCAATGCCACCCTCCTCTACGGCCACATCGAGACCTACGAGGAGCGGGTGCAGCACATGGCGCTTCTGCGGGAGCTGGAGGACGAGGCTCCGGGTTTCCTGGCCTTCATCCCCCTGGAGTACCAGGTGGGGAACACCAGGCTGGTGTCCCGCCAGGCGTCGGCCATGGATGACTTGAGGACTATCGCCACGTCCCGGCTGATGTTGGACAACTTCCCTCACGTCAAGGCCTACTGGGTCATGGTGGGCGAGGAAACCGCGTCCATCGCCCTCAACTTTGGGGCCAGCGACCTGGACGGCACCATCGGCGAGGAGCGCATCGCCCACGCGGCCAGGGCCACCAGCCCCGTAGGACTGGCCCGAACGCGAATGCTGCGTCTTATCAGGGACGCCGGAAAAACCCCTGTGGAGCGGGACGCTCTCTACCACGAGGTCCATGTCTACGAAACTTAGAATAGGGCAGATACCGTACCTGAACTGCGAGCCTTTCTTCCACGGCCTGGCCCTGGAGGGTGTTGAGCTTTGTCCCATGCCTCCCAGCGCTATGGGCCCCCTGGCCCAGGCGGGGGAGCTGGATGCAGCGCCTTTCTCCCTGGTGCAGAGCTTTGGACTGGAAGGCCGATACGAACCTCTGGGCGATATGGGCATCAGCGTCAAGGGCCCAGTGCGTAGCATCCTTTTCTACTCACGCGTTCCTATGCGGGAGCTTTCCGGTGCCGTGGTGGGTGAGACGCGGGAGTCGGCCACCGCGGTGCAACTAATACGGGTCCTCCTGGAGCAGCGTTACAAAGCGCCTCCCAGGGAGTACGTGGGCCTGGATGATCCACGGCGGGACGCCTTCCTGCTCATCGGCGACGAAGCCCTGGTCGCGCCCGACCGCGTGGAGGGGTTCCCGTATCGCTACGATCTGGCGGAGGAGTGGCTGAAGTGGAAAGGACTTCCCTTTGTCTTCGCGGTATGGATGGTGCGTCGCACCCTGACGGCGGAGATGAAGGAGATGCTGGCGGACGGGGTGCAGAAGAACCTGGCAGAGAACATGGAGCACAACCTGAAAGCCATTGCGGACAAAAGGGAGTCAATGAACCTGGCATTTGAAGACGTAGCCGGCTATTTGCGGGCCTTTCGGTTCGTGCTGGCCGAAGAAGACAAAGAAGCGATAGGGGTGTTCAAGAGGGCCTGGCAATTGCTTCCCAAGGCAAGGGAGGTGAGCAGGTGACCTTGATGGCTGCCATGAAGGACGTGACGGTCAGGGTGCTGGCTGGCGAAAGAGTCACCCCGAAGGAGGGGCTTTATCTGCTCAAGGAAGCCCCGTTGCTGGAGCTGGGCAGCCTGGCACAAGAGGTGCGATACCACCACAACCCCAACGCTACCGTCACCTTTGCCGTGGATACCAGCCTCAACTACACCAACATCTGCGACGTCCACTGCGCCTTCTGCGCCTTCTACCGCACGGAGAAGGACGCGGATGCTTACACATACACAGTGGAGCAGGTCATGGAGATGGTGGGTAAGGCGGTGGCCAGGGGGGCTACCACGGTCCTGCTCCAGGGCGGCCTCAACTCCAGCCTGCCCATGGAGTACTACGAGGAGCTGGTGCGGGAGACTCGCCGTCGGTATCCCCAGGTAACGCCCCACTACTTCTCGGCGCCGGAAATCAGCAAGATGTCCCAGGTCATGGAGATGCCGGTGGCTGAGGTGCTGGGCCGCCTGAAAGAAGCGGGGCTGGAGACCCTGCCGGGCGGTGGCTCAGAGGTACTTTCCGACAGGGTGAAGCATCGCATTAGCCGTCTGTGGCCCAAGGGGCGGGTGAAGGAGTGGCTGGACGTGCACCGGGAGGCCCATCGGCTGGGGTATCGCACCACCGCGACCATGATGTACGGCCACCTGGAGCAACCGGAGGACGTCATCGAGCACCTGGAGCACGTCCGCTCCCTGCAAGACGAGGCCCTGGCTGGCGAGTCAGATGGGTTCACGGCCTTCGTTCCCTGGAGCTACAAACGGGAGAACACCGCTCTGGGCAGGAGGGTGAAGGAGGAGGCTGGCCCCAATGCCTACCTGCGCATCATCGCCCTGGCCCGGATTTACCTGGACAACATTCAGCACATCCAGGCGAGCTGGTTCTCTGAGGGCAAGAAGACGGGAGAGGTGGCCCTTCATTGCGGGAGCGACGACTTCGGGGGGACGGTGTTCGATGAGAGCGTGATGCAGGAGGCGGGCTTCTACAACCGCACCACCATCGACGAAGTGAAGGCCATAATACGAGGGGCCGGCTTTACACCTGCCCAGCGAACTACCAAATACGAGATTCTCCAGACGTTTGGGTAGGCAGGGGTCCAGAGTGTTCCCCAGGTTCCCTTTCTTCCCTCTCTTGTTCTTGGAGAGAACTTCTGCTGATAACGACGTTTTATACCATGGTGGTGCGCTAAGAGGCGATAATACACAGCGAAATGGATAGAGAACTCAGAGTCTCTGTCGGAGCCATATTACGGAGACTTGAACGGTGAGCTAAACATATGCCCTGTCATTCTGAGGAGTCCCGACCTGTCGGGACGACGAAGAATCTAAGACCTACGCCTTTAGCATGGATGGGACGCCCTAAATTCCTCACTTCGCTTTCGCTGCGTTCGGAATGACACCCACCAGTCCAGGCTGACCCTGGAAACGTTTAGACCGATTGGCAGATGTTTCTTGAGGACAGTTGGGAAACTAAGTATCTAGAGGCAAAGGTTGCCGATGCCTATCTCTGATGACGAATGTGCCCTAACAAGGAGACTCGTGGTGGGCCAGCCTGGATTCGAACCAGGGACCTCAGTCTTATCAGGACTGCGCTCTAACCACCTGAGCTACTGGCCCCACGTTGGGGAAAGATGGTACCGGCCGCCAGGGCCGATACCTGTTTTGTATAATACCTACGGCCAGAGAAGGGTGTCAAGAAAGGACATACCTAAAGGCCCAGCAGCGAGATGCCTCCATCGACCACAAGAACCTGGCCACGGAGCATCTCGGCCTCATCACTGCACAGGAAGGCCACTACATTAGCCATGTCCTCAACGGTGACCAGGCGTCCCGCCGGGGTGCGTCTGAGGGAGTCGCCGATCATCTCCTCACGGTTGGGGAAGTGTCTCCAGGCGTCGGTGTCCACCACTCCTCCAGCGACTGCATTCACCACGATGCCCTGGGGTGCAAGCTCCACCGCGAGATAGCGGGTCAGGGTCTCCAGCCCTGCCTTGGAAACTCCCACAGCCAGGTAGTTGGGCAACACGAGACGGGAACCCAGGCTGGTTATGTTGACAATATGGCCCCCGTTGGGCATCAGGCGCGCCGCCTCCTTGGCGCACAGCCACGGTGCCCTGGTGTTGATGTCCAGGGTCCAGTCCCAGTGCTTGGTCTCCAGGTCCAGGGCTTTCCTCTGCACACCGGAGGCGGCGTTGTTCACCAGGATGTCCAGCCGACCGAACTCCTCTTCTACACGCTGGAACATCTCCTGAATCCTGGACGGCTCACCCAGATGCGCCCTTAGCGGGAGACAGCGCACTCCCAGGGTGCGGATCTCGTCGGCTGTTGCCCTGGCCTCCTGGTGGCTTCGGGCGTAGTTGATTATTACGTCTGCACCCCGCCGCGCCAACTCCAGGGAGATGGCCCGGCCGATTCCCCTGGAACCGCCGGTGACCAGCGCTACCTTTGCGGTGAAGGACATAAGAGGCTCACCAATTACCGAGGGTCTTCATAGCTCAATGCCGCCGTCAACCCGTATTACCTCTCCGGTAATGTACCTGGCCTCCTCGCTGGCCAGATAGCCAACCATGTTGGCCACATCTTCTGTTTCACCATAACGGCCCAGGGGTATGCGGGAGAGAATCAGATCCCTGTACTCGGTGGCTATGGCACCCACAATCTGGGTGTCGATGAAACCGGGCGCAACGGCATTGACCGTGATGTTGCGGGAGGCCACCTCCTTGGCGACGCTTTTGGTGAAGGCTATCAGGCCCGCCTTGGAGGCAGCGTAATTGGACTGGCCTGCGTTGCCTTCGATGCCAGCAACGGAGGCGACACTGATGATCCGGCCCCACCGCTCTCGAACCATGGTCCTCAGGACAGCCTTGGTGCAGTAGTACGCTCCTTTGAGATTGGTGTTGATGACGTTGTCCCACGCCTCTTCGGACATGCGCATGAGAAGACTATCCTGGATGATTCCTGCGTTGTTCACCAGGATGTCGACGCCACCCCAGGCATCCACCACTTGTTTGACCATAGCCTCCACCTGGACACCCTTAGTGATATCCGCTGCCAGAGCCATGGCCTCTCCGCCCAAACCAGCTATGGCCTCCACCACCTCCTGGGCCTCCGCCGCTTCCCTCTCGGACTTGAAGTTGACCGCCACTTTTGTGCCATCTTTCGCCAGCCTGACGGCGATGGCCCTGCCTATTCCCCGGGATCCACCGGTAATGAGTGCCCTTTTTCTATCTGCGTTCAATTCACCCCTCCTGCACCCGCGCTTTCCACTTTCCGTTGCACTTGCGCCAGCTCTCGGCTCATCAGCTCCACGAGCCCTCGCTCCAGGGCCATACAGGCCATATCGATGGCCGCGGTGACGGAGGAGGCCCTGGACCTGCCATGGCCGACGATACCTACGCCATTCAGTCCCAGGAGAGGCCCCCCGCCCATGTGCTCCACATGGTTGGTCAGATTGGACAACTCTCCAAGGAGGCTCGCGGTCATTCTCTCCGTTCCTTTGGGAGCCTTGGCCTTGAGGTACTCTACCACGGCCATTCCCAGGCCCTCGGCAAACTTCATGAGGATATTTCCCACAAAGCCATCGCAGACCACCACGTCGGCCTTGCCCAGGGCGATGTCCATGCCCTCCACATTGCCTGCAAAGTTGAGGCCGCTCTGGCTGAAGAGCTGGTACGCCTCTCTGACCTGTCGGTTCCCTTTGCCCTCCTCTGCGCCCACGCTGAGCAGCGCCACCCGTGGGTTCTCAATGCCCAGGAAGACCCTGGAGAAGACCGAACCCAGCACCCCGTAGTTCAGCAGCTGGGAGGGACGGCAATCTACGCTGGTACCCAGGTCCAGGATAGTAGTCCTGGGAGCCAGGCCAAGAAAGGGTCCCCCCAGGGCAGGTCTATCAACTCCTTCCAGGCTTCCCAGGGCGACCACCCCCGCGGCCATGGCCGCGCCGGTGGAACCCATGGTCACGAAGGCGTGGGCCTTTTTCTCCTTTACCAGCCCCGCGGCCACAGCGATGGAGGCCCGGGGTTTCTGGCGCAACGCCTCCAGGGGATGCTCCCCCTCCATTATCACCCCTCGGGATGGAACGACGTGAAGGGTGGCAGGAGCAGGCGAAGGCAACAGCTCTTGGATCGCCTCCGACTCTCCTACCAGAAGAACCTCCACGTCGCCTCGTGCTGCGGCGGCCACAGCGCCCCGGACTATTTCTGCGGGGGCATAGTCGCCTCCCATGGCATCCACCGCTATGCAGTACCTGGACTGCCCTTGTATGCTGGTCACCAAGTCAAATCCTCACTCTTCTCTTTAGGTATCGTAACCCATGCCTCCCCGTTTATGACCTCTTCACCATTCTGATTGTGGCAACCCACAGAGCATGTCAGGCGAACATGGCCGTTCTCCTCGGCCAGTTTCAGTATCTCTCCAAAGGTGGCTATCCGATCTCCAGGATACACCGGAGAGCGGAACTGTACGTTGAGATGTCCGGCCTCCAGCCAGTGCCGGCCAAAGGCCTGGGCCATCATCTCCGATATGTAGGCCATCACCAGCATGCCGTGGGCCACAACTCGGCCAAAGTGAGTCGCGGCAGCAAATTCTGGGTCCAGGTGCAGGGGGTTATGGTCGCCACTGGCCTGGGCATACGTGTTGACATTCTCTTGAACCACCACCTTGCTTATGGATGGCAGGGAATTGCCGAGCCTCATTGAGGGTTATCTCCTCTCTGTGCCTCTGGTATGACTACGGTGCTCCTCCCCTGGATGACCTGCTTCTCCTCTTCATCAGCACCGGAGAAGTCTATGGACACAAACCGCCAGCCCCGCCGAACCGAGTTCCGTATCAGCTTTGCTCTGAAGACGATGGTCTCGTTCGATGTCACGGGTCTGGAAACAGACATCTCCTGAGCAGAGTGAAGGGCTCCTGTCGGAAGTTTAATCTCGAGAAGGATACCCCTCAGGGCGTAGGCTGCCAGGGCCGTCGGAGGGACAAACCCCTGCTGATGGAAGAGGTCGTTGGACTCCCCAACGGCCTGGAGGTACAGGGCAACCTCTTGGGGTTGAAGCTGGAATCGTATGGAGGCGAACTCGTATCCCACATGGAAGTCAGCGATATGTGACATTTTATCCTTTTTCAAAGAGTATCTTCCGAGCCAGCGTCCTGATTCGCCAATCCATTGAACAAAAGGCTCCACATTTTACCATGCTGAACTCTTCGGCTGCACTCAGAGCCTGCCTGAAGTTTACCGAAGGGGTAAGCTCCATGAAGCATCGGGCGGGGAGGCACTCCCCCACCCCAGATTCTTCGTCCCGATTCCATCGGGACGAAGAATGACACCTGCTGCTAACCTCAGAGACACCTGACCAAGAATGGCCTGATTATAAGGGGGGGCATATGCTAAATCAAGAAGGCATATCACCTGCCGCAAGTGGACAGGCCCTGGATGCTCTTTCAACGCAGGCAAGGCTTGACATGGGGGAGAAGATTGCATAGGATGCAGTCTGTTTGGAGTAGGCTACTGGACTCTGAAACGTGCTAGCAGGAATTGTCAGTTTTGTAGGTGTATGCACCCGATGTGTTAACGACTTTTTGGGGAGGAATGGGCCCCAATTGGCCGCTGCCATATCCTTCTACGCCCTGTTGTCTCTTGTGCCCCTGGCAGTAGCCACTATATTTGGCCTGAGCTTCTTCCTGGAGCCAAGTTCCATGCAGGACATGGCTCAACGCGCCGGCCAACTGGCACCGGTCTCCGAGAGGACCATCAGTGACGTTCTTACCGGCACGCTAAACAGTCGTAGTGTTGCTGGCTTTGCCGGCATCATAGGACTCCTGTGGGCAGGGACTGCCGTCTTCAGCGCTATACGGAAGGGCGTCAATGCCACCTGGGGCATCGCCAAGCCCAGGCCCTTTTTCCAGGAACGCCTCATAGACATCTCCCTCATGTTGGGAGCGGCCACCCTGATGCTGGTATCCATTTTCTCTCCGGCTTTCCTGAAAGGGGTGCTGGAGCTTATAACTCGTGAAACCCACGTCAACGGCGACCTGCTGTGGAACAGGCTGGCTTCCCTTATCTCTCTCACCCTCTCCTTTATCGCTTTCTGGGGAATCTACTGGTTTATTCCCAACACAAAGGTGAGGCTGAAAGAGGCCCTGCCAGGGGCCATTGCTGCCACCATTGTCTTTGAGGTAGTCACGAACATGTTTGTATGGTACGTGCACAACTACTCCACGTACACCACCGTCTATGGCTCCGTGGGCAGTATCGTGGCCCTGCTCACGTGGGTATACATATCGGCGGTCATCCTCCTGTTTGGGTCGCTGATAACCTCCCGCTATGCTGTTTACCGCTCTGCTAAAGAGAGGGCGTTGGAAGACATCGTGGAGAGCGTGATGATTGACCCTCAACCGGTGAGCCGACGCTAAAGCACTATGGAGGCCGGCTATTCTAGCAGGCTTCTGAGCACCCCACCCGTAGCTGTTTCCACAAGCTTGTCTGTCCTTCTGGGGACAAGGGAGCCATCTTACCCAAAGCTGTGCCTTCATATTTCCTTCAAAATAGCTGGCTAGCATGGGGGCCATGGTGTTGAAGCACCCAAAGTCAGTTTGACCAAGAGGAGGGCCGGAATGGGTCAGCAACGTCTTAGAAGGCTTATTCTCGTCATGGGAATGGTCCTGGTGGTCGGTCTGGCGTGTTCTACGGGGGCTAGCCCAACTGCCACCCCCACCATAGTATCCTCTCTCTCTTCCACCGCCACCCCATCTGCGTCTCCTCCAGCCGCCGCCGGGCCGCTTCTTCCCTCCGTATCCACGGTGGCGGCAAAGGTGACGCCTTCGGTGGTGTCCATTGTGGTCAAGACGGTAATACAGCAATGCGACTTCTTCTTTGGGTGCAGGAACGTGGAGCAGGACAGCGCGGGAACCGGGGTCATCTTCGATTCTAAAGGTCTTATAGTCACCAACAACCACGTGGTAGAAGGAGCGGACGAGATAACGGTGATCCTGGGAGATGAGCGCACCTTTGAGGCGGAGCTGGTGGGCCGCGATCCCGACTCCGACCTGGCAGTCATCAAGATTCCTCAGGGGAGCTATGACGCGGTGGAGTTCGCCGACTCGGACACGCTGAAGGTGGGCGACTGGGTGGTAGCCATTGGCAACGCCCTGGCCCTGGAGGGAGGCCCCACCGTCACCCTGGGGATAGTGGGCGCGCTGGACAGGACGATAGACACCGAGGGCTCCCTCCTTTTCGACATGATTCAGACCGATGCCGCCATTAACCCCGGCAACAGTGGAGGGCCTTTGGTCAACATGGAGGGCCGTGTGGTGGGCATAAACACCGCCAGAACCACGGGAGGGGAAGGAATTGGGTTCGCCGTGAGCACCTTCACGGTGGTCCCAGTGGTGGAGTCCATCCTGGAGCACGGCCGGGTGGTCTTCGCCTGGCTGGGTGTGGGGGTGAGGGACGTGACCCCGGTCATCGCAGCTCAAGAGAACCTCTCGGTAAGCCGGGGTGTCCTGGTAACTAGGGTGGACCCTGGTCCGGCAGCCGCGGCAGGCGTCCGTGCTGGCGACGTCATCACAGCTTTTGATGGAGCGGAGGTGAACACCATCAAGCAGCTTCAGCGGGCGATACGGGGACACGATATCGGCTACAAGGCAGAGGTGACGATAGTGCGGGGCAAAGAGACCAGGAGCTTTCGCGTTACGCTGGAGGAGCAGCCCAGGGGGCTGTAAGATGTAGCAGCACAGGGATATACTGAAGGCGCAGGAAACCAGGTCCGTCACTAGACCGAGATCAAAACGTACGCGTAAAGGAGGATGGAAACATGACACAGCAATTGTCAATTGACAGAAGCAAGACGGCAGTCCTCATCATGGATTACCAGAACCGACAGCTTAGTGGCTTTCCAGAAGAGTTCCAGAAGGAAATCTTGGGAAAGGCGAACGATGTCCTTGCAGAAGCTCGTCGCAAGGGTATCCCGGTCATCTACGTAGAAGTGGTTCGCGGGGAGAGGACACCGGAATCAGCGATTCATCGTGCCATAACCCCCAGGTCTGGAGAGGTAGTCCTTACCAAGAGCCGCACAGGGCCTTTTTCAACGACGAACCTGGACGAGGTGCTCAAGAAGCAAGGCGCAGAGACGCTGGTTTTGATGGGGATTTCGACGAGTGGCTGTGTGGTTACAACGGTGCGTTGGGCTGCCGATATCGACTACAAACTGGTAGTGCTCTCTGATTGCTGCGCGGACCGGGATGATGAGGTCCAACGCGTTCTCATGGAAAAGCTATTTCCACGGCAAGCCACAGTAGTGACTTCGCAGCAGTTCCTTAGGGCGCTGGGATAGGCACACTCATATCTGGCCCCCCCCAGACACCCGGCCTTTTGGCGCCGCTCATGGTTCGACAAGCTCACCACGAGCGGTAAGTATCCTTGTCATTCTGAATCCCGAAGTAATCGGGGTGAAGAATCCAAGACCTGTGCTTGGAGTAATGTACGTCTTAGATGCTTCGCTTCGCTCAGTATGACATTCCCACCATCGTTCGACCTGAGCTTGTCGAAGGCCTATCAAGAGCGGGCGCGCGACCTGTGCCGCGCACTATACCCCTTCGCTGCCGCCGTTTTCACCGAACTCGTGGTTGCTGAACACACCCACGTCCCGGCCCTGATGGACGTGGATGATGAACTCGTCCCTGGAGACCCCAACCACGTCCACTATCTCATCGTCTATGTACTCGATGAGCTCCTGGATGGCCTCCTGGGTGAGACCCTCGTCGACGCACAGGGTGGCGTGAATCACGGCAGGGGTCAGGTGGAGGTCCAGCCGGCCAATCGGCTCGTCTCCATCAAGGACGGTGTATACCTCGGAATAAGGTGTGCGACACTCCCGCTCAAAGCCATACTCAGCCATTCTATGCTCCATTTCTAGATTCCTGTTCCAGTAACCCTTTAAACACCTTAGTGCTCCAGGTTCACGCACTTGATTACGCTATGTACCCTACCCATTGGCCCCTCTCCTGCAAGAGAAGTGGACGAGAAGAAACTGGGGGGCACCCCCAGACCCCCGCCTGCAGCTCTAGCTCCGCACCTGGCCCGTGCCCAGGACAATCCACTTGTATGAGGTCAGCTCCCGAAGCCCCATAGGGCCCCGGGCGTGCATCTTGTTGGTGCTGATGGCCACCTCCGCGCCCAGGCCAAACTGGCCCCCGTCGGTGAAGCGGGTGCTGGCGTTGACGAGCACCACCGCGGCATCCACCTCGTCCAGGAACCGCATAGCGTTGGAGTAGTCCTCGGTGATGATGGCCTCGGAGTGGCCCGACCCGTACCTCTCGATGTGCTCCAGGGCTTCGTCCAGGGAGTCCACCACCTTCACCGCGGCGGTGAGGGATAGGAACTCCTTGCCCCAGTCCTCCTGGATGGCGGGCTTCAGCTTCAACCCCTGCGACGGGCCCAGGATGCTCAGGGCACGGCGGTCGCAGTGCATCTCCACCCCGGCTTTAGCCCACTCCCTGGCTATGGCCGGCAGATAGCTGGGAGCCACCTCCGAGTGCACCAGGAGGGTGTCCAGGGCATTGCAGACCGTGGGCCGCTGCACCTTGGCGTTGTAGGCGATGGCCACCGCCTTATCCACGTCCGCGTCTTTGTCAGCGTAGGTGTGGCACACGCCAACGCCTCCCGTGACCACCGGCATCCTGGCCTTCTCGCCCACGTAGCGAATGAAGTCGGCGCCGCCACGTGGGATCATCAGGTCTATGTGCTCTCTCATGGCCAGCATCCTCTCCACCAGCGCCCGGTCCGGGGAGTCCACGAACTGCACCGCGTCCTGGGGCACTCCCGCCTGGCCGATGGAGTGCCGCACCACCTGGGCCAGGACAGTGTTGGAGTGGATGGCCTCGCTGCCGCCTCTCAAGATGACGGCGTTCCCCGACTTGAGGCACAGGACGGATATGTCTACGGTGACGTTGGGACGGCTCTCGTAGATGGCGCCGATGACCCCCAGGGGCACACGGCGCCGGCCCACCTGGAGGCCGTTGGGGAGGGTGCGCTGGTCGAAGCTCTCCCCCACCGGGTCAGGAAGGACAGCCACGGCTCGCACGTCGGCGGCCATGCCCTCCAGGCGCGAGGGGTTGAGCAGCAGGCGGTCCAGGAGGGCCTCGGTGAGGCCCGCCGCTTTGCCAGCCTGGATGTCCCTGGCGTTGGCGGCGAGGATGTCCGCCTCCCGTGTCTTGAGGGCGTCGGCGACGTTGGACAGGGCCTGGTTCTTCACGCTGGTGGAGAGCCGGGCCAGCTTGCGTGCCGCGGCGCGGGCCGCTTTGCCCTTGGCGGTTAGGTCATCTACGGATGTGGTCATGATTGTGCTCCCTGCTCTGTGAGAATCCCCTGCGTCGCCGTTTCGCGCTCTAGCGGGGCCTGCGCAAAGGGCGACATAGGGCCCGGAACTTCAATCTGTTTGCCTGCAAAAAGCTCTGAGACAGTGATAATCTGCACGCGAGGATATTTCTGCGCTGAGGATTCGTAGAAGCCAGCTGCAGCTGCCGCCGTTTTCATTCCTGACGTGGGAGGAGTTAGCAGCACCAAAACACCAATCGGCTTAGCCTCACTCATAGCGCCAAGGACTTCACGAATCATTTCAGGGTTCACTGCCCTGGTGCCTTTCACAGAGATGACTGCTCTTTTGGCCCTCCCACCGAACTCGATGAACGGCTTCACCCCATCCAGGTCCGGCCCTTTCCCGCCTGTTGGACGAGCGTTAAGCCGGTCCACGGCCCAGTATTCAAACTGCCTGGGCTTCGTTGCAGCCAGCTCTTGCGCGCCAGCGAGGTCTTTGGGATCACCTTCCACGTGGATAGTAATACCTGGGAAGGCGTCCTGCATACGGCGGCGGATAAGGCCTATGGCCAGGTGGGTGACATCTATGCCAATCCAGCGGCGGCCCAGCTTATGGGCCGCGTGGATGGCGGTGCCACAGCCACAGAAGGAGTCTAGAACAATATCCCCCTCGTTGGAGGAGGCGTTGATGATGCGCTCAAGCAAGGCGAGGGGTTTTTGGGTAGGGTAGCCGAGGCGCTCTTTCGCGGGTGCGGCGATTACTCCAATATCATCCCACCAGTCTTGAAGAGGCTGCCCTTCGCTTTCGTCCAGGTATCTAACGTAGGCATTGATCATAGGGCGTCCGTCTGGGTAAGTCCTTATGCGCCCTGCAGCATAAAGCGCCTCCATGTTTTCCTTTGTGTAGCGCCAAGGGCGGGTGACGCCGTGCCACTCATACACAGGGCCTCTCCCCCCAGGAGCGCTGATGTTATCGAGGCGATAACGCCGACCGTTGTCATCTACCCTTGTATACACTTTCCCCACATACGAAGGATCGAGTTCCCGTCGCGAAATGTTGAAGATTCGATTGGGCGTTTTCTGATAGACGAGTAAAGTGTCATGGATTCTCCCGAAGCGCCTCGGATCATTGTGGGACGATGTTCTCTTCCACACAACTTCGTTGACGAAGTTCCTCGGCTCGAACACAGAATCCATCAGCACGCGCAGGTATGGCCCTGCTGTTGGGTCACAATGGAGATATATGGAGCCGGTGGGCTTCAGGACGCGATGCAGCTCCACCAGCCGTACGGACATCATGGTCAAGTAAGCGGTCACGGGGTTATGTCCCAAGCCCTCAACTATGGCCCCTAACATCCGGGCGACCTGCTGGTGGGGGCCGATTACCACTTCGTGGTAGGCATCCCGGGCGGCATCGCCCCACTCCCAGGTGTCCTCAAATGCCTCAATCTGGGCCTCGCTGGCGGAGCCAGAGGACTCTCGGAACAGCACGTTGTAGGAACGGTTGGAGTTGAAGGGCGGGTCCAGGTATATCAGGTCTACGGACTCGCCGGGTATGTGGTCCCGAAGTATGTCCAGGTTGTCGCTATAGTAGAGGACGCCTGTCCTGAGCGAAGTCGAAGGATTGGTGTTCATATGCCAACCTGTAACTTACACCCGCTTATATGGTTCGACAAGCTCACCATGAGCGGGAAACAATACAGGCTCACCACGAGCGGACTATTCCCCGTGTTCATCATCTTCTCTACAACAATACCATATTGTTGCGGTGGAGCACCTCTTCGCCCCGATAGCTATCGGGGTGGCCCAGGGCCTCACGTATCCTGTCGGAGCGCAAGCCCTTGATGGCGGCCACGTCCGCCGCTCCATAGCTGGCGATGCCGCAGGCCACCCGCTCTCCTCCCGGGCCTACCACCATGATGATGTCGCCGCGATGGAAGTCGCCATCCACCTCCTTCACACCCGCGGGGAGTAGGCTGCCGTGGTTCCTGCGAAGGGCCTCGGCGGCCCCGGCATCCACCACGATGCGCCCACGGGTGGACAGGCCGCTGAGCATCCACCGCTTGCGGCTCTCCACCCTGCTGCCAGTGGGAGCGAAGAATGTCCCCACGGGCTCTCCATCCACTAGGCGGGGCACCACCTGGCGCTCCCTGCCATTGACCAGAGCCACCGCGACGCCGGAGGCCGCGGCCAGCTTTATCGCCTCCAGCTTGGCCCGCATTCCACCCCGGCTCCTGTGGCTGTGGGTGTCCCCGGCCAGGGCCTCGATGGCTTCGTCCACCCGCTCCACACGAGGGATGAGCCTGGCTTGTGGGTCTTCGTGAGGGTCGGCGGTGTACAGGCCGTCGATGTCGCTGAGCATGATGAGAAGGTCGGCGTCCACCAGGTTGGCCACCATCGCGGAAAGGTTGTCGTTGTCGCCAAAGACCTCCACTCCAATCTCCTCCACGGCCACCACGTCGTTCTCATTGATGATGGGGACAACCTTGCAGTCCAGCAGCGCCAGCAGGGTGTTCCTCACGTTGAGGTAACCCTCACGGTCGGTGATGTTGTCCCTGGAGAGGAGGGCCTGGGCGACGGTGATGCTGTGCTCCTCGAAAAGCTGCTCGTAGGTGTGCATGAGGCGGCCCTGGCCCACCGCGGCCAGCACCTGGCGGAAGGGGATGTCCCCCCCGTTCCGGCGACGGCCCAGCACCTGCCTTCCGGCGGCGATGGCCCCGGAGGTCACCAGCATCACCTCCAGGTTCCGGCGGCGCAGGGTAGCTATCTGCGCGACCAGGGATGCCATCACCTCCAGGTCGAGGCTATCGCTGCCACCGGTGAGGACGTTGGTCCCCGCCTTGACCACGATGCGCCGGTAGCGGCTTGTCGTCTCTCTCACTTCAGTCATCGTCCTGAGAATCGGACTCAATTATATCAGCAAACCTTCTTGACGGGGGAAACCGTTGACCCTAGTATTAGGCACATTCCACCAGATAGCCGAGGGGCTATGGTTCGACAGGCTCACCATGAGCGGCAGGGAAAGCCAAACCCGCTCACCCTGAGCTTGTCGAAGGGTGATCCCTAGATTCTCACGGAGCAGAGGAGAGCATGGACAAAGAGAGGTTGATAGCCGCCCTGCGAAACAGCGTTGCGGAGTTCGAGCGTTTGCACTCCCCGGACTCACGGGATGTCCTGGACATATCCGGGGCCGACCTTTCGGGGTGCGACCTCCGGGGCGTTCAGCTACGGGGTAGCGTCCTTCGCGAGGTGAGCTTCGAAGGCTCCGACCTGACCGGGGCCAACCTCACCCACTCGGACCTGCGAGGCGCTAACTTCAGGGGCGCGAGGCTCGTGGACATCAACATGCACAGGACGCAGTTGGAGGGCGCCGACTTCCGGGGCGCTGTGCTAGGCGGCTTCGACGCCGACAGCCTGATGTGCCTCAACAGTTGCATGTTCAAGGGCGTACGATGGGGCAAGGAGCAGTTGGAGTACTTCCTGTCCGCCTTGAACCGCAACGAGGAGTGGGAGGTCCGGTACGAGATTGTACCGAGGGGGAAGAGAGGCTAGCGTGGTGAACCAAGAAAACCTTATAAATGTCATTCCGAGCGCCAGCGAGGAATCTGGCGGTGGGGCCACCTCCCCACCAGATGCTTCACGGAGTTTACCATGAGCGAAGCCGAAGGGTTCAGCATGACATCTCTCCCACCACTCATGGTGAGCTTGCTAATCTGAGAGGGCGGAGCGCTTCCTGGCGCAGCGCAGAAACCCTCAAGAGCCCGAACAGCAGCTTCAGCCTAGACAGGGCAACAGTGCCACAGTCAATGGCTTGGAAGGTATTCCTGCCAAAGTCCTTGCTGGAATATGGCGTTTATGGCAAACCCGGTGGTAGCCAATGGCGATGGCTATACCGGCGAGGTCAGTGAGAACGTGACCTCGTAACATTTCCATTCGATGTTTGAAGCAACGTTAAGGGCATACTTGAGACCAGGGTCATCGGCCAGTGGTGAGATGATCACACCTCGCACGGGACGCCCGTTTGCAAGATTGGCTACTAACCAGCCCATGTATCGCAGAACCTGACCGACTACCTTGTCGCCTGCCCGACCCTTCTTTAGCTCGATGACGACTAGGCTCTCGTCCGAGGGATCCTCGCAGAGGAAATCCATACGGCCGATCTCTCCCGTATCAAATTGTCGGCCATCTCTGCCATCTTCATGTCTATAGAGTTTCAATGGCCTCCCGAAGTTAATGCGGTCCCAGTTGCTGTACATGAAACTCTCGAGTTCGTATTCGAGAGCGAACTCTGGGTTGTCCAAGGTGTCTTCGATCTCGTCGGTTTCTTCGTCGCTTGGGCTGAAGTCGACGTTCCCATACCGTTCAACACGCCGGATGTATTGGCCCATCAGTCGTTGGGCGTGCTGGGTTCTTCCAAAGCGCCATCGAGTGTCAATGAACTCATCGAGCAATCCTTTGACTTGGAGCAGGCGGATCATTAGCCCTCTCCTTAGCTGAATAGGCGCAGCACGTATCCTGGCCACCTCTTCCGCAAGACCATGTTCAGAAGCGAAAGGCCACGCCAGCCGCAGCGGTAGACGCTGCCAGTCATTGGTACCTTCCTGGAATTCGGTCATGGTCTTTCCTCTTAACAGCTTCTAGGATAAAGATTTTGGTGTATGCTAATCATAGCATATGGTCATGTGGGTATGGCTTCTTGTCTTGCCCTTGCCCATGAGCAGGCACAATAACAACCAATCTCGTGAACCACATGGAGCGGAGCGCCGTTTCTCTCACTACCCACGCGGGCCGGCGGAGGCCATGTAGGCGCGCCAGTTGCGCCGAGTCTCCGCTATGTGGTCGCCGCCGAACTTCTCCAGCATGGCGTCGGCGAGGGTGAGGGCGACCATGGCCTCCGCGACAACAGCGCACGACGGCGCAACGCTGACGTCGCTGCGCTCGAAGTGGGCGCGCTCAACGAACTCTCCGGTGGTCAGGTCCACCGTCTCCAGCCCGTTCATAAGGGTTGCGATGGGCTTCAGGATGGCCCGCACCACCACAGGCTCGCCGGTGGTCATGCCTCCCTCCAGGCCGCCGGAGTTGTTGGTGCGCCGCGGCCAGGGTCGCACCCATCCTCCGTCCGGAGCGCGCTCCCACTCCCCTACCGGCTTGACCACGTCGTGCACCTGGGAGCCTCGCATGTCTGCCTGGGCGAACCCCGCGCCGAACTCCACTCCCTTGACGGCGTTGATGCTCATGACCGCGGCCGCGAGCCTGGTGGTGAGCTTGCGGTCCCACTGGATGTGGCTGCCCAGGCCGATGGGCGCTCCCGTGGCAACCACCTCGACGATGCCGCCCACGCTGTCTCCCGCCCCTCTCGCGGCATCTATCTCGGCGATCATCCGCTCCGCGGCCTCGGGGTCGGCACAGCGCACCGCGGCCATCTTGGAGCCTTGGGGGTTGTCTCTGTGGTAAGGCGTCTCCTCCAACGCGTCCCAGTCTATGATGGCGGGGGGCCTGGCATGGACACCCCCGATGCACAGCACGTGGCCGTGCACCTCGACGCCGAACTCCTCCAGGAACCGCCGGGCCACTGCCCCTGCGGCCACCCGCGCCGCCGTCTCCCGCGCGCTGGAGCGCTCCAGGATGTTGCGGGCGTCGGTCTGCATGTACTTGGCGATGCCAGGGGTGTCGGCATGGCCCGGCCGTAGACTTGTGATAGGCTCAAAGGGGACATCGGATGGGGCTACGCTCATCTCCTCTGTCCAGGGCACACCGTCCGGCCCTTTGCCAGTGGCGAAGTCCCTGTTCACGATGAGCATGGATATGGGTGAGCCTAGAGTGAGGCCATGACGGACACCGGAGATAAGCTCGGCCCGGTCCTTCTCGATCTGCATTCGGCCGCCACGGCCGTAGCCCACCTGACGTCGGGCCATCTGTCGCTCAATGTACTCCTCTGTCAGAGAGAGATTCGCGGGAATCCCCTCCACTATGACCGTGAGAGCTTTGCCGTGGGACTCCCCTGCCGTGAGAAAGCGCAGCATAGGTTAACTCCTCGCCGACTGCATAGCCCTCAGGGCCTTTTCGGCAGCCTCGAACATCACTTTGGTAGGGGCCTTCTTGCCAGTCCATAGCTCAAAGGCGGCGGCTCCCTGGTACACCAGCATGGGCAGGCCACCCAGCACTCTCGCCCCTGCCCTGGCAGCCTCCCGCAGCAGCGGGGTCTCTCTGGGATTGTACACCAGGTCGCACACCAGCGCGTGAGAGGGAATGAGGTCAGCCCCGATGGGCGTCTCGCCCTGGCCCGTTCCACCGCTCATCCCCATCGAGGTGCAGTTGACGATGAGGTGGCTACGAGCGGCCACGGGAGCCAGAGAGTCGGGATGCAAGGCGACAGCTTCGGCAGCGGGAAAGACGGAGCGCAGGCTCTCCACCAGCGACCTCGCCCGTTCCAAGGTGCGGTTAGCGACTACCAGGGAGCTTACCCCAGCACCGGCCAGGGCCACGACCACCGCCCGTGCGGCCCCGCCGGCTCCCAGAACCAGGACTGTCTTGCCCGTCGCATCGAAACCAGCCTCCTCTTTGAGCGACCTTAGAAAGCCCTGGGCATCGGTGTTATGGCCGACCAGTGCTCCGTGGCGGTTCTCGATGGTGTTGACGGCCCCTATCAGGCGTGCCTCCTCCTCCAGCTCATCGAGGAGGGCTACCACCGCCTCCTTGTGGGGCACGGTAACGTTGGCTCCCATCACGCCAGTGTCGCGCAACGTTGACACTGCTCGCGGCAGCGAAGGGACGTCCACGTCCATCGCCTCGTACCGCACATCCAGAGCGTAGTAGTCCAGGGCAGCCTGCTGGAAGGCAGGAGAGACGGAGTGGCCGACAGGATGGCCTATGAGGAAGATGCGCTTGGTCATACTAGGACGCCTTTCGGGGAAACATGTCTATCAAGGCCAGATGAGTATAGCAAGCGAGGGAGTAAACGAGCAAGGCGAGTCCTTCCTCTCGTAAATCTGCCCGTAGGGGCAGGTTTAAAACCTGCCTCTACATGGCCCCGCTCATATGGTTCCCTTCGGCTTCGCTCAGGGCAGGAGATGGAAGAGGCCACCCCACCAGGTTGCCACGCTTCGAGGACTCGCTCGCAATGACGATTGACTTGCCTGAGGCGAAGGCTAGTAGTTGCGCTCTGAGTCCAAGTAGGCACGGAGGATTACCGCGGCCGATGCCGAGTCCCGCAGGCCCTTTTCTCGCGAGGGCTGGTGACCACCATCTCGTAGGAGACGCTCCGCCTCTACGGTGGAGAATCGCTCGTCCTGGGAGCGCACTGGAACAGGCGCCGCTTCGGCCAGGGCCCGGATGAACCGCTGTACCAGGCGAGCCTGGCGCTCCATCCTGCCGTTGAGGGATATGGGCAGCCCCACCACGATGGCTTTTGCCTGGTGGTCTACCGCCAGGCGCACCACGGCCCGGATGTCCTCTTCGAGGCTGGTGCGTTGAATGGCAGGCTGCGGGCTGACCAGTGTACCCGTGGGATCGCTCAGGGCCACGCCGATACGACGCTCGCCTACGTCCAGCCCAAGGATCCTCAGACGTTCCGCCTCCATCGCCTTACCTCCTCCTCGGCTGCACGTAGAGCGTCCTTCAGCTTGCCAGGATCACGCCCTCCGGCCTGGCCCATCTCCGGACGACCACCTCCGCCCCCGCCCATGACTTTGGCCGCCTCCTTCACCACGTTGCCAGCGTGGAACCCCTGGTCAACGACGTCCCTGGTGGCCATGATAAGCATAGTGGGGCGGCCCTCCAGCACTGCGCCCAGGGCCACCACCCCGCTTTTCACGTCGTTCTTGAGCCAGTCGCCGGCCTCCCGCAGAAGCTCCACGGCGGAGACCTTCAGCTCGCCCGATACCACGTTTATGCCCGCCACCTGCTTCCGGGGCAGCTCCGCCACCTGGCGCTTCAACAGCTCCCGCTCCAGGGTCTCGGCCTGCCTGGTGGTCTGCTCCATCTGGGCCAGCACATCAGCGATGCGGGATGCTAGCTGGTCTGGGGATACCTGCAACCGCCGCGACAACTCCTCCAGGGTGGCAGACTGTAAGGCCATCAGCTCTTCGGCGGCGCGGCCGGTCACGGCCTCGATGCGACGGAGGCCGGAGCCGATGCTGCTCTCGGACACGATGTGGCACAGGCCAATGTCGCCGGTGCGGTGGACATGGGTCCCGCCGCAAACCTCCAGGCTGAAGGGCGCAGCCTGTCCTGAGCCTGTCGAAGGATCAGCCACCTCCACCATCCGCACCCGGTCGCCGTACCTGTCGCCGAAGAAGGCCAGCGCGCCCTGGGAGACGGCCTGGCGGTAGGTGGTCTCCTGGGAGCTGACTGTAATGTTCTCACGAATCTTCTCGTTGGTCAGGCGTTGCACCTCTCGCAGCTCCTCGGGCGAGAGGGGGCTGACGTGGGTGAAGTCGAAGCGCAGGCGGTCGGGAGTCACCAGGGAGCCGTGCTGCCGGACGAGAGTGCCCAGGACCTGTCGCAGGGC
>JACQTZ010000012.1 GCA_016210515.1 Chloroflexota bacterium
ACATAAGCCTTGTCATTCTGAGGAAGTCCTTCTCTGAAGGACGACGAAGAATCTAAGACCTACGCCTTTAGCAAGGATGGGACGCCCTAGATTCCTCACTGCGCTTCGCTGCATTCGGAATGACACCTACCATTTCAGGCTGACCACTGGAGACGTTTAGACCGCTATGCACGGCTCTATAATCTACCGGGCGAGTACACACCCATGTCTGGGAAGGGCAAAAGGGTGTACAATGCGAGTGTGCCCCTTTTCACACGGTTAAGGCATCTTTCACTGGATCATCCTGGGCAGCATTGGGAGGGTCTGGGAGAGAGGTTCAGCCGGGGCTATTCGTTCAGGAGGAGTCGGCTATGGTAAACAAACTCAATTCGGGTCACAGGGACGTATTGCTGGCTCCAGAGCGCCGCGAGCTGCTGGACCCAGACCGTGTCATCTCCATGATCCCACTGAGGCCGTACCACGTGGTGGCGGATATCGGCTGTGGCACAGGCTTCTTCACCGTCCCCTTGGCCAAGTATGTCAACCAGGGAAAACTCTACGCCCTGGACACGAGAGAGGAGATGCTGGAGGAGTGCCGCCAGCGTCTATCTGCGGTGCACCTGAGCAACGTGGAGGTGCTCCACTGGAAAGCGAAGAAGCTGCCCCTGGACAAAGACAGCATAGATGGGGTCTTTCTGGCCTTTGCGCTTCATGCGGCCAAGGACAGGGAAGGCTTCCTGGCGGAGGCTCAGGGGTTGCTCCACAAGGGGGGCTGGCTTGCCGTCCTGGAGTGGTACAAACGAGCTATGGAGGAAGGACCTCCTCTGGAGGTCAGGGTGAGTGAGGATGAGGCCAAGGAGCTGGGCCAGAAGACCGGGCTTCGCTTTGTAAGCCAGCGTGACCTGAACGGGAAGAGCTACCTGGTGCTGTTCAGGAAGTAGCGCTGGCCACGAGAGGCCAGGTATGGCTTGGGGGATTGTATAACACCCTGGGGCCTGCCACGTGAGCACACGCCCTCAGCTTCTGTACCACGCCTCGGACGTTGCAGCATTGAGGCTAGTCGCACGGGCGCACCCAGATGCGTGCGGCGACGCCGTAGCCCAGGGACTCTTCCCCCTGTTCGCTCTTGATGGTGATCACCCCTCGGTGAGGGCTGGCCTCCACAACTGTGACCGTCTTTCCAGGCAGAATGCCCTGCTCCACCAGGAATCGTAGCAGCTCGGGGTCTTCCTCCGGGACCCGGTCAACGCGATAGCTGGTTCCATGCTGCGCCTGGTCCAGGGCCAACCTCGGCCCTGAAGGGGGAACGTACCCGCTGCCGGGGATGGGCTTGCCAAAGGGACAGGTGGTGGGGTTTCCCAGCTTCTCTATGATCCTGGCCTCCAGGTCAGGGGATATGGCGTGCTCCAGCCTGTGGGCTTCTACATGGGCCTTGTGGAGCTCCAGCCCCAGCAGGTCTACCACCATTCTCTCTGCCAGCCTGTGTCGTCGCACCATGCCTTCGGCCCGCGCTACCCCCAGCGTAGTCAGCTTCATCTCTTTGTCCGGGGTCATCTCCAGCAGACCTTCCTTGGCCATTCTGCGTACCATGCCCAGGACCGATGGCAGGGTAGTGCCCAGCCCTTCGCTGGAAGGGAAGCTCTTCAAGTGCTCTGCAACCCGACCGGCGGTGGTCCGCAGTCCCTCCTCACCCAGGACATACAGGGAGAGAAGGTAGTTCTCTGCCACCGGAGAGAGGCGTTCTGGGCTGGTTTGTGCTGGGGGTGTCTTTTTTCTGGTCTCTCTGCTGGTTCTGGCCATGATCTACCTCGCTCCTAAAATAGCTCTCACGGTGAGCCACGTCAAGGAGATGAGCCGGTTTCACCCGAAAAGGCGTGAGCGATGGCGGAAAATGGCAATGCAGGCCTTGACACCGGGTGTGTAGTATGATATCACTAATGCTGTTGGTGTATCCTAAGTATTATACAATGTCTCACAACGGTATGTGGCCGTTGATATATATACCAGTACACGTTAGCCTGGGCAAGGCCAGGGAATGCACCAAGGTGTCTCACAAGTTCAAGGTGGGAGGATGTAAGATGCTCTACGGCAATCATCGCGCCCTGCACATACGGCGTAACTCGCTGATGCTCGCGTTCGCCAGCGCAATCGTGACCGTCGTCGTTGCGGCATGCGCCAGCGGAACGGCGACTCCTGCGTTATTGTCCACCGCAACATCGACGGGGTCGGGCGTGACGCCCACATCTCAGCCAGGGACAAAGCAGAAGCTGCTCATCGCTGTCCAGCCGACCGGCAATCCAGAGTCTCTCCGAGCCGATTCCCAAGAGATCGAAAAGTTCCTGGAGTCCCGCGTCAACGCAGACGTGGAGATGCTCTTCCCTACGCTCTTTGCTGGAGTTATTGAATCGTTGCGGTTCGGCCATGCCGACGCTGCTTTCATGAGTGCCTGGCCTGCCGCCCTGGCCCAGAAGCACGCAGGCGCTACCGTCGCCCTGGCCGAGATACGCGAAGTGGTCATTGGCCAGGAGAAGCAGGAACAGCCCTACTACTACTCCTACTGGGTGGTGCGCAAGGATAGCCCCTATACCAAGCTGGAGGACCTGCGCGGCAAGAAAGTCGCATTCTCCAGCCAGCTCTCCACCTCTGGCTATGTCTTTCCCTTGGCACGGCTAATAGAAAAGGGATTGGTTGACGGCTCAGCCGCCCAACCTGATGCCAAGAGCTTCTTTGGAGAGGTGCTCTTTGCTGGGGGCTATGCTCAGGCATGGGAGGCATTGAAAAAGGGGCAAGTAGATGTGGCTATTATCGCAGGTGACGTGTCCGAGACTCTCTATCGGGAAGTGCTGGATGGGACCAATGTCATCGACCAGCAGGGCCCCATCCCGTCACACGCCTTGATATTCAGTAAGGACCTAAAAGAGCCACTGCGGTCCGAGCTGCAGGCCGCCTTCCTGGAGCTTGGCAAGCCCGAGAACAAGGCATTGATGAGAAAGTTCATCTCGGGCATCTTTGTGCGGTTTGAGCCCAGCGACAACGAGAAACACCTAGCGGGGTTGACGAGCGCGCTGAACACAACCAAGTTGAGCTTTACGGAAAGTCTGCGGTAATCCTGAGATGAGGGGCATGGTGACCGTTCCGCACCGTGAGGTTGAGACAAAGCTGGCTATTGATGCGAAGAACGTCTGGTTCTCCTATTCACGGAGATCGCAGGTGCTTCGTGGCGTCGACTTGCAGGTTGCCGAGGGAACGGTGTGCATGGTTCTGGGGCCAAGCGGCAGTGGCAAGACGACGCTGTTAAAAGCGTTCAAAGGATTGCTGCGACCTCAGCAAGGGTCTATCACCGTGCTTGGCACGGACCTCACCCGAATGGCAAAACCACCCAAAGAGCTTACCCGCCTGGTCGCTTACATCCCTCAGCACTTGGGGATTGTGCACAGCCTGAGCGTCCTTCAGAATACGCTTATAGGGACGCTGGGGCGCACGGGCACCATGGCGTCGCTGCTGGGACACTTCCCGCAAGAGTCCATTGACAAAGCCCAGCAGGTGCTCGAGAGCCTCGGCATCGGCCATAAGTCGTACGAGCGGGCCTACCACCTCAGCGGAGGTGAGCGTCAGCGCGTCGCCATCGCTCGGGCGCTCATGCAACAACCCAAGCTTATTCTTGCGGATGAGTTCGTCGCTCATTTGGACACCCCACGCGCCTACGAAATCATGGAGGTCGTCCGCGATATTGCGAAGGGAGGCGTCACCTTCGTCGTCACAACTCATGAACTCGACCTCGTCTCCAGATTTGGCGACAAGGCCGTTTACTTTCACGATGGGCAAAAAATCCATGAGGGTCCGGCCGCCTCCGTGACGCTGGAAGCCATCAAGAGGCTGACCCAGTGACAAAACGTTCGGCTCGCACGTGGCTGCCGCATATCGTTATCGCGCTCCTGGTCGTGCTGGCTATGGGACAGATGGACTTGCTCGATACGGGGCGATGGAGCAAAGGTGGAGGCAACCTCGCAGAATTTTCCAAATCGCTCTTCCCGCCGAACCTCGATGTGCTGCCCACCATCCTTAGGGCCATGCTGGAGACCCTTCAGATCGCCTTTGTCGGCACAATCCTGGGGTTTCTCTTTGCTCTGCCGATGGCCCTGCCAGCCACGCGCACACTGTTCAACCCGGCAATCACCAGCGGCCTTAAGCTTGTGCTAGGAGCGGTTCGTACCATCCCTGCGTTGCTGTGGGCTATCGTCTTCGTCGTCGCTTTTGGACTCGGCCCGGCGGCGGGCACTCTTGGCATCGCCTGCTATACACTCGGCTATCTTGGCAAGCTCTACTACGAGGCATTCGAGGGTGTTGACCAGGAAGTAGTGCAAGCAGTTCAGGGCACAGGGGCCAACCGCCTTCAACTTCTGAGGTTCGCCCTGGTGCCAGAGGCGGCAAACACCATCCTTAGTCAGCTCCTGTTCATGTTTGAGTACAACGTTCGGGCATCGTCGATCATGGGATTTGTGGGAGCAGGTGGCATCGGGTTCTACCTCTTCGGGTACGTGCAGCTTCTACAGTACCGTAATCTGACCACCGCCATGCTGGTCACCCTGGTCGTCGTCTTGGTCATCGATGCCATCAGCGCTCGAATTCGGAGCTTGGTGCTGCCGCGTCAAGCACAGGAGATTCCCAGTTAGCCGACCCTTTCGGTCGCAGCCATTCCAGTATCGGAGTAGAAAGGAAAATCCATGGGCGCATCTCTAGTAGTCACCGCAGTAGTCACCGCCAGGGGAACCCTGGAGGCAGGCCTGCTTGACGCTTGAGTCTTATGGAGGTAGTTCATGCTGACGGCTTTTATCATCACCCTGCGGGAGGGCATTGAAGCAGCTCTCATAGTGGGCATAGTGCTGGTTTACCTGGGGAAGTCGGGTAGGACTGCTCTTCGCCCTTACGTCTACTGGGGGCTGGGCGCGGCGGTGGCTGCCAGCCTGGCCCTGGCGGGGGTTTTCCAGGCCATTGGAATAGACCCTGAGAACGAGTATGTGGAAGGCACCCTGTTCGGCATCGCCGGGATTCTGGTAGCCACCCTGGTCATCTGGATGTGGCGCACCGCCCGCAACATAAGAACCCATATGGAGGCCAGCCTGGCTTCCATCCTCAGCACCCGCGAGGCCCGCCGCCAGGGCCTTGGCCTACTGGCCTTCACCTTCTTCATGGTCTTTCGTGAAGGAGTGGAGACCGTTCTGTTCCTGCTGGCCGCCTCCCTGGGTGAGCCCGATGCGGCCAGCTTCATGGGTGGTTCCCTGGGCCTGGCCATAGCCGTCATCTTTGCCGTTCTCTTTGTCCGGGGCAGCCTGAGGATCAATCTCGGGCGTTTTTTCACCATCACCAGCATCGTCTTGCTGCTCCTCTCTCTGAGGCTGCTGGCAGGGAGCGTTCATGAGTTCGCCGAGGTGGGCGTGCTGCCCATGCGTGCTGAGGTGATGCGCTGGCTGGGCTACTTTGTGCGGGACCGCTCCTCTACTCTGATCCTCATGGCCATCCTGGTGCTGCCACTCCTGATGGTGTTGTGGAGCGCCTATGGGCCGAGCCCGACACCTGAGAGTGAAGAGAGTGCAGCCCAGCGACGGAAACTTCTGGCTGCCGCCAGGAGGGAGAGAGTGTGGCGTCTCAGCCTGGTGGCTACGGTGGCTGTGCTGCTTCTGGCCATGACAGCGAGCGCCCTGGCCAGCTCGGACATTACGGACCCCGTGCCGGAGGAGGTTGCCGCTCGTGATGGCTCAATAGTAATTCCGTTGGCAGGCCTGAAGACCGGCAAGCTGCACAAGTACGTCTATCACGACCACGGTGTGGGCGTCCGCTTCCTGGTGGTGAAGCTGGAGGATGGCGAGGTGATGGTCGCCCTGGATGCCTGTCAGATCTGCGGCACTGTCGGCTATATGCAGGAAGGCCGGCACGCCATTTGTAAGAACTGCAACGCACCCATTCCCATGAATACCATGGGCCTGGGCGGCGGCTGCAACCCCCTACCACTGGATGGCGTAATAGAAGGAGACAGCGTGGTCATTTCCGCGACCTCTCTGCTGGAAGGCTGGCCCGGCTAAAGGATTCAATGCTCTTTAATTTGGTCAAAGAAGCTATTCTGCGGAGGAAGCGTCGGACCCTCCTGACTTTTCTGGCGGTGTCGCTAGGCGTCGCCCTGGCATCGGCCCTTTTGACGGTGTCCCTTGGCCTCACCGAAAGGATGGCCAAGGAGATGCGCTCCTACGGGGCCAATATCCTGGTGACGCCCCGCTCCCAGAACCTCCAGGTGGAGATAGGTGGCGTCAGCTACTCTCCTACCGCAGGCCAGGAACTCCTGGACGAAAGGGAGATGGTCAAGGTCAAGTCCATCTTCTGGCGAAACAACATCCTGGGACTCACCCCATTTCTGGACGCGATGGTGACCGTGGGGGAGCAGGGCCAGCAGACAGTTCTCACTGGCACCTGGTTCGAGCGAACCCTGCATATCCCTGTGGGCGCCACGGTGAGGAGCACCTTTGCTGGTAACACTCCCACCAGCAAAGAGGAGCACTTCGGTACTGGCGCTAGGCCCCTCTCACCCTGGTGGCAGGTGCAAGGGGATTGGCCTGAAGAAGGGAGCACGAAAGACAGCCTGGTGGGGGTAGCCCTGGCTCGCCGCCTGGGGATAGGGGTGGGTGACACCTTCAACGTGAGGCGCGGTGACATGGTCGAGACCCTTCGAGTGGCCGGGCTCCTCCAAACAGGGGGGCTAGAGGAGGAGCGAGTCTTCGTCCACCTTCCGGTAGCCCAGGCCCTGGCGGGAGTAGAGTACGGGGCCAGCAGGGTGATGGTCAGCGCCCTTGCCCTACCCAAAGAGAAGCTGGCACCGGACATAAGGGAAAAGAAGCCCGAAGAGATGACACCGAAGGAGTACGAAAAGTGGTACTGTAGCCCAATCCTGGACGCCATTATAACCCAGATCAAGGAGGTGCTCCCCAGTGCCGAGGTCTCAGCCATCCGCCAGATATCCGAATCCGAGGGGGCATTCATCCTCCGCCTCCAGCGCCTGATGGTGCTGCTCACGGGGGTGGCCTTGGCCGCTGCCCTGATAGGGGTAATGACCACGGTGACAGTCACCGTGCGGGAAAGAGCGGGCGAGGTGGGACTGATGAAGGCCCTGGGAGCCGACAATGCACAAGTGGCCACCATTTTCCTGGTGGAGACTGGCCTCATAGGCCTGGCAGGAGGGCTGGCCGGCTACCTGAGTGGCTTCTGGCTGGCCGACTTGGCGGGCAGGAGGGTCTTCAGCACCCCTGCGGAGTTTAACCTATCCGTTCTTCCTGTTGCTGTTGTCCTGGGCGTGGGTGTTGCCCTGACCGGCAGCCTCCCACCAGTCAGATGGGCGCTGAAGTTACAACCAGTGCGTTTGTTGAGGGAGGGCTGATTCGTGTTCTTTCGCGTCGTCCGCAAGGCGCTGGTGCAGCGCAGGTCCCGTCTGGCGGTGGCGGCCCTGGCGGTTCTGCTGGCAACGGCCATGGTATCGGCCTTGGTAAGCCTCTCCCTGGATCTGGGAAACAGGGCAGGGCTTCAACTTCGCAAGTACGGAGCCAACGTGCTTCTGCTTCCGGAGTCCAGTCCCCTGGTCACGGGGCTGGTGGGCCTGGGCTTCAGTGGTGCTAAAGGCGAGTTTATGGCGCAGGAGGACATAGAGACCCTGGGGAAAGTAGAGGGAGTGCTGGACTACGCTCCAATGCAATACCTGGTGGTGAAAGCAGGAGGTGCGCCCGTGGTGCTGGCAGGGGCGGAACTGGCAGCGCTTCGCCGCATGAACCCCGGGTGGGCCCTGGAAGGCCGGTGGCCCCAGGGCAGCCAGGAAGCCCTGGTGGGAAGCAGAGTAGCCCAGCGCTTGAACCTGGCTCCCGGGGCTGGATTGGAAGTGGAGTTTCAGGGACATTTGTACCAGTTCCAGGTGGCTGGCGTGGCGCAGACCGGGGTCTCCGAGGACAGCCAGGTATTGGTGGAGCTGTCCGCAGCCCAGGGCCTCAGCGACAGGGAGGGCCAGGTGGACCTGGTGCAGGTGAGCGCACTGCCCAACGTGGGCAGCCTGGACTCCTTTGCCGGTGAGCTGGAGTCCCTGGTCCCTGGCTCACAGGCCAGGCTGGTGGCCCAGATAGCCCACGGCGAAAGGACGACCCTCTCACGGGTGCAGACGCTCATGGCCCTGGTGGCGACAGTGGTAATGGTGGCCTCTGTCTTTACCATGTTCAGCACTATGAGCGCTTCAGTGCTGGAGCGAACCAGGGAGGTAGGCCTGATGAAAGCCCTGGGTGCCAGCGACAATCGTGTAGCACTTCTGTTTCTGAGCGAAGCAGTGGCCATCGCCCTGGTTGGCGGGCTGGCTGGTTACCTGGGCGGCTTTCTCCTGGCCGAGGGAATTGGCCAGTGGGTGTTTGACACCTTCATCTCGGTAGAGCCGTTGGCATTTCTTGCTAGTCTTATTAGTGCTCTTGCACTCTGTCTGCTGGCCAGCCTGCTTCCCCTTCGGAGAGCCATCGCCATTGAGCCTACTAGAACCTTACGAGGTGAATAGAAACATGACAAGTCAGCCTATCATAGAAGCCCTGGACCTCAGCCGCCGGTACGACGGTGCAGTGGCCTTGGACGGTGTCAGCTTGACCATTGCACCAGGAGAGTGGGTGGCCCTGATGGGCCCATCGGGATCCGGAAAGACCACCTTGCTGAACATCATGGGCTGTCTCGACCGGCCCACCGGCGGGCAGATGCTAGTAAGCGGCGTGGATGTAGTCAGGCTAGGACAGAGGGAGCTTACCCACTTCAGGAGAGAGACGGTGGGGTTGATATTCCAGCAGTTCTACCTGGTTCCATACTTGACGGCCCTGGAGAATGTCATGCTGGCCCAGTACTTTCACAGCATAGCCGACGAAAAAGAAGCAGGGTTGGCGCTGGAGGCCGTGGGCCTGGGTCACAGACTGCGCCACCTGCCATCCCAGCTATCGGGCGGTGAACAGCAACGGGTCTGCATCGCTCGCGCCCTCATCAACGAGCCCAAGGTGGTGCTGGCTGACGAGCCTACAGGCAACCTGGACAAGGGAAACGAGGACATAGTCCTGGACATCCTGGACAGGCTCCACCGGCAGGGCTGCACCATTATCGTGGCCACCCACGACCCTGAGGTAGGCAACAGGGCACAGCGTATCGTCTGGCTGGACCATGGCAAGGTAGCCAGGATGGTACAGACGTCCGGGGCCAGCTCATTGCCAGGGTAGCTCCCCACCCGCTCAGGTTAGGCACGTGGAGTCTCTGACTAACCCCGTTCTTCCACCAGGAAGGATGGGGGAGTGCCCCCATCGCTCATGACATAAGAAACCTGACGATAAAAAGTGTTGACAAAACCCTCATCTAGCGATAGATTTAGTGTTTGGCACTCACAATAAATCTTTGTGCTTGGGTTGCTGGAACCAGGAGCCATTGTACATGCCTACAGTGAACCAGTTGGTAAGAAAGCCCAGGGTCAGGGTAATCAGGAAGGCCAAGGCCCCAGCGTTGCGCTATGGCTTTAACTCCCTGAAGAACCGCGTGAAGCGGACTGGCGGCTCTCCCCAAAAGAGGGGCGTCTGCGTGCAGGTGCGGACCGTGACTCCCAAAAAGCCCAACTCGGCGTTGAGGAAGGTTGCTCGCGTCCGCCTGGCCAATGGCATGGAGGTGACGGCCTACATTCCTGGAGAAGGCCACACCCTTCAGGAGCACTCGGTGGTGCTCATACGGGGAGGCAGGGTAAAGGATCTTCCCGGAGTCCGTTACCACATCATAAGAGGCGCTTTGGACTGCACCGGAGTAGTAGACCGAAAACGCGGGCGTAGCAAGTATGGCACCAAACAAGTAACAGTAGCAAGGTCTGGCAGGTAAGATCATGGCTCGTCGCAGAAGTGTTATCATCCGGGAGATTGCGCCGGACCCCAAGTACAACAGCGTATACGTGGCCGGTTTCATCAACAAGGTGATGACCCGGGGCAAGAAGTCCGTGGCCCAGCGCATTGTTTACGATGCGCTGGACATAGTGGAGAAGGAGACCTCCAGAGACCCCCTGGAGACCTTCACCCAGGCGTTGAGAAATGCTACCCCTCAGCTGGAGGTGAAACCTCGGCGGGTAGGGGGTGCCACATACCAGGTGCCTGTAGAGGTGAGAAGTAACAGGCAGCAATCCCTGGCTATGCGTTGGATTCTCCGGGCTAGCCTCGCCAGGACGGGACGTCCCATGGCCGAGAGGCTGGCTCTGGAGCTTCAGGAGGCTTCCAAAGGACAGGGAGCAGCGGTGAGAAGAAGAGAGGAAATCCACCGCATGGCCGAGGCCAACAGAGCCTTCGTGCACTACAAGTGGTGAGGTTTCCTCCACCACAGGCCGATAAGCAGGCTCCCTTGAATTGGATTGGAGAGATTTCCAGTGGATCGGATACGAAATATAGGTTTTATTGCTCATATAGACGCGGGCAAGACCACCGTCACAGAGCGGGTGTTGTTCTTCACCGGACGCACGTACAAGATAGGCGACGTGGATGAAGGCACCACGGTGATGGACTGGATGGCCCAGGAAAGAGAGCGGGGGATTACCATCACCGCCGCGGCTACCACCTGTGAGTGGAAAGACTGCCACATCAACATCATAGATACGCCGGGGCACGTGGACTTCACTGCAGAGGTGGAGAGGAGCCTGCGAGTCCTGGACGGCGGTGTGGTGGTGTTTGACGCGGTGGCGGGAGTGCAGCCCCAGTCGGAAACGGTATGGCGCCAGGCCGACAGGTATCGTGTGCCCCGTATCTGCTTTATCAACAAGATGGACCGCCTGGGAGCTAACTTCCACCGTACCGTGGACATGATCACCCGCCGTCTCAAAGCCAACCCCGTCGCAGTGCAACTCCCCATAGGGGCGGAGAGCTCTTTCACGGGAGTGGTAGACCTGGTGGAAGAGAAGGCTATGATATTCCCGTCGAATGGGGACTACGTTCCCCAGGAGTCTCCTGTCCCCCAGGAGATGCTAGAGGAGGTCAGGAGCTACAGGGAACGGCTGGTGGAAAAGGTGGCAGAAACCGACGATGCTTTGATGGCCAAGTACCTGGAAGAGCAGCCCATCTCCAAAGAGGAGATTAAACAGGCTCTGAGGAGAGCTACCATAAGGAACGTCGTTGTCCCCGTGTTGTGTGGAAGTGCTCTTCGCAACAAGGGTATCCACGCCATGCTGGATGCCGTTTGCGACTACCTCCCTTCCCCTCTGGACGTACCTCCCATGAGTGGACTCCATGCCAAATCGGGAGAGAAGGTATCTTTAGAGGCCGATGAGGCAGCTCCCTTCTCTGCTCTGGCTTTCAAGATTATGATAGACCCCCACGTAGGCCGTCTGGTGTACCTGCGGGTGTACTCTGGCCAGGTGAAAGCCGGGGCCTCCGTGTATAACTCCACCAAGAGTGTTCGTGAGCGGATGGGTAGAGTGCTCAACATGCACGCCAACCGCAGGGAGGAGATAGAGGTGGTCTCCGCTGGCAATATCGCGGCTGCCGTGGGCTTGAAGAACACCTTCACAGGGGACACCATTTGCAGCGAAGCCATGCCCGTGATTCTGGAGTCCATCCGCTTCCCGGAGCCGGTGGTGTCCGTAGCCATTGAGCCCAAAACCAAGATGGATCAGGACAAACTCATCGATTCTCTGACCAAGCTGTCCGAGGAAGACCCCACCTTCCGGGTCAAGGTGGATGAGGAGACGGGACAGACCATCATGTCGGGTATGGGAGAGCTGCACCTGGAGGTACTGGTGGAGAGGTTGAAGAGGGAGTTCCTGGTGGCAGCCAACATAGGCCGACCTCGGGTGTCCTATCGAGAGACCATCACCGTGCCCGCAAAGGCCGAGGGCAGGTTCATACGCCAGACTGGAGGCCACGGACAGTACGGCCACGTATGGCTGGAGCTTGAGCCTCTGGAGAGGAACAGCGGCATCCAGTTTGAGAACCGCATAGTGGGAGCGGCCATTCCCAAAGAGTACATTCTCCCGGTGGAGAAGGGGGTAAGGGAGGCCCTGGAGGGTGGCGTTCTGGCTGGCTACCCCGTGATAGATGTAAAGGTATCCCTGGTGGATGGGAGCTATCATCCGGTGGACTCATCGGAGATGGCGTTCAAAATGGCGGGATCCATGGGTGTCAAAGAGGGCGTGAGAAGGGGCAAAGCCGTGCTTCTGGAGCCTATTATGGAGGTAGAAGTAGTCACTCCCGGCGAGTTTCTGGGAGAGGTGCTGGGTGACCTGGGCGGCCGGCGTGCCCGTATTCGCAACATCGAAGGCCAGGAGGCCTTGCAGACGGTGCGGGCTTTTATACCTCTGGCGGAGACCTTTGGGTACATAACCTCTCTGCGCTCCCTCACCCAGGGAAGGGCAAGCCACTCCATGGAGTTCCACCACTATGAGGAAGTCCCTCAGGGAGTGGCCCAGGAACTGGTAAAGGTATAAAGGTTAGGAGATATGCCACAGCAGAAGATTCGCATAGTGCTAAGGGCTTTTGACCACAAGGTCCTGGACCTTTCTGCAACCCAGATAGTGGAGGCTGCGGAGCGGACTGGCGCGGGTGTGGCCGGGCCTGTGCCCCTGCCCACGTCCATCAGGAGGTTTTGTGTCATCCGCTCCCCTCACATAGACAAGGACTCCCGGGAGCACTTTGAACTGCGCTCTCACAAACGCCTTATAGACATTCTGGACCCCAGCTCCAAGACCATTGATGCCCTCACACGGCTCAGTGTGCCTGCGGGCGTGGACATCTCCATCAAACTCTAACGATGTTAGGAAGAGGCATGAAAGGCATCTTGGGATGGAAACAGGGCATGACTCGCATCTTCCTTGAGGATGGCGCGGTGGAGCCTGTAAGCGTCATCGAGGCGGGGCCTTGCGTGGTCACCCAGGTGAAGACCAGGCAAAGGCACGGCTATCAGGCGGTGCAGCTTGGCTATGAAGATGCCAAGAAGCTTAACAAGCCCGAGGCGGCTCATCTGAATAGGGCGACCCCCCTCCGTCACTTGCGAGAGTTCAGGGTGGACGATTTGGGGGATGCTCAGGTAGGTCAAAGGATTGACGTAGGAATTTTCCAGCCCGGAGACCTGGTGGACATCATCGGCATATCCAAGGGCAAGGGATTTGCTGGAGGAGTGAAACGTTACCACTTCCGAGGTGGCCCCAAGACCCATGGACAGTCCGACCGCGAGAGAGCGCCAGGCTCCATCAGCTCCAATACCTCTCCTGGAAGAATATGGAAGGGGACTCGCATGGCGGGGCACATGGGAGACCACCGGGTCACCGCCATCAGTCTGAAGGTCATAAAGGTGGACCCGGAGCGCAACCTCCTGCTGGTCAGGGGAGCCGTTCCAGGGGCCAAAGATGGAATGGTTATGGTCAAAGAGTCGCGGAGGAGGGCGTAGACCATGCAGCTTCCCCTCTGGAACTCCTCTGGAGAGTCGGTGGACACCATCGAGGTGAGCGAGAGCCTGTTTGGTGTGCCCATGAACCAGGCCCTGGTACACCAGGTGGCGGTGGCCCACATGGCCAATGCCCGCCAGGGGACCTCCGACACCAAGACCCGGGGCATGGTCTCAGGCGGAGGAGTGAAGCCCTGGCGACAGAAGCACACCGGCAGGGCGCGGCAGGGTAGCACCCGCTCGCCCCAGTGGCGTCATGGAGGCGTAGTTTTTGGGCCTCATCCCAGGGACTACTCGCAACGCATCCCCAAAAAAATGAACCGCGGCGCCATTCGTTGTCTCCTCTCCCAGAAGGTTCGTGAAGAGAAGCTGCTGGTGGTGAGCGAGCTCCATCCGGGTCAGGCCAAGACCAGGGAGATGGCGCAAGTGCTGTCCAATTTGCAGATAACTACGCCCGTCCTCATCGTCACCTCCACTCCTCAGATGGACGTGATTCTCTCTGCCAGGAACCTTCGCCGAGCCAGGACTCTTCCTGCGCCTCAGCTGAATGTCATGGACCTGCTCAATCACGACCGTGTTATCATGACGGCGGAGGCGGTGCGGCGAGCCGAGGAGCTATGGGCCTCCAGGGACACCGGGGTAGAGGCGGAGGTCGAGGGTCAGGGGGAGAGCTGAAGCGATGGCCATGCACGTTTTTGAGGTTCTTCGAAGGCCACTGATTACAGAGAAGAGCACCATCCTGCAGGATGGACAAAACAAGTATGCCTTTGAGGTGGACTCCCGGGCCAACAAGGCCCAGGTGAAGAGGGCGGTAGAGGAGTCCTTTGGCGTGAAGGTAGTCGATGTAAACATGCTGACCGTCAAGGGCAAGATGAAACGGTTTGGACGGAGGCTGGCCCAGGAGCCTTCTTGGAAGAAGGCGGTGGTGAGCCTCCGAACCGGGGACAAGATTCAGATATTTGAGGGAGCTTAAGTGCCGCTGAGAAGTGTAAAGCCCACATCTCCAGGGCGACGGGGCGTCGTCCTCTCGTCCTTTGAGGAGATCACCCCAAAAGGACCGGAAAGGGCTCTGCTTTCCCCTCTGCGCAAGAGGGGAGGGAGAAACGCCCAGGGTAAGATAACGGTTCGCCAACGGGGAGGGGGCGCCAAGAGAAGTCTACGTGCCATCGATTTCAAAAGGGACAAGGTGGGGATTCCGGGCAAAGTGGTTGCCATTGAGTACGACCCCAACCGCTCTGCCCGCATCGCCCTGGTTCAGTATGCCGATGGGGACAAGCGGTACAACCTGGTTCCCCAGGGATTGACGGTGGGAGCCAGCATTATGTCCGGCCCCAACGCCGAGATAAGCGTGGGCAACGCCCTTCCTCTGAAACTCATCCCGTCTGGAAGCTCGGTGCACAACGTGGAGATGCATCCTGGCAGGGGAGGTCAACTGGTGAGGGGTGCTGGCACCTCGGCTCAGGTGCTGGCTCGCGAGGAGAGCTATGTCCTGCTGCGGATGCCCTCCGGAGAGGTGCGCCGAATCAATCCGGAGTGCATGGCCACCATTGGCCAGGTAGGCAATGTGGACCACAAGAACCTCAAGCTGGGTAAAGCTGGCACTAAACGCCACATGGGGCGCAGGCCAGAGGTAAGGGGGGTCGCCATGAACCCCAACGACCATCCTCATGGAGGAGGGGAAGGCCGCTCTCCCATAGGAATGCCTGGGCCCAAGACCCCCTGGGGCAAGCCAGCCCTGGGGTACAGGACCCGTCGCCGCAACAAGGGCAGTGGCATGATTGTAAGGCGCAGGAGCTAGAGGGCAGAAACCATGGTAAAGGGAAGCAGGGAGTAAGGGAGTAAAGGATGTCCAGATCCATCAAAAAGGGGCCTTTTGTTCATCCTAAGCTGATGAAGAAGGTGGAAGCTCTTCAGAGGAGCGGGGTCAAGGCCGTGATCAAGACCTGGTCCAGGGCTTCCATGATCATGCCGGACATGGTGGGCATGACCATCGCCGTGCATGATGGTCGCAGGCACGTTCCTCTTTTTATCACGGAGAACATGGTGGGCTACCGGCTGGGGGAGTTTGCCCCCACCAGGACTTTCCGGGGCCACTCCTCCAAGTCCGAGCGCACCACCCAGGTGAGAAGCACCACAACCCCAGCGGGGAGAGGTTAGGAACACAGAATGGCCGTAAAAGCCGTGGCTAAGAACGTTACCGCGTCCCCCAGGAAGGTGCGTCGGGTCCTCAAGACCGTTCGCGGGCAAAAGGTGGAAGCCGCCCTGCAAATACTGAGCTTCCTTTCCACCCCTATAGCTCGAGAGGTGGCCAAGGTGGTGAAGTCCGCCGCCAGCAACGCGGAGAACAACCACATGATGGCGCAAGGAGACCTCAAGATTGTAGCCATTCACGCCGATGCGGGGGCTACCCTGCGGAGGACCAGGGCTAGGTCCAGGGGCAGGGCCAGCCGGATCTTGAAGCGCAGTAGCCACGTCACCGTGCTGGTTGACGAAGAAGAGGAGGCGTCCTGATGGGTCAAAAGACTCATCCCGTGGGGTTTCGCCTGGGGATAATCAAGGACTGGCAGGCCAAGTGGTACGCCAACAAGCCCGCCCAGTACCGCGAACTGCTCCAGGAGGACCTGCAGATACGCCGCTCCATCCTGTCCCGTCTGCCTGAGGCCGGCATATCTCGGGTTGAACTGGAGAGAGGCGCTCAGGAGCTGGTGGTTACCATACACTCTGCCAGGCCGGGCATCGTCATTGGCCGGGGAGGACAGAGGGTTGAAGATGTGCGCAAAATGGTGGAGGGATTGAGCCACAAAAGGGCTAGACTGAACGTGCAAGAGATTCGACAGCCAGAGTTGGATGCCCAGCTCGTGGCCGCGAGCATCGCTGAGCAACTGGGGCGGAGGATCGCGTTCCGCCGGGCAATGCATCAGGCCATGGGCAGGGCGATGCAGGCCGGGGCGCTGGGCATAAAGATCATATGTGGGGGCAGATTGGGAGGCATAGAGATAGCACGTCGAGAGAAGGTGATGGAAGGGCGTGTACCCCTCCATACCCTCAGGGCGGATATAGACTTCGGCCTGGCGGAAGCCCACACTGCTATGGGGCGTGTTGGAGTGAAAGTGTGGATCTACAAAGGCGACATTCTGCCAGCGATGAAGGAGTTGGAGACTGAGGTGGAGGCCGAAGAGATGCGAATGATTGAGGTTACCGTGGGAGGGCAGGAGGAGCCCTCAGAGGAGTCGCAGCATGCTGCAGCCCAAAAGAACCAAATATCGGAAAATGCATAAGGGCCGTCGCCGCGGCAGGTCGCAACTGGGGAATCAAATCGACTTTGGCGACTTTGGCCTCAAGGCTACCTCCACCGCGTGGGTCACAGCACGGCAGATAGAGGCCGCGCGCAGGGCCATCACCCGCCACTTCAGGCGAGGTGGGCAGGTATGGGTCCGCGTCTTTCCGGACAAACCCGTCACCACCAAGCCGGCGGAGACCCGCATGGGTGGTGGAAAGGGCGCTGTGGACCACTGGGTTGCCGTGGTCAAACCAGGCCGTATCCTCTTTGAGGTGTCTGGGATCGAGCAGGATGTGGCCCAGGAGGCCCTGAGGCTGGCCTCCCACAAGCTGCCCATTAGCACAACAATGATATCTCGGGGTGACGGCCAGCAGGCGTCGGAGTAGAGGAAGCACCTGTGGACATTCTGGAAGTTCGCAATCTCACGGATGAACAACTGGCCTCAGAGCTGGATAGCACCCACAGGGAGCTAATGAATGTTCGCTTCCGCCTGAGCACACGCCAGCTTAACAATCCCCAAGAGCTAAGGAAGGCACGGAAAACCATCGCCAGGATAAAAACGGTGATGCGCCAGAGGGGAATCAGGGAGAGATGAGATGGTAAGAGGACGAAGAAAGACCAGGGTTGGCCGTGTGATAAGTGGCAAGATGGACAAGACGGTGGTGGTGGCTGTGGAGTGGAGCCAGACCCATCCCATTTACAACAAGGCGGTCAAACAGGTGACCAAGTTCTACGCCCACGACGAGGGAAACGAGTGTAAAGTGGGAGATGTGGTGAACATTGTGGAGACGCGTCCCTTGTCCAAGACGAAGCGTTGGAGGGTGACCCAGGTCCTTTCCACGGGGGATATCCCCACTGGCGACGCGGCCCTGGGGCTGGCTCCTGTGGAAATGGGAAACCTTGAAGTGACGGAAAGCAAGGACCAGGGGGGCCAGGAGAAAGAGGCATGATCCAGATATACTCCCGCCTGACTGTGGCCGATAACTCTGGGGCCAAGGTTATCATGTGTATCAACATCCCTGGAGGAAGCCGCAGGAGATACGCTCACCTGGGGGACGTCATCGTGGCCTCGGTAAAAGAGGCTGTGCCAGCCGCGCCGGTGAAGAAGGGGGAGGTGGTGCGAGCGGTCATTGTGCGCACTGCCGCTCCTCACCGGCGTTCCGACGGGTCTTATATTCGTTTTGACGAGAACGCCGCAGTGATTTTGACCGACAACCTGAATCCTCGGGGCACACGTATCTTTGGCCCCGTGGCTCGCGAGCTCAGGGACAAGGCTTTCATGCGCATACTCTCCCTGGCTCCGGAGGTGCTGTAATGAACTTCAAGCGAGAGGACACGGTTCAGATCATCGCTGGCAAAGACAAGGGAAAGCGCGGCAAGGTACAGCGCGTCTTCCCCAAAGACGAGCTGTTGGTGGTGGAGGGAGCCAATATCATCAAGCGGCACGTCCGCCCGCGTCCCAACATACGCCAGGCAGGGATTGTCCAGAGGGAAGCCCCTTTTCATGCCTCCAAGGCCATGTTAGTCTGTACTCACTGCAACCACGTGGTGCGGGTAGGTCATAAGTTTCTGGAGGACAATAAGAAAGTCAGGGTGTGTGCTTCATGCAAAGAAGTGATAGACTAGGAGAAGCCCCCGCCCCGGAGGGCGAGGCTACAGTACCCGAGGCGTCCGAAGCTGCTGTAGCTCCTGCGGCTGAGACTCCTCCAACCAGGAGCACACGGGCCAGGCGGCCCCGGGCTGCTGCTGTCGAACCAGTGGCAGCGGAGGCGGCTCCTGCCAGGCCAAGGAGAGCTCCTCGCCAGAGGCCGGCCGAAGAAGAGGCCCCGTCTGAGCCTCCCGCCAGGGTAAGAAGGGTTCCCCGCCTGCTGGAGCGGTACCGCTCCCGGGTCAAGGAGGCGCTGCGGGAGGAGTTTGGCTACCGGAACATCATGCAGGTACCACGACTGGAGAAGGTGGTACTTAATATAGGGCTTGGGGAGACAAAAACCAACCCCCACGCCATGGAGAGCGCCACCCGAGACCTGTCGCTGATCTCCGCCCAGAAACCCGTCATCACCAGGGCCAGGAGGTCCATATCTGCGTTCAAGCTGAGGGAAGGAGAACCCATAGGGACCTCGGTAACCCTCAGGGGTAACCGAATGTACGAGTTTATGGATAGACTGGTCAATGCCGCACTGCCCCGCATTCGGGACTTTCGGGGTGTTTCCCGAACGGCCTTTGACGGACGTGGAAACTACTCCCTGGGCATTCGGGAGCAGGTCATCTTCCCGGAGATAGACTACAGTCAGATAGACCGTATTCGCAGCCTTCAGGTCTCCATCATCACCACGGCCTCCACGGACCGGGAAGCGATGCGTCTCCTGGAGCTCCTGGGGATGCCCTTCACCAGGGACGGAGCGGGAGCCTGATGGGAACGGCAATGGACAGAGGTTGTGACAGCAAGAAAGCGTCAAGGGCCTGGCAAGGGAGGTCCTTGGCTCCTGTAGAATCTCAGAGTGGTGTGTAATCTAAAGGAAGGTTGAATTGGCCAAGACATCCCAGATTGTCAAGTGGAGGAAGCCCAAGAAGTACGCCGTAAGAGCTCATAATCGGTGTAATCTCTGTTTTCGTCCACGGGCCTACATAAGGCATTTTGGGCTCTGTAGGATATGTTTCCGTAGCCTTGCCCTGAAGGGGGAGATTACGGGCATCAGGAAGGCGAGCTGGTAGTAACATATGAATCCAAGTGATCCCATAGCCGATATGCTGACCAGGATACGGAACGCCGTGGCTGTCCGCCACGACGTGGTTGTAGTGCCAGGATCCAACTCCAAGGTTGCCCTGGCGCGGATAATGAAGAATGAGGGGTTCATTGAGGACTTTGAGATCCTGCGGAGCGGGCCCCAGCGTACCCTGCGAATCCGCCTGAAGTACAGGGATCAGAGGAAAGAGCCGGCCATCTCTGGCTTGAAACGGGTGAGCAAACCCGGCCTGCGCAGACACCTGGGAAGCAAGGAGATACCTCGCCTGTACGGAGGTATCGGAGTGGCTGTGATGTCCACGTCCCAGGGGGTAATGACTGGGGCGGAGGCCCGACGCCGAGGGATCGGGGGAGAGTTCGTATGTTATTTGTGGTAGCAACATGTCTAGAATAGGCAATAAACCGATTACCATCCCAGGGGATGTGCAGGTGGAGATAGATGGGACAAGGATTGTGGTCACGGGTAGCAAGGGCACCCTGACCCAGTCCTTCAGCTCGGATCTCTCCATCCTGAGGGAAGGCGACGTGCTGAAGGTGACCAGGTCCACCGACAGCAGGCAGCATAGGGCTCTTCACGGCCTCACCGGCGCTCTTCTGTCCAACATGGTCACAGGAGTCAGCCAGGGATATCGGCTGACCCTTGAGCTGGTGGGGGCTGGCTATCGCGCCCAGCAGTCGGGGGAGAAGGTGGTATTGCAGGTGGGGTACAGCCATCCCGTGGAGGTTGTCCCGTTACCCGGGGTTGTCCTCTTGGTGGAGGGCAACAACCGCGTCCACGTAGATGGTGCAGACAAGCAAGCGGTGGGAGAGATGGCGGCTCGCATAAAAAAAATACGCCGTCCCAATGCCTACAGCGGTAAAGGGATACGATTCGCCGAGGAGAGGATCCGCCTCAAGCCGGGCAAATCGGCAGGGAGAAAGACATAGTCATGGCCAGGATCAAGAATGCCAGGGTTATGCGCCTTATCCGCCATGAGCGGATACGCAAGAAGATAGAGGGGACTTCCGTGCGGCCTCGCATGGCCGTGTTCAGAAGTCTAAACCACATCTATGGCCAGGTCATAGACGATACCCTGGGGGTTACCCTGGTGGCAGCCTCCAGCCTGGACCAGGAGATAAAAGAGGTCAAAGACTCCCAGCCCAAGGGGCAGGTGTCCACCCTGGTGGGAGCCTTGTTGGCTCGCAGAGCCAGGGAAAAGGGGATTCAGAAGGTAGTCTTTGACACCGGAGGGTACAAGTATCACGGTCGAGTCAAGGCATTTGCAGATGCCGCCAGAGAGGCAGGGCTGGATTTTTAATGGTACAACAGGATGAGCGACTGGAGGTAATGGAGCCCTCGGAGCAGCAGTTCGCCGAGAGGGTGGTGAATATCCGCCGTGTCACCAAGGTGGTGAAAGGGGGAAGGCGTCGAGGCTTCAGCGTCATGGTGGTGGTGGGCGATGGCCATGGCCACGTGGGGATGGGCCTGGGCAAAGCCTACGCAGTCCCGGACGCCGTGCGAAAAGGGGTAACCGTAGCCAGGAAAAACATGGTTACGGTGCCACTGAAGGGGACCACTATCCCCCACCAGATAATCGCCAGTCACTGCGCGTCATCCGTTCTCCTCAAGCCCGCCGCCTCTGGCACGGGGGTGATAGCCGGTGGGGCTGTGAGGGCGGTGGTGGAGCTGGCGGGAGTTCGGGATATTCTCACCAAGTCCTTTGGCAGCTCCAACGCTATTAACGTGGTCAGGGCTACCATCGACGGCCTGACGCAGATCAAGGACCCGGCCCTGGAGCTGGGCAAGAGGAAGGGTGTCAGCCAGGCGTAGCCCTGGATTTGGACAAGAGTTCAACTGTGGACAGGACAGGGTGGGGTAAAGTACCCAACGTTAAGGGGATGTCGTGAGCAAGATACGCATACAGTGGAAGAAAAGCGCAACGGGCTATCCCAAAGAGCAGGGCCGGGTGGTCCGAGCATTGGGGCTCAAACGTCTCAACCAGGAAGTGGAGCGGGAGAATACCCCCTCCATTCTGGGAATGGTCCACAAGGTGAGACACCTGGTACAGGTAAGGCAGGGAGAGGAATGAGACTAGACGAGCTACGAGCACCCCTGGGAGCTCGCCACTCGCGAAAGCGCGTGGGGCGAGGCAATGGCAGCCAGGGTACGTACTCCGGCCGGGGCGTGAAGGGCCAGAAGGCCCGCACCGGCGGCGGAGTGCGCCCCAGCTTTGAAGGAGGCCAGCTTCCTCTGGTGAAGCGCCTGCCTGCCCAGCGCGGTTTCACCAACATCTTCAAACAGTACTACGCCACTGTCAATCTGGATGCTCTGGCCATCCGGTTTTCCCAGGAGTCCCAGGTGACTCCCGTGGACATGAAGGAGGCTCGCCTGATCAGGGGCTTGAACCTGCCTGTAAAGGTGCTGGGCCGGGGCGAGGTTGGCCGTGCCCTCACCGTCATGGCCCACAAGTTCTCCGCGGAAGCCAGGCGCAAGATAGAGGCCGCAGGGGGAAAGGCAGTGGAGATATAGCCATGATGCGCCAGACCCAGGTGACCAGGACAGAGGGAGGCACTCCCAGGCTGCTCCAATCCGTGGTAGACGCGATGAAGGTACCCGATCTGAGGGCACGGCTTCTCTTCGTGTTCGCCATGCTGGTGGTGTTCCGTTTCATGGCCCAGGTCCCTGTGCCCGGAGTAAACAAGGAAGCCCTGGACAACTTCTTCCGCCAAAACGACCTCTTTGGGTTTCTGGATGTCTTTAGCGGCGGCGCTCTGCGTAGCCTGAGCGTCGTTTCCCTGGGGGTTTACCCGTACATCACAGCCTCTATTATCATTCAGCTCATGGTGCCCGTGATCCCTCAGCTCAAGGAGCTCAGCAAAGAAGGGGAGACGGGACGGCAGAGGATAAACCAGCTGACCCACTATCTCACAGTGCCCGTTGCCGCTCTTCAGGGCTATGGACAGCTGATTATCCTTGAGCGGGGAGGCGCGATAGGTGGAGTGGGCGCATCCGGGGGTGAACTGCTGCCGACCCTGGCTATCGTACTCAGCCTGGTGGCTGGCACCATCTTCCTGGTGTGGATAGGGGAGCTGATAACGGAGAAGGGCATTGGAAACGGCATCTCTATCATCATCTTTGGAGGGATAGTGGCCACTCTACCCCAGATGATAGGCCAGGGTTTCCTGGAGAGGGATAACATCGCTGGCCTTATGGCCCTGGTGCTTATTGGGACGCTCATGGTATACCTGATAGTGACCTTCACCGAGGCGGAGAGGCGGATTCCCATCCAGTACGGCCGGGCCATCTTCCGCGGCGGACGGATGTACCGGCAGGGCGGTGCCACCCACCTTCCCATAAAGGTGAACTCCGCGGGCATGATACCCCTGATCTTTGCCTTCTCCATCATGATATTCCCAGGCCTGGTGGCCAGCTACTTTTACGACCTCAACAGCACCTCCTTCGTGAGTAGGGCGGCCGGCTTCATTCAGGGTCTCTTTGACACCACCGGTTTCTTCTACTACCTTTTCAGCTTCATTCTGGTGGTGGTTTTTACCTTCTTCTACACCCTCATCGTGTTCAGGCAGCAGAACCTGGCGGAGAACCTGCAGCGAAACAGCGGGTTCATTCCCGGTATACGGCCGGGACGCTCTACCGAGGAGTACCTGAGCCGCATCATCATTCGGGTGACCTGGGGAGGCGCTCTGTTCCTTGGCCTGGTGGCGGTGCTGCCCTTCATCGCTACCCTGGTGACGGATGTGCGCGGCCTTCAGCTCCCCTCCATAAGCATGCTTATTGTGGTAGGGGTGGCACTGGACACCATGAGGCAGCTGGAGGCCCAGCTCCTCATGCGACACTACGAGGGATTCATTCGGTAGGAGGAGAGCTGTGCGTATCGTCCTTCTGGGCCCTCCGGGGGCAGGCAAAGGCACTCAAGCCAAGAGCATATCCGATGCGCTGGGCATCGTTCATATTGCCTCGGGGGATCTCCTGCGTGACCACCAGGCGCGAGGCACCGAGCTGGGGAAAACGGCCCGCACCTACATGCAAAAGGGACTGCTGGTGCCGGACGACCTGATTATCGAGATGATTGAGGAGCGCATCCAGGCCCCCGATGCCAAGGGTGGGTATGTGCTGGACGGCTTTCCCCGTACCGTGGAGCAGGCCCGGGCCCTGGAAGAAGCCCTGGGAAAGAGGGGAGAGAGCATCGACCGGGTGGCGAACATCCGGGTCTCGGAAAAAGAGCTGGTGCTGCGGCTGGGAGGAAGGTGGATCTGCCGGCGGTGCCAGAGACCGTACCACGAGGTGAACTCTCCGCCTCGCCGCAAGGGTGTATGCGATGAGTGTGGGGGGGAGCTGTATCAGCGAGAGGACGATGCTCCAGAGGCGGTGAGCCGCCGGATCCAGGTGTTTGCGGAGCAGACCACCCCTCTGATACGTTACTACAGCAGGAAAGGCAACATGGTGGATGTGGACGGCGAGGGGAGTATCGACGAAGTGAGGAAATCCCTTCTCAACGCCCTGACGTAAGATAGATGTGACATGGAGAAAGAGGCTCTTTTTATGGGTGTGGCAACCGGGGAACGGGGCATTACCCTGAAATCTCCCAGAGAGGTAAAGCTCATGCGCCAGGCTGGAAAGGTGGTAGCACAAACCATCGCTACCCTGGTGGAGGCTGTGAGGCCGGGCATGAAGACCGCGGAGTTGGATGACATTGCCTTTCAGGAGATCAAGAGGTTGGGGGCAAAGCCCTCCTTCAAGGGATACCTGGGTTATCCGGGCACCATCTGTGTCTCCATCAATAACGAGATTGTCCATGGAATCCCGGGAGGCCGGACCATACGAGAGGGAGACCTGCTGAGCCTGGACGTAGGGGCTATAGTAGAGGGATTCCATGGGGATGCCGCCGTGAGCGTGGGGGTGGGAGAGGTCTCTCTCGCGGTGATGGGGCTCATAGACGTGACCAGGGAGGCACTGGAGAGAGGAACTGCCGCGGCCACCCACGGCGCTCGAATCGGGGACATATCCTCGGCCATCCAGTCCTTTGTGGAAGAAAAAGGTTACTCGGTGGTGCGGGAGTACGTTGGACATGGAATAGGCAGGGCACTCCATGAAGAGCCTCAGGTTCCCAACTTTGGCTCTCCGGGCACAGGGACCGTGCTGAGGAAGGGAATGACCATTGCCATAGAGCCCATGGTCAACATCGGAGGGTGGCAGACCAGGGTGCTGAAGGACGATTGGACCGTGGTGACCGCAGACGGGAGCCTATCGGCCCACTTCGAAAATACTCTTCTCATCACAGAGGGTGATGCGGAGGTGCTGACTCGGCTATAATAAGGTCAAAAACCTGGAAGCGGGCTGCTGAAACCGATGCCTAAGAAACCTGGGCTAGAGGTGGAAGGAACGGTGGCCCAGGCTTTGCCCAATGCCATGTTTTGGGTGGACTTGGCCAATGGCCATCGGATACTGGCCCATGCCTCTGGCAAGATAAGAGTACACTTCATCCGTGTGCTACCTGGAGACAGGGTGCTGGTAGAGCTTTCGCCGTACGATCTGACCCGGGGCCGGATCACGTACCGCTTCAAATGAGGAGGAGTTATGAAGGTGCAGGCCTCGGTTAAAGTGAGATGTGAGAAGTGCAAGGTAATCCGAAGAAACAGGACGGTGAGGGTAATCTGTGACAACCCCAAACACCGCCAGAGACAGGGGTAACAGATGAGGATAAGACATGGCTAGGATTGCCGGTATAGACATACCAGATGGGCAGCGGCTGAACTACTCCTTGAGCCGCATATACGGGATTGGTCCTGTCACCTCCATAGACGTGGCTAACAAGGCGGGAGTGGAGGGCAATCCCAGGGTGCGGGACCTGAGTGAAGAGGAGCTGGCTCGCATTCGGGAGATCATTGACAAGGAGTACAAGGTAGAAGGAGACCTGCGCCGGGAGGTAAACGGCAACATCCGCAGGCTCATAGACATCGGCGCCTACCGAGGGCTGCGCCACCGTCGCGGTCTACCCGCCAGGGGCCAGCGCACCAGGACCAACGCCAGGACCAAGCGAGGTGCTCGCAAGACCGTGGCCGGACGAAGGCGGGCCGGCGGAACTAGAAGGTAAGGAGAGGGGCATGACGACAACCAGACGAAAACCCAGAGCCAGAAGGCGGGAGAGGAAGTTCGTTCCCCAGGGGAAGGTCTTTATTCAGTCCACCTTCAACAACACCATTGTAAGTCTCACGGACCTCCAGGGTAACCTGCTGGCATGGGGCAGCGCCGGTAGCGCCGGTTTCAAAGGCTCCCGCAAGGGCACGGCCTTCTCAGCGCAGCGGGCGGCAGAAATCGCCGCGAGGAAGGCCATGGAGCACGGATTGAGACAGGTAGAGGTGTTCGTCAAAGGCCCAGGCTCTGGCCGAGAGGTTGCCATCCGCTCTCTCCAGGGCGCGGGGCTCTACATCACCACTATTCGGGACATCACACCCATACCCCACAACGGATGTCGTCCCCCCAAGAGCAGGCGAGTATAGAGGGGAGTCCTGCCTCCAGACCGTGGTGTGAGCCAGAAGAACCACGGTAGCCGAGAGTTCAAGGAGTTCAAAGGGAGATAGTATGGCCAGGTATATCGATGCTGTTTGCAGGCTTTGCCGTCGCAACGGGGTAAAGGAGTTTCTCAAGGGAGAGCGCTGCTACACCCCTCGGTGTGCCGTGGAACGCCGGAGGAAGGCTCCAGGAAGCCAGCCTATGAGGAGACGGCGCACATCTGACTGGGGAACCCAGCTCAGAGAGAAGCAGAAGGCCCGCCAGATATACGGGGTTATGGAGAAGCAGTTCCAGAGATACTTTGACGAAGCTCTCCATCGCCCTGGCATAACTGGCAGTTACTTGCTCCAGGTTCTGGAAGAGCGCTTGGACAACGTGACGTACCGCCTCAACTTCGCCGACTCTCGAAATCAAGCTCGGCAGATGGTCAGGCACGGGCACATCACGGTGAATGACCGCAAGGTCAATATCCCTTCATATCGGGTCAAGGTGGATGATGTGGTCGGGTGGAAGGAGTCCAGCAAGAAGACCGACATCTACGCCCAAATGGTGGAAGATATTCCCAGGCGGCCTCTGCCCAACTGGCTCAGCCTGGACCAGGAAAAAATGGCGGGGCGGGTGGTCGCTCTCCCCGAGCCATCGGAGATAGACACTGGAATAGACGTGAGACTGGTGGTAGAGCACTACTCCAGATAGCGGAGGAGATACTTATATGGTGCAAGCAGGAGTGGTTGTGGAAGAGAGTCCAAAGCCAGAGCTTCGAGTGCTAGAGGCTCAGGACAACTATGGCAAATTCACCGTAGAGCCTTTGGGGCCGGGCTACGGGACTACCCTGGGCAATCCCATGCGTAGAGTGCTCCTGACCTCAATCCCGGGGACTGCGGTGACGTGGGTCAAGATAGAGGGAGTTCTTCACGAGTTCTCCATCATCCCTCACATGAAGGAGGATGTGGCTGAGTTTCTGGTCAACGTCAAGGCTATTCGCCTGAAGTCCCTGGCGGGCCGGCCGGGGAAACTGCGCCTGGAGATAGCCAGGGAAGGTATAGTCACGGCGGGAGATATAATCGTTTCCTCAGACTTCGAGATAGTTAACCCTGAGCTTCACCTGGCTGCTATGGAGTCATCGGAAGGGCGGCTTTCCGTGGAGTTCAACGTGGAGCAAGGCAAGGGGTACGTGCCCGCGAGCCACACCGAAGGCCTGCCAATAGGCGTGCTGCCGGTGGACGCCATCTTCAGTCCCGTGCGCAAGGTGAACTACGTGGTGGAGAGCACTCGCGTGGGTCAAATCACCAACTACGAGCGGCTGATACTGGATGTGTGGACCGACGGCACCGTCACCCCCGTGGATGCAGTGAAGAAGGGAGCGGAGCTTCTTCTTGAGCAGTTCTTTCTCTTTGCCAACGCGGACAAGGCAGGGGAGGGGACCGCGAACAGGCCATCCTTCACGGCAACCATTCCCATGGAGCAGTACAATACACCTATTGAGAAGCTGGACCTCTCTTCCCGCACCCTTAACTGTCTCAAAAGGAGCAACATCAACAAAGTGGGACAGGTGCTGGAGATAGAAGAAGCAGAGCTTCTCAAGATACGGAACTTTGGTGCCAAGTCCCTGGATGAGCTGTATACCAAGCTCAAGGAGTTCGGATTCATGCGCGAGAAGACTCCTTCAGGTGACGAATCCAACGGACTAGCTCACTCATCAGAGGACGAAAAAGAGACCTCCAAAGTAGAGGAATCATGAGACACGGAGTATCAGGTCGCAAGTTCAGCCGTCCCACAGACCAGCGGATATTGATGTTTCGCACCCAGGTGACAGACCTGATCCGTCATGAGCGTATTCACACCACGGAGGCCAAGGCCAAAGAGGTGCAGGGCATGGTGGAGAAGGTAATCACCCTGGGCAAAAAGGGGACCCTCCATCATCGGCGTCAGGCACTGACCTTTCTTACCGATGAGAATATGGTGGGGAAGGTGTTCGATGATCTGGCCCAGCGGTATGCTGCCAGGGTTGGGGGGTACACCAGGGTGGTGAAAATGGAGCCTAGAAAAGGTGACGGCGCCTCCATGGCACTTCTGGAGCTGGTCCCATGAGCATCCACGCCAAAGAAGACGGGCATCTGGCTCTGGAGGAGCTTCGCCGGCTCGCGCTGCTGGTGGAGTACAACGGCGCTGGATACCACGGCTTTCAAGTCCAGAGGAACGTCAAATCCGTCCAGGAGACCCTGGAAGATGCCATCCATACTCTTACGAGAGAGCGGCTGCGCATCAAGGGGGCGGGCCGCACGGACGCGGGCGTCCACGCTCAAGGTCAGGTGGTGGCCTTCGATACCTGGGCATCTTATGCGCCTGGAGTCTTCGTTCAGGCCCTCAACCACTACCTGCCGGAGGACATCTCCATAAAGGACGCCTGCCAAGTGTCCCTGGACTTTGATCCTCGCCGGTGGGCTATCAGCAGAGAGTATCGCTACAAAATCCTCAACAGCGCTACCCACTCCCCGCTGCTTCAGGGGTTTGTCCACCACGTCAGGAAGCCGCTAGATGCTGCTGCCATGCAGGAAGCGGCGCGGCTCCTGGAGGGAGAGAGAGATTTCGCGCCCTTCTCCGGGCCGCTTTCCAATGGAAGGGTAAACACCAGGCGGCGAGTGTTCCAATGCTCCGTCAGCAGACAAGCAGACATGGTTTTCCTGGACATGGTCGCCAACGGCTTTCTGCCGCAGCAGGTGCGGCGCACAGCGGGAGCCTTGGCGGAAGTGGGACTGGGCCGGCTTGGCCTCCATGAGTTCAGGGAGCTGGCTGAATGCGGTAAACTGGGGGCCGCCGACTGGGTTCTTCCTGCAAAAGGCCTATCCCTGGTGAAGATAAACTATCCGATGCTCCTGTTTTCTTCCGCGGACATAGTAGATGGATGGGAGCACGTGTTCCTTGAGACGAGGGCTGTATGAAGAGCATGAAGACCTGCAATACCAAACCATCCCAGGTGGAGTCCCAATGGCACGTGTTCGATGCCAGGGACCAGATTCTTGGCCGACTGGCCACAGAGGTGTCCGGATTGCTTCAGGGGAAGCACAAACCCATCTATGCCAGGCACATCCTCACGGGCGACTACGTCATCGTGGTCAACGCCTCCAAAATAAGGGTGACGGGCAGAAAACTGGAGCAGGAGCTTTACCGTAGCCATAGCAACTACCCAGGCTCCTTGCGGGAGACGCCTATGTTTGAGGTGCTGGAAAACCACCCGGACCGTATAATTCGGGCCGCCGTTCGTGGTATGCTACCCAAGAACATTCTGGGCCGCCAGATGCTCAAGCGTCTCAAGATTTATGCGGGAGAGACCCATCCCCATGAGGCCCAGATAAGGGGTCAGGCTAACGTGAAGCTCCAGGAGCGCCCCACGGAGCAGGAAGGCCCTACCCAGGCAGAGGCGCAGTCCGTGGCGGAGTCAAACGGGGAGTCCACAGAAGATAAGGCAGTGAGCTAGGATGACAGAGCAACAGCACTACTACTACGGAACAGGAAAAAGGAAGACGGCAGTGGCCCAGGTGAGGCTGTACCCTGGTCGCGGGGATTTCACAGTGAACGACAAGCCCCTGGAAGAGGCTTTTCCATGGGCTGCATGGCAGTCCACCATCTGGGAGCCTATGAAAGTGACGGATACCCAGGGCAAGTTCGGCGTGGTGGTCAAGCTCCACGGTGGAGGAGTGACCAGCCAGGCTGGTGCTCTGCGCCACGGCATCGCTCGCGCCCTGCTGGTCGCTGACGTAGGCCTCAGGCAGGTCCTCAAGCGGCACGGCTTTCTTACTCGGGACTCCCGCATTAAGGAAAGCAAGAAGTACGGCCTCAAGCGCGCCAGAAGAGCGCCCCAGTACACCAAGCGGTAGTTCTTCCCCTTGGCTCTGCCCATCTGCGGTGTCTTGCTAACCTGGTGTACGGCTCCACAGGCTGCGGCGTCGAGCGCGTTGCTGTAGGACAAGCTGAGTCGGTAGTCGGTAGGGTGGGTGTAGCGTAGCGAAACCCACCCTCAACACATCACAGCCAGAAGGTGGGTTCCACCCACCCTGTCATTCTGAGGGAGCACAGCGACCGAAGAATCTAAGGCGTCCCGATGCAATCGGGACTTAGGAGAAGGCTCTAGATTCTTCGCGGAGTTTATCCCTTCGGTAAACTCAGGGCAGGCTCTGAGCAGAGTGAAGGGCTCAGAATGACATCAGAGCCATATCACCCACATTGCCACTACAAGGGAACTCACAACCCCGCCAACGACCAGGGTTTCATCCCGTTGTCTCTGTGCAACGGCGCACGGTTGACAAAGGGCAGGTGAGTGGGCATTATGGACGCGTGGAGGATGCCCAGGGAGATGGGGAGTTTCCCACCGTTGTCTAAAGCGTTGCGTCGCCTGCTCATGCTGGGACTGTCGGTGCTGGCGCTGGTGGGAGGACTGATGGGAGTTGCCCTGGGCCAGGGCCGACATGCGGTTCTCATTGATATCGACGACGCTATCAATCGTGTCACTGCTGGCTACCTGGATCGGGCTGTGGAAAGGGCCCAGAAGGACAGCGCCGAGCTTATCATAGTGCGGCTGGATACCCCTGGAGGGCTGCTGTCCTCCACCAGGGACATGGTGGCGGATCTCCTGGAATCCCGAGTGCCCTCGGTGGTGTATGTTGCACCGGGAGGCGCTCACGCCGCCTCTGCGGGCACCTTCATAGCCGCCGCGGCCAACATCGCCGCCATGGCCCCGGGGACCAATATCGGTGCCGCCAGTCCCGTGGGCGAGGGTGGAGCGGAGCTGCCGGAAACCATCAAGGACAAGGCCACAGAGGACGCGGCCGCGCTCATGAGGGACATCGCCTCTCAGCGGGGCAGGAACGTGGAGAAGCTGGAGGCGACGGTGCTCAGAGCCACGGCCTACTCCTCCCAGGAAGCGGTGGCTCTCGACGTGGTGGACTTCATCGCAGTGGACATGGATGACCTCCTGGAGAAGCTGGACGGCATGACCGTGGAAACCGCCGCAGGCCCTCGCACCCTGAGCACGCGCGAGCTGGAGATACGCCCTTTGAGCATGAGCTTCGTGGAGCGCTCTATCCTGGTGCTGTCCGACCCCAATATCTCCTTCATTCTGCTTATCATCGGCGGGCTGGGCATCATGGTCGAGCTGCTCAGCCCCGGGCTCATAGTGCCTGGGGTGGTGGGGGCCATCTCTCTTCTCCTGGCCTTCCTGGTTTTGGGAAACCTGCCTGTGAACTGGGCCGGAGTTGCCTTTATCCTCCTCGCCATGGTACTGCTGTTTCTGGAGCTCCAGGTGGCGGGGTTTGGGATTCTGGGAGTAGGGGCTATAGTCAGCTTTGTGCTAGGGGGACTTCTGCTTTTCAACGGTTTTGGTGCTCCATCTCCCACCATGCCCGCCGTGGGAGTGAGCTTGTGGCTGCTGGTGCCCATGGCCGTGCTGCTGCTGGGTGGGGGGAGCTGGTTCCTGCTGACCATAGTCAGGTCCAGGCAGACAGTCACAGTCACTACGGCCGGGACCGTAGTGGGTAGCGTGGGCTTCGTGACCAAGGACCTGGCTCCCAGGGGCACGGTTCAGCTCACCAGCGAGCTGTGGAGCGCCGTTGCCGACGATGACGAGATAATCAAAGCGGGGGATAAGGTGAAGGTGGTTGGCCTGGACGGGCTGACCCTCAGGGTATCCAAGACGAGCGAGTAAAGGAGGAAGAGCGTGTTCTGGAGAATAGTCAAGCAGTACGAACGTATGGTGGTGCTGAGGTGGGGCAGGTTCATGGATGTGCGAGGGCCGGGATTGAGGGTGGTCATTCCATTTATGGATCAGCCTCTCAAAGTAGACCTGCGGGAGCAGGTGGATAGGGTGCCAACCCAGAAGTACATCACCCTGGACAACGTGGTGGTGGACATGGACTTTGTGATCTACTATAGAATCCTGGCGGACGATGAGCAGGTGCGTAGGGCCGTCATGGAGATCGAGAACTACCGGGTGGCTACCATAAACCTCTCCTTCGCCACCTTAAGGGCCGTCATAGGCGCTACAAGCCTGGCGCAGGCGCTTTCGGAGCGGGAGAGAATCAGGGACCTGCTCCAGGTGCGAATGGACGAGGTCACCGGCCGCTGGGGTGTCAAGGTGAGCCAGGTGGAGATCAACGAGATAGACCCACCCCCAGGAGTAAAGGCTGCCATGGAGCGGGAAAAGTCCGCCGCGGCCATAAAGACCGCCGAGATCACCGAGTCCGAGGGCGCACGCCAGGCTGCCATCAACCGGGCGGAGGGTGAGAAGCAGGCGGAGATTCTGAGGGCAGAAGGAGATAGGCAGGCCGAGATTCTGAAGGCAGAGGGAGACCAGCAGGCGGCCGTCCTTCGAGCACAGGGTTTCAGCACGGCCCTGGAGAGAATCAACTCCGTGGCCCAGAGTGCCGATGCCCGGACCATGAGCCTCCAGTACTTTGAGACCCTGAAGCAGCTAGGAAGCGGCCCTGCCACCAAGTTCATCTTCCCCATGGAGTTCACCAGCATGCTCCAGTCCTTCGTGACCTCCGCCGCCCAGCGCCAGTCCAACGACGCCCAGTAGGGCGTGCGCGTTTGGGGCCTACTCACCATGAACGGGACAGGAGGACGGCGGCAGTGGTTCTGCAGGCTCACCACGTCGTCTGGCTGCGAGGTATGCCCCACCACCAGATTGCCTCGTCGTCCCGATAGATCGGGACTCCTCGCAATGACATTCTATGGGGTATTGCAAGGGCGCCCCTGTCAGCTCATCTCCCCCTGGGGAGATGATGCGAAATTAGCTAAATTCTGCGCCAGGAGCTGGTGCTGGGGCAAGGACAGATTCGGGTCTTCTTTCAGGAGAACCGTCGCCTCCTGGCGGGCCAGGGCCAGGATGTCCTGGTCGGAGAGGCGGGCCATCCGCAGGTCGGGGAGGCCGCTCTGGCGGGTGCCAAAGTAGTCACCGGGGCCTCGGAACTGCAAGTCTGCTTCTGCCACCGCGAATCCATCGCTTACCTGCTCCATGACCTCCAGGCGCTCCTTTGCCTCTGCCGACGGATTATCGGACAGCAGAAGGCAGTAGCTGGGGTATTTCCCCCGGCCCACCCGCCCGCGGAACTGATGGAGCTGCGCCAGGCCAAAGCGGTCCGCTCCCTCGATAAGGATGACGGTGGCATTGGGGTTGTCGATTCCCACCTCCACCACTGGCGTGGAGACCAGTATGTCCAGGTCGCCGCGCTGGAAGCGGGCCATGACCTCCTCCTTCTCTTTGAAAGGCATGCGACCGTGGAGCAGTCCCAGGGACAGCTCGGGGAACACCTCCGTCGAGAGGTGGTCGAACTCAGTAGTGGCGGCGCGAGTCTGGAGCACCTCCGACTCCTCGATGAGAGGACAGACGACGAAAGCCTGGCGTCCCTGCGTTACTTCCCGGCGGAGGAAGTCGTAGGCGTCACGGCGGCGCTCGGGAGGGACCTTTCGGGTCCTGATGGTCTGGCGGCCCGGAGGCAGCTCGTCCAGCACGGAGATGTCCAGGTCGCCATACAGGGTGAGCGCCAGGGAGCGGGGTATGGGGGTGGCGGACATGACCAGCAGGTGGGGCCTTTCTCCCTTCTGGCGGAGGGAGGCCCGCTGCATCACTCCAAAGCGGTGCTGCTCGTCTACCACGGCCAGGGCAAGACGGGGAAGCTCCACCCCCTGCTGCAAGAGGGCGTGAGTCCCCACCACCATGTCCAGAGCACCCTGGGCCATCATCGCCTGGATTTCTCTCTTCTGCTTGCTGCTGTGGCTGCCGATGAGTATGCCAACGGAAAGGGGACGTGGAAAGGGGGCCAGGTTGAAGGTGAACCAGTTTCCACGGCTTGCAGGCCGGGGTAGCCCTTCAAGAAGGAGGGAGATGGTGTTGAAGTGCTGCTGGGCGAGGATCTCCGTGGGAGCCATGAAGGCCCCCTGATAGCCGCCGGCAATGGCGGAGAGGAGGGCCGCAAAAGCCACCGCGGTCTTGCCGCTGCCCACGTCCCCTTGCAGCAGGCGGCTCATAGGCCGCTCCTTTTCCATGTCCCCAAGTATCTCCCCCAAGGCCTTCTCCTGGGCCCTGGTGAGGGCAAAGGGAAGGCGGGAGAAAAAG